>NZ_JBSPUF010000011.1:0-181353 GCF_056861425.1 Stenotrophomonas sp. 21LCFQ19 | reverse complement strand
TGTCCCGAACTGGCTGGCCAGCGCTGGCGTAGCGTTCAGCCCCACGCCGGACTGGACCTACAGTGCCTGGGGTAACGGTCAGGGTGACTACTACGTGGAGCGCACCAATACGTTGGGCCGCTTTGGCGGCTACGCGGTGCTCAACCTGAGCGCCACATACAGGCTGAATTTGCGCAACCAGCTTTCGCTGCAGCTGAAGAATGCCACCGATCGGGCCTATCTGTACGCCTGGTATGACAGCGGCTCCTCGGGCTATTCGCCCGGCGACGGCCGTGCGCTCTATCTGACCTGGACGCGGGAGCTCTGAGATGAACGCCACCGCCTCCCCTGCCGCCGCGGACCGCCTGCGCTTCTACCGTGCGGTGTGGCGGTGGCATTTCTATGCCGGACTGTTTGTCCTGCCCTTCATCGCCTGGCTGGCATTGACCGGCGCCGTCTACCTCTACCAGAAACCCATTGATCGTTTGGTCCACGCGGAACTGAAGGTGGTCGAGCCGGTTACTGCGCAAAAGGCAGCGCCCAGTGCTGATATCGCCGCCGTGCAGGCTGTGACCGAGGGCAGTGTCTTCCGCTACACCACGCCGGAGCGTGCCGATGGCAGTGTGGAGATTGGCGTTGCCGAGAAGAATGGACGCCGCCAGGTCTACTACGTGGACCCCGGCACATCGCACGTGCTGGGTCATCTGCCGGAGAAGGGCACGTTCTCGGGGGTGGTCCGGCGCCTGCACAGCCTGGATCTGCTGGGAAGCTATGCCAGCGCACTGATCGAGATCGCTGCGGGCTGGGCCATCCTGCTGGTCGCCACAGGTGTCTATCTATGGTGGCCGCGTGGACAGCGCGGTGGCGTGACCACCGTACGCGGGCAGCCGGGCCAACGGCTGTTCTGGCGGGACCTGCATGCGGTGACAGGCGTGTGGGTGGGTCTGGTACTACTGTTTCTGGCGGTAACCGGCATGCCGTGGTCGGTGGTGTGGGGCAAGCAGGTCAACGCCTGGGCCAATGGACACAACTACGGCTACCCGGCCGGCGTGCGTGTGGACGTGCCCATGTCGCGCCAGCGCCTGGCCGACACCACGACACCCACCTGGTCGATGCAGCAGGCCCACTTGCCGGTCTCCGATGTGTCGCATGCCGACCACGCGCCGAAGCCTGGCAATGACGGCCATGAGGGACATGCGGGGCACGATGGGAGCGCTTCTGGCGAACTGTCACCGCAACCGGGCGCCATCGGCATCGATGCCGCCATCCACGCATTCGAACGCTTGGGATTGGCACCCGGCTACAGCGTCAGCCTCCCGCGCGGGCCGATGGGGGTGTACACCGCCTCGGTGTATCCGGAGGCGCTGGGCCAGCAACGGGTCGTCCATCTGGACCAGTACAGCGGAAACGTGCTGCTGGACATGACCTACGCCGACTACGGCCTGCTCGGGCGCGGCCTGGAATGGGGCATCAATGTGCATCTGGGCCAGGAATACGGCACGGCCAACCGCTTGTTTCTGCTGATCGCCTGCCTGGCCATCGTGCTGCTGTGCGCCAGCGGCGCGGTGATGTGGTGGAAGCGCCGCCCGCTCGGCGGCCTCGGCGTTCCTCCGCTTCCGCGGCAGGGCCGCAGCGTTGCCGGCGTCTTTGCGCTGTTGTGCATCGGCGGCCTGATCTTCCCGCTGGTGGGCGCATCGCTGCTGCTGGTCGGGCTGCTTGATTTCCTGGCCACCCGCGGCTGGCGCGCGCAGCCGGCCTCCTGATTCGTTGTTCAACGCCCAGCCGGGCATCGTTTGCTGCCCTCAACGGAGACATGACCGCATGAACCTTCACTCGCTGAAATATCTGCTTGCCACCGCGCTGCTTGCGCTCTCCGGCATCGCTTCTGCAGCCGATGCTGCAAAGACGCCGTTTGCGCTGCCGGTCCTGCCCTACGCCACCAACGCACTGGAGCCGGCTATCGATGCGCAGACGATGGAGATCCACCACGGCCGGCATCACAAGGCCTACGTGGATAACCTCAATGCCAAGGTCAAGGACTTCCCGGCACTGGCGAGCACATCGCTGGAGGGTATCCAGCGCAGCATTTCGCGCTACGACACCGCCGTCCGAAACAATGCCGGCGGCCACTACAACCACAGCCTCTTCTGGACACTGATGGCACCTGTCGGCCAGAGCGGCATGCCGTCGCCGGCACTGCGCAGCAGACTGGTTGAGACCTTCGGGTCCGAAGAAGCGTTCCGCACGAAGTTCTCGGAAGCGGCTACGAAAATCTTCGGCTCGGGTTGGGCATGGTTGATCGTCAAGGACGATGGCTCGCTGGCCATCACCACCACCGCCAACCAGGACAACCCGCTGATGGATGTGGTGGCCGAACGTGGGACCCCCATTCTGGCGCTGGACGTCTGGGAGCACGCCTATTACCTGCATTACCAGAACAAGCGGGCCGATTACATCAAAGCCTGGTGGCCGCTGGTCAACTGGCAACAGGTCAATGCCCGCTATGACGCAGCCGCCATCAAGCGCTGAGCTGCTCCTTCTGCGCGACTACTGGAACTGAAAATCCACCATGAACCACAAAACCCTGATCAGCACCGCCATCGTCCTGGCACTGGCCTGCGCGGCGCCGTCGGCCTTCGCCGAAGAAGATGCAGCGCCGCCCGCGTCGCGTGCCTCCAACGAAGCGCCCAGCTGGACGCTGAAGCCCGTGGAGGTAACCGCCACGCGCGGCACCTACACCGCCTCGGCCACGTCCGCCGCCACCCGCACCGATACGCCCATCACCGAAGTTCCCCAGTCGGTGCAGGTCATCACCAGCACCCTGCTGCGCGAACAAGACCGGCGCACGCTGGGTGATGCACTGGTCAACGTTTCCGGCGTCACGCCCACGCGCTCGGACGAAAACCTGTTCATTCCGCCCATCGTGCGTGGATTCCCCGCCGAGGTCTACCTGGACGGCTTGCCGCTGTTTGCAGGCAACCAGCAAGCCTACGATCCCAGCGGCATGGTGGGCATTTCCAGCATCAGCGTCCTCAAGGGACCCAGTGCGACGCTCTATGGCGGTGGTCTCGGCACGCCGCTCGGCGGCGTCATCAACATTGAAAGCGAACGCCCGGACCCCACCGCGTCCAGTGGTTACGTTTCCCTGCGCGGGGGCAGCTTCTCCACCTGGAACCCCTACGCGGATATCAACGTTCCGCTGTCTTCTACTGTCGCAGCGCGGATCAGTGCGGAGTACCAGAGAAACGATAGCTGGATCGATGAGGTTCATGGCGAGCGCCGGTCGTTGCAACCCAGCCTGCTGATGCAGCTGGGCGACGCCACCGAACTGCTGCTGCAAGGCCAGTTCAACCGCCGCCGCGCTCTGGAGTATTCCGGACTGCCTGCTGATGCGGCCCTGGCCGGGGTGCTGGACCGGGACGCCTTCCCCGGCTCGCCGCAGGGCCAGCCGCTGACCAGCAATGACAGCAGGATGGGTACCGCCACCCTGCGTCACGCCTTCTCTGACCGGGTAGATCTGACCGTGACCGCGCGCTACTTCCGCGGCAAGGTCGACGAGAGTGGCAGCTTCGTCTTCCCCGGCCTGGCTCCCACGGAAACGGTTGCACCCGAGTACGACGTCTTCCCGATCACGATGGTGAACCGCACCAAGGAAGCCACGCTGGATGCGAACCTCTCGATCAAGACTGACATGCTGGGCGGGGAACACACGCTGCTGGCCGGCATCAACTATGACTGGACAAGCTTCTACAGCGGCATGGGCCTGTTCATCAGTGACAGTCCTTCCGGCGTGATCAACCTCGCAGATCCTCGTTACATGCTTCGCTATACGGCGCAGTTGCCGGTCAACTCCTACACCGATGATCGCTTCACGACCCTTGCTGGCTATATCCAGGACCAGGCCACCTACGGCCGCCTGCATCTGACCGGCGCCCTGCGTTGGACGTCGCTGAAGTTCGTCGAGAACAGCAATATCGGCGTGGCCAACGACAAGACCTTCAGCCATGTGTCGCCGCACTTTGGGGCAACGTATGACCTGGCGCCGGGGATCGCCCTGTTTGCAGGCTACGCGACCGCGTTCCGTGCACCGTTCGGCTTCATCGGTCTTGCCACGCCGGAGCCTGAAACGTCCATCAACGTAGAGGGCGGTCTGAAGCTGTCTTTGCCCGGGCGCGGGCTTTCCGGCACTGTCGCCGCATTCCGGCAGAAGCGTGAGGACGTGGCGGTGTCCGACCCGAACAACGTGGGCTACTACATACAGAGCGGGCGCCAGCGGGCACGCGGGGTGGAAATGGACATGGTATGGGAGCCTACGCCGGCCTTCTCCCTGCTGGCCAACTACGCACACACCAGCACGCGGGATGAAGGTGCAGCCCCCGGGGATCGCGTGGCCCGCGTGCCGGACAACAGCGGGCGCCTCGCCGCACGCTATCGACTGCTGGAAGGGCCGGCGAAGGGACTGGCCTTCGGCGCGGGGGTCACCGCCGTCAGCGCCAGAGAGCTGACGCTTCCCAACACCCTTGCGGTTCCCGGCTACGCCGTGTTCGACGCCCAGGCGTCCTACAACTTCGGACGGTTCACGCTTGGTCTCTCGCTGGTCAATCTCACCGGCCGTAAGGCGTGGGATCCATACTCGTACATGGGCTACGCCGTCGTAGCACCCAACCAGCCCCGCTCGGCATTCGTCACGCTCAGGATGGACCTCTGATGGACAGCCCCATTAAGCGGTGGCCCGCTGTCGCCACCTTGCTGTCGGCCGTTGTCTGTGCTTCTTCTGCTATCGCATCACCAGCAGCGTCAACTGGTGGCGTGTTCATTTCGCTGTATCCGGCTGGCGCGACGCAGCCGCTGGGTGTGCAGGAGCTGCACGACACGTTGGATACCGGCGAGACACTGATCTACGACGTGAGTGAGCCAACCCTGGAGATGTACCGGCCCGCGCCCGGCAAGCAGAATGGAACAGCGGTCATCGTTGTTCCCGGGGGAGGCTTTGTTGCCCTTGGCTATGTTCGCGGCGGCACGGACGTGGCCCGCGCTCTGGCCGAGCGTGGCATCACTGCCTTTGTGCTGAAACACCGCACAGTGCGCAGCGGCGATGGACCGATGCGCATTCCCGCGGTGCACATGGAAGAGATGGAGCAGGTGATGTCACGCGCCCGGACGGGCTCGCCCGTTGAGATGCCGCCGTTTGCCGGAGAGCCAAAAGCCGTCGAGGACGGCGCGCGCGCCATGACCATCGTGCGGCAGCGTGCTGGTGAGTGGGGCGTCATTCCAGACCGGGTGGGCATGATCGGTTTCTCGAGCGGCGCTTACCTGGCTGCAGATCTTGCCATCGGCCCCAAGGCGACACGTCCGGACTTCGTAGGGCTCATCTACGGCGGTCCGCGCACACCCGTGCCTGCAGATGCGTCGCCGGCATTCATTGCCGGCGCTGCTGACGACGACTATCAGCCCAACGATCCCATTCTGCTCTACAGCGCATGGCGGGGTTCTGGCGTACCAGCGGAGCTGCATATGTACGAACGTGGAGGGCACGGCTTTGACCTTCACCCGAAGGGCGTGACCAGCGATCTCTGGTTCGGTCAGTTCATTGCGTGGATGCAGGTGCGGGAGCTGATGCCAACGTGGGGGAGGTGAAGGCTCTGCAACGCATCCTGGCAAAGAAGCCATGGAAGTCCGTCACTGGGTAGTGATCGGGTGCGTAATGCTGCACGCATCTGGCGCACTTCGGCTCCGAAACTGCCATCCCCCCAATCCCGAGAGATCCTCCTGGTCGCTGCGGTAGCGATGTCCGCTTTTTGATCCCGGCCAGCTTGAGCTGATGCCGCAAGGAGAAGGCACGCTGGATGCTCCATCACTGGAGCATCCCATGTCATCTCATTTCACGCCGTGGAACAAAGGAAAGTTAGTCGGTCAGAAGACAGCGCTCAGGCTTAGCGAAATTTGGTCGATCAGAGTGCGCCTACAGGTTGCAGGCCGCACTCGTGATCTGGCGCTTTTCAACTTGGGGATCGACTCGAAGCTAAGAGGCTGCGATCTGGTCAGCCTACGGCTTCGAGACGTATCGCATGGTTCCGCAATCGCCAAGAGGGCGATCGTTTTGCAGCGCAAGACGGGGAGACCCGTTCAGTTTGAGCTGACGGAGTTAACGAGAACCGCGCTCGCCGAATGGGTCGGACGAGCTCGGCTAGGTTCGGCATCCTATTTGTTCCCAGGAATGAGGGATGGTCACCTTTCCACCCGACAGTACGCACGCATTGTGGGCTCATGGGTTACGGCTATTGGACTCGACCGTAACAGCTACGGTACCCACAGCATGCGACGGACCAAGGCATCATTGATATACCGGCGTACCAAGAACCTGCGCGCTGTTCAAATCCTCCTGGGCCACACCAAACTTGAGAGCACAGTGAGGTACTTGGGAATTGAGGTTGAAGACGCGTTGGAGCTGGCGGAGCAGACTGAGGCCTGAGGCGGAAGGTATCTAAACGAACCGCGGCCTCCTTAGGGTAATTTGGAGGCCGCTTTCGGCCAGAACTGGACATTTCGCATAACCACGGCGCTACCTCTCCATCTAAGCGCACCTGCATCCAGGCGTCGTTTCTGAGCCGGCCATACCACTAATACATGAGGATTAGGTCCATGCTGTGCGGCGACCCCGATGCTTGCACTCATTCCATACGTGCCCATTAGTTGCGGCTAGACAGGGCGATTAAATTTAACATTTGCCCGACCACCCAAGGCTAAT
Organism: Stenotrophomonas sp. 21LCFQ19; assembly: GCF_056861425.1. Classification (NCBI taxonomy): domain Bacteria; kingdom Pseudomonadati; phylum Pseudomonadota; class Gammaproteobacteria; order Lysobacterales; family Lysobacteraceae; genus Stenotrophomonas; species Stenotrophomonas sp. 21LCFQ19. The sequence continues at coordinate 174,626 of NZ_JBSPUF010000011.1, read as the reverse complement.
GCCGCACCAACGACTCAGCCGCGTTTGTGACTTTGGATCCGCTCGACTCCTGTTCAAATGTATATGCACGGCTACCGCTCCACCTGCTAGGCCCAACGGCAGCACGACGCTCGCAGTGGACTCCCGGGCGCCATCCCCATAATCTGGACTCGGATATCCGGACAGCAGGAACAACCGCATGGCATACCGATGGGCAGAGGGAAGCAAGCCCAACCCGGTCCTTGAATCAGTTATGGAGTCTGTAAGCCTATCGGATGGCGCGGTGGGGATCTTACGGCTGAGCGTGCACGGAGACATCGCCGTCCTGGCCTCGATGCTTCAGGGTCAACAGGCCGACGACGGCATCGACAGAGTCGACTTGATCTGGGACGTCCTGCACGGGATCAACGCCCCAATTTCAGCAACTAAATTGCTCAGCCTAGTAAATGTCGCGCGATCTGCACAGCGAAAGGGAGGTCTAAAGAAATTTAGCCTTATAACCACACTGTCGACGGATGGCGCATGGCTGCCTAGAAGCTTGCAAATTTGTGAGTTACGAGCACGGTTTCGAAAAACACTTCCACGAAAATTCAAATCTGCGCGCGTGCAGCTAGTAAAGGAACAGATTCGGACAGGAATTATTCACGAGGACCTTGACAGCTATTCATTCGTTCAAATTGATGTAGAGGCGGAGAGCGCTGGCGCGGCGTTCGCCAAATCAGATCGGGAGCTGAGAATTCTTCGTGGCCTGATATGTTTGCTGTCGAATCCAAGTTTTGAGAAGACACTGCTTGGCTCAGAACACAAGCCCATCAACGTTCTGCGCACAGGGCACTTCCATACGATCCATAATATTGATGGCTCGGTCGCAACCGATTTGATCTGGTACGAGCCCAATTATAGCCCGAGAATCACGTTCACCCCCAGGAAGCCAAGCGTTCTGGTTGATGTGCTAAAGAAGACCTTGCGGAGAATGCGCAACTGCGCATACAACGGCCGCTTGGAACAAGCGGTCATTCGCTTCGCCAGCGGCTTCGATGAAAGCGACCCTGACGCTGCATTCCTGAAGTGCTGGTCCGCACTTGAGTCCATCCTCTCCTCGAACGTGGCAGATTACAAACAACTTGTGCGTCGATGCATTTTTCTGTACGAGGATCGCGATTACCATGAGTCAATTCTTAAACAGCTCGCCGAGCACAGAAACGCTAGCGTCCATCGTGTATCGGACAACTCATTGACTAAATCGTTTTGCTACTTACTTCAGAACTACTTCGCCACCGCGCTAAAGTTCCATATCCGCAACTACACTCGCTTTTCCAATTTCGAGGAAGCCCTCACCTTACTGTCGGGCCCAGTGAGTCAATCAGATGTTAACGCTGCGATGGCGCGCGCCCTGTTCGCCAAGCGATTTCTTGCAATCAAGCCATGACCTCAAACGCGGCGCGGACTGCTCTCGGCACATTGAGGCAGCTAGAACCCCGTGTGAACTGTTCCGGAAGAGGTAGACAGGCAGTTCCTTCAGAGAGTGTCCGTTTCCGGCCAGAAGCGGACACCCGCCGCCTGAGCAGACGCTCTCGTATCACCCTTTCGGGGCAGGTAGGCAACCTCGCCTACCGGCAGACTGGTGCCTTCTACACAGGAAGGACAACGAAATGAGCGCCTCCAACCGCAAGACGGCCAGCTTTGGCGTGCCGTGGGAATCGGCTTATGGATACGTGCAGGCCGTTCGCGTGAACAATTCGATCTTCGTCTCGGGCCAGCTCTCGCACACGCCGGAGGGTCAGCTGGTAGCTCCGGCTGCTCTGGGGGCTGATGGGAAGCCTGCCAATTTCGACACCATGGAGGCGCAGATGAAGCGCACCTATGCGAACGCCCAGGTGTTGTTGGCCGAGCTGGGTGCATCGCTGGCGGATGTGGTGGAAGAAACCCTTTTCGTAATCGATGTACCGGCCGCGTTTGCCGCTAGCGGCAAGGTCAGGCCAGCCGTCTACGGTCAGGCTGTCCCCCAGGTGGCCAGCAACCTCATCGGAGTGTCCGCGCTCGCCTTCCCTGAACAGCTGATCGAGATTGCCTTCCGCGCCGAAGTGAATTCGTAACACTCCCCAAGGGGAGAAGTAACGCCGTGATGGAAAGCCCGTATGCGCCAAGCTGCGGGCTTTTCTTGTGTCCCCACATCTTCTAGGCAGTTCATATAGCCGATTAGACAGTCCAAGCTGATCACGTACGCGAAGAGAAAGGCGCCAATGAGCCTAATGCATGCGGCGCTACCGCTGACTCGGTTCCTAGCCCGCAAGGACTGCCACGCTAGAGACCATGCCTGCTCGGCTAGAGAGCGACGTCCGCTTCCGGCCAGAAGCGGACACCGCAATTGAGGTAGGCTCGGCGCACCAGACCGAGCCCCTATCTGCTGAGTTCTGTGGACGGAAGCTTTAGCAGCGCCGCTGCCTAAGGGCGGCTGCACAGCGAAGAAGTCACTTAACAGGGCCAAGGAACGGTCAAGAAACGAAGTGCCGACCATCTCCTGGCCTTACCGCACGGCGCGCTTGGCGAGGCAGGAGCCGCCCCAAGCGCGCTTGACCTTGGGGATCATTACTGTAACGCGAAGCTAAGCGTCCCGCGCTGGCTCTTCAGCCTAGCCCGAAAGGTTCTCTGGCAAGCAGTGGGCCAGAAGGAGCGATCCGCTAGTGATCGAGTCGGGTTTCGAGATAGTTAAACAGGGTGCGCACGAGATTCACCATCAGCATAGCCTCACCTTCCCCAAGCAGTACCTGATTGGGGTGAGCGACCGATGCGTTGTTGCGCAGAGTGTTTAGCGCGGTGACCGCCCCAGCCAACGAACCGAGTACGACGTCCACCTGCGGGTCATGCTTGTTCATTGCCACAAGACTCGGGTGTTCATTCCTGATTGTCTTGAATAGCGATCCAATTGGCGCGGCCGGGATTGCCTTTAGGCCAGCTGCAGCGCAGACATCGAGCAGATAACCATGTAACGCTGTATGCACTCGATCTAGTGCGCTAACTGCACCATTCGTCTGCAGCAGTTGATCAGCGTCCTTCAACGCTCGCTCGACAACTTCGCTAGCACTCAGACGTCGAATGGGTGCCGGCACGTGGCCGACGCTCAAGCCGAGCTCCTGTGCAAAAGCAGGAGCATTCTGTTCCAGCCACGCCTTCAGGACTGGTCGCGAGGGGAGGGAACGCAACAAGTCAGGCTTCTGCATAGCCATGAAGGCTACAAGCTGTGCGACTTCGGTTCCGTAGTCGCTGTCGTTGAACCGCAATGCCTTCTGCAATCGGGTTTCAGAGTGAGTCAGGTGCGGCAACCCCATCTCCATACCTAGCTTGGACCAGGCTGAAGCATCGAAGCATGCCTCCAATGCCTCAATGAGGGCGAGCTGCGCCTTATGAGACATGGGCGTCGAACTGGAAGGGTTACAAGGAATCATGCCCACTAGGATAGTCTTTCCGTTGCGCCTAAACAGTCCTGCTCTGATTCCCCATGACATAGCGCAGCCTCAAGTTGAGGCAGGCTCACTGCGTTGAGTGTTGGAAGACTAGTTCCCAACTTACCAAGGCCTCCATGTCTACTTCCATCCGCGTGAAGTCCTCACCAGCCGTTGATCTGGTTGTGCGGACCCTGAAAGCTGGATCCTCGAGGCCATAGCGACACAACGCCTAGACTTCCAAGCCTAGGCACGGGCCGGGTACTAGACCTAGGCGCATGGACTCCAGGAAAGTGCGCCTAGCGCTCTCTGGCCCTTCTACGTCACCAAGCCTAGAGATGACACAGCCCTCTGGCCATGTGGCCTGGGGGCGCTTCGAGGCCGCCCCGGGCCCTGAGAACCTACTTCTCAAGGGGCACGGGAAATGCGTGCCTATACCTTGTGGTCAGAGCGCTAGTGCCCGTAAATTTAACGTTAAATTGGCCGCAGCAAACACTGAACGGAATCCGGGTCCGCAAATTGACACCAGCTGGCGCTTCAGTGATACTGGTGCCACTCGGCTGGAGTGCTGCACGCAAGCTCACTCGTCGAGATCTGCCCAGAGCACCGAATCGATCGATGCTGCTCAGGCAGGACTTTCATGGCGCCCAAGGGCCGGAAGAGTGCTGCTAAGTTCTCTCGTCCGGACGACGTCATCAAAGGTACCGAACCTAGCGATTAGCACTACTTGATCATCAGAAAAAGCCGTTACTATCAGTAACGGCTTTTTCTTTTTTTCAGCGCTCCAACAAGGATTTGGTGTGGACAGTACTCGTGCATGGAGACCCCTGCTGATTGAGTTGATGCAGGGCAAGACCGAAGAACCCGCCGCTCGCTTACGGCAGCTTTTGATCAGTGAAGGCCAGAACCGCGGCCTTGGCAGCTTTGATCTTCAAGCCATGGGCTATCGACGTTTCAAAGATTTCCTCGCGGCCTTCCCTGACTTGTTCGAGCTGCGCACGCGAGAGGGCGGGGAGATGATTGTGTGCCCTCGATCACTCTCTCAGAGCATGCCTGTAGATGCGGCCCTTGCGTCGGCCAGGCGTGAACCGCCGCCGGCGATCCGAGATGAAGTCTGGATTGCTTTCTCCAATCCGGATCCGCGCCGTGCGCGATTCTTCAATCGCTTGGACGGCCGCGTGTTCCACACTTTGATTCAAGAAGGTCAGTCACCCGACAGCCTTCGGCCCCCAGGCGACTGGGTGCGCATTGAACAAATCGGGGCAGAGCTGCAGTCGGCCTGGATGAAGGAATTTGTGTCTGAGCATCCGGACGTACCTCCGTCAATCCCTCCTATGCTTGAGGAGACTTACTCGACCCCTCTCAATGTCCGCTTCACCAGGTCACTGGGTCCGTTAGGTAAAGCTTGGACACAGTTCCGGCTGCGAAAGATGACCCAGCAGATCCATTCCTGGGCAACGTCAGTAGAGGTGCCTATTTCAAGGCTTGCGCCTGCCTCTGTGCCAGCGCAGCCCGTTCATACCTCAGTTGGACCCGCCCCCACCCCTGTCCTTGATACGCGCGCGCTTTCAGCGAAAGAGAGAGCGCTTAAGCTCATCGATACGCTCTCTGAAGATGAGATCGCCAATTACGTCATCCCATTGATGGCATCGGTCTTGATGGTGAAGTCTCGTCAGTGACGGAGCGGCACAGGGATGGCAATCTTCGTAGTTGGGCTACCCAGCCTCATCAGGGCACGGCTCGTCGCAGAGGCGGCACGCAATGGAGTTCACGTAGGCCTGTGCTTGACGGTCAAATCGAACCGTGGGGGATATGAGTTCCACCCCCCAAATGGTCAAGCCGTGTCTGATCTTGAGGCGTTTGGTGACAACATCGAATGGTCTTCGATGACTATCGTTGTGCTGCCTTACGTGGCACTTACGGCTGAAATGGAAGAAGCCGTCAGGCTGTATGCCCAAGATGGAGCGCGGGTCATCCGCCCCACAGCGGGCCACGGTGACTGGCCTACATCACTGCGCGGCATCGACGGCGACGACGATCCACTCAACAGCGTATATCAAGAAGTTTGCCGAGAGCTAGGCTGGACCGGCGTAGCGTCGTTGGCACAACGATTTGAAAGCGCGGCCAAGCGATGTAGCGACTACATCCTGGTGGGCGATGCGCTCGAGCGGTGCGATGAAATCGATCCGTCGCGGCACAGCTTTGTAAAGACCTCTGCCGACCTTCTTGAAAAGTTTTGCAAGAAAAAGGGCCGGATCGAGATGACCCTGGAAGCGTTCTTTAGGCAGAAGAACATCGAGCTAGCCCAGTCTGGTGGCATCAATACCTGCGTTCGCCTGATGAAGGGCGCCAAGCAGATTGCGCGTTGCGACTCGAACTTGCACCTTAAGCAAGGTGACGCAACGACAGAAGCTGCTGCCGCAAGGATCTACTTCCAGCACCTCGATAGGAGCGATCAGTTCAGGCTGTTCCTGCTGTACGTCGGCCCTCACCCCAGCAAAGACATCGATAGGATGGTGGCATGGCATCACAATTAGTGGTGTCGATCCAACCCAGCGCAGCGGCCCATGGCGAGGCGGTCCCTGGCCTATTGCCGACATCACTCACTGACCGCCCTATTCCAAGGGTTTTGCCGTAAGGGGAGCAAGCCCTGATAGCGTCCAGGAACTCTACTTAGACAGCTTTGCGCATTGCTATGGATGTGGACGACTCAACGTCGACGGCCATTAACTCAAGAACTATCTAAGGGGGATCAAGTGATCGGGGTGGTGACTCTGGAGGACCACTATTGCGTTGGATTTCCTGGGTTCGCCTATGAAGACGCCTATAGAATCACCCGAGGCGGCAGACCATTCGAGGCTGCCAGCATCTGCACGGGATCGAATCGGCAGCCCAAATGACCACGGGGAAAAGGACCCAGGTGCGGCCCGTCACAGCTGGGTCGCGTTAGAACGCCAATTGCGGGGCATTTGCGCAAACCGGCATCCAAGTCGCGCTATCTTCGGGACCTATGCAAACTTCCGCAGCGTTCCTAGCAACCAAGCAGCAAGTGCTCGCCAAAGTAATCGCGTGAAAAGCCCCGCGATATCGGCATCCAGATCAACCCCTACAGTGCACAGACCAGCCTAGGATCCGTATTTCATCAAAGCCGAACAGCTTCGGTCTGGGCAGCCGAGGCTACAACCGCCTAACGCTTAGCAGCAGCGCCGCTGGTCGACTGGAGCCAGCCATCGCTGAAGTGGCAGGGTTCCTGATCAGTCAGAGGGCTGCAATATACTTGTCTTGACGAAGGCGTCTGTTTTCGGCCAGCAGCGGACCTTCAACGCCAGAGTTAAGGCGAGCTACGAAGCTGCGTCGGCTTGAATTAATTGTTAGCCATCAGTCGCGCTGCTCACGGCGGCTGGCAGGCATACGGGAGCCTGCCGTGCGCAACGTGGACTTGAAACCACGGTTGCCCCGAACTATTGGCTCACCGAATTTGGATATGACAACAAGGGTCTCCAAGAGAATATTCTTGTAGCCATTCTTGACCTCATACTCAAAAGACACGGTGTCAGATTTGTATGCCCACTGCTGTGACCCAAGACCTAGGAAGCTGTATCGCTCACCGTCGATGGTCAAGACATGAGAGTGGAGCGCGCCTGTGTTGCCGCCACGGCTGGGTGGCCGGTGCTCTTCCACGAGGAACAAGCCGTATTTCTCAAAGTGTTTGTTTTCAATCTTTCCGTGCGACATAAGCTGTTTCTGATGCCTGACTACCTAATAGCCGGACCCATGGGTCCGGCTATACGAATTATCCAGAAAGCACCGTATGGCGGGCTCCCCCCCCCTTGATACAGCTCGATCTTAAAGTGACTGGGTCCGGCTAACAAGCCAGCCTATAACCGGACCAAGCGCTGACGCAGTGCTGATGTCTGCTTCCGGCCAGAAGCGGACATCGAGAGAGCGTAACGGTGTGCTCGAAGGCACTCGACTTGGCATGGCACGGCCCACCCTCAACAGTGGCGAATCCAGTGTTTCTTCATCCACGCGCGTCACTCCCCAAAGGTCTTTCTCCAGTCTGAGGGACTCACGTGCATTGCCCGCTTGAAACTCTGACGGAATGAAACCGCGGTCTGAAACCCGGCCTTCTCTGCCACCACATCGATCGGCAGCGCTGAACTCTCAAGCAGCTCCTTGGCCCGGCGCAGTCGTTCCGCCTGAACCCAGTCACCAACGGTCATGCCGGTGACCTTTGCAAACCTGCGTGTGAATGTTCTCCGGCTCATCGCCACTTTTGACGCAAGGCTGTCGATGGAATGATCGTCACCGAGATTGCGCCGGACCTCGTCCATCAGACTACTGAGAGCGGCGTCCCGTGAGTTGTCTGGGACGGGTTGATCGATGTACTGGGCCTGCCCACCCTCACGGTGCGGCGGCAACACCATCACCCGCGCCACGCGATTGGCTTCTTTTGATCCGTAGAGCTTTCGCACCAGGTAGATGCAGCAGTCCAGTCCTGCGCCGGTGCCGGCCGAAGTGACGAGCCTGTCCTCGTCTACATAAAGTGCGTCCACGTCCAGCTTTACGTTTGGAAATCTACCCTGGAAGTCAGACTCGCCTGCCCAATGGGTCGCAGCGCGCTTTCCATCCAGAAGGCCTGAGTAGGCCAGCGCGTAGGTGCCATAGCAGAGGCCAACGACGTAGGCGCCGCGCTGATGGGCAGCGCGCAGTCCACGCTGAAGCGCCTCGGACGGCGCCTGTCCCAGCTCCGGCCAACCGGCGACCACAACGACGTTGGCCTCGTCGAGAAGCTCCAGTCCGCCGTCACCCCTGATCATCAAGCAGTGCGAAGTCGGCCCGCCGCTGCCCTCGACGGCGACCCGCACGCGGAACTCCGTTCGCCCCTCAAAACACATGCCGAAGATCGCCAGCGGGACTGACAGGTGAAACGCGCTGACGCCCGGCTGTGCCAGCAGCACGACCTCCGTCGTACCCGCAGATTCTGAGTGGATGGTCATTTTGGCCCGATTCCATCGTGATTTGACATCTGGGCCAGTATCTCACGGAAGGCGCCACGCCCAGACTTTCCTCATCGCATAAGCCCTCAAGGAACTTCAATGAGCAAGACACTTCCCGTCGCACTGGGCCTGATGCTGGCCATGGGCGCCCCACTCCACGCAGTCAGTGCCGAGGCCAGCCACAAGGTATCCATCCAGCAGATCCGCAACGCCACCATCAAGGTGACGTATGGCGGCCAGGTCTTCCTGGTCGATCCCATGCTTGCACGCAAGGGGGCCTATCCCGGTTTTGCCAATACTTACCGCAGCCACCTGCGCAACCCGCTGGTGGAGCTTCCGGAATCCGTTGAGTCCGTGCTGGCCGGTGTCGACGCAGTGCTGGTCAGCCACACCCACCTCGACCACTGGGATGATGCTGCCCAGAAGGAAATCCCCAAGTCGTTGCCCATGTTCGTCCAGGACGAAGCGGATGCGACCCTGCTGCGCAAGCAGGGTTTCAAGGATGTTCGAATTCTGGGCGCCCACACCGTATTCAACGGCGTCAGGATCAGCAAGGCCGGCGCCCGTCACGGGTCGGAGGAAATGTACGCCATCCCCGAGCTGCGCAAACGGCTCGGTGCAACCATGGGCTTTGTTTTCCAGCAGGCGGGTTTGAAGACGGTGTATGTGGCCGGTGATACCGTATGGGAAGCCGAGGTCCGCAGCACGCTGGAGGCCTTCAAGCCTGACGTGGTGGTTCTCAACACAGGCGATGCGCGGATCGATGGATTCAATACCGGCATCATCATGGGCAAGGAAGATACGTTGCGCGTGCACCAGATGTCTCCCAACGCCAGGATCGTGGCGGTGCACATGGATGCGGTCAATCACATGAGCGTCAGCCGCTACGACCTGCAGGACTACGTCATCGAAAAGGGCATCGAAAGCAGTGTCGTCATTCCGCAGGATGGCGAAGTCATCGACTTCTGAGGGAGGATGTATGAAAGCGCTTGTTGTGATTGATATCCAGAATGAATACTTTGCTGACGGCCGCTTTCCCCTGGACGGCGCAGAGGAAGCACTCCAGAATGCGCTGGTACTGATCGAGACCGCGCACGGCAACAACGATCTGGTCGTGGTCGTACAGCATCAGGCACCCGCTGGCGCGCCCTTCTTCGAGGCCGGCAGCGTCGGCGCCGATCTGCATCCGTCCATTCAATCGGCGATGCGGAATTCCCACTTGGTGGTCAAGCATGAGGCGGATAGCTTTCTGCGAACCAACCTCGCCGATCTGCTCCGGCAGCACAAGGTGGACACCATCGATCTGGTCGGCATGATGACCCAGCATTGCGTCACTCACACAGCCCTTTCGCCGGAGGCGGTGGGCTATCCGGTGACGATCCACGCTGAGGCGTGCGCCGCCCCGACCCGTGCGCTGAGTGCGTTGGCACTGAGCGGCCTGAAGGCCCGCCACTCGGTCGTCTGATAGGCATGAAGCGCCCTGGCACGTCACGGTCCAGGGCGCGCGCAGAGGAGACAAGCACCTAGGACTTCACGGAGTGGCATCGGATGGATTCACCACTCTGGGGAACGAACTTCCCATGTCCGCTTCCGGCCATAAGCGGACAAATGACGCGGCATTGGCCATTCTTCCCATCTGGGCAGTTGTTGGCAGCTCGAACTAGGTGCCACAATCCAGTAAAAGAGTAGCCCAATGCCGTCCAAAGCCAGCCTGACCTTTGACCACGCGATCCAGGACGCTGTCGACCTAGTCAACCACTTTGATCGTCTCAACACCTTGCCGCCACCGCCAGAGAATGAGGTCCTGAAAAGGGCTAGCTTGGTCATGGCTCTGGCGGCACTCGAAACCTACTTCGAGGATCGACTTGTGGAGGCGGTGGACGTGTTGATCGGGAGAGGGAAGTCAGACTTGGCGAGATTCATGCAGAACAGCCTGACCAACGACCTCAAGACCTTTCACACGCCTAGCACTGATCGAGTCAGACCGATGTTCCAGAAGTATCTGGGACTGGACATCACAGAGGGCTGGCACTGGAACCAGACCGAGATGGCCGCGGCGCGATCGGAATTAAATGCCCTGGCCAAGAAGCGTGGTGACATTGCCCACCGTTCAGGCCGGCCGGCTGGCGGGTCACCTGCCAAGCATGCAGTGTCACGGGACGATCTGCGCCGGCACATCCACTTCATCCGACAACTGGTCGCTGCAACGGACGCGGTCTTGGACAGCCAACTCTAGTGGCCCCCAAGGCGTCCACACACGGCGTCGCTGCACTCATCCAGATGCTTCGTGGCGACGATGCGGTGATGTGCGCAACGGTGGTTAGTGGTCACGCCCCAGGCACGCAATCCAAGCAGGTTTCTGGGGCTTGAAGCGGTAGATTCAAGTTCCGGTGCAGTAGCCTCAACGCTGTCCGCACGCCTTCTTCGACAACGGGGTGATAGAAGGGGCTATCGATCATCTGCTGGACCGTATCTCGTCTCTGAACGCTCCACGAAAGCAGATGGCCAATGTGCTCAGCCGATGGGCCGACCATCTCTGCCCCCAAGAAGGTTCCTGTGGCGCTGTCGGCGTAGACACGGATTGCCCCGTGGTTCTCGAGCATGACCCGGCTGCGCCCCTGATCAGCGAACGATGCCTCTCCGACTTCAAAGGCCGCGCCACTCTCGGTCAACTCCCGGAAGGTGGCGCCCGCCATCGCGATCTGGGGATTGGAGAACACGATCCCCAGTGGTGCCCTGCGCGGACGTGGGCGCACGTTTGGATAGCGGCCCGCGTTGTCGCCTGCAATGCGGCCGTCGTCTGCGGCCTCATGAAGGATATCGGCCATCCCATTGGCATCCCCGGCAACAAAGATGTGCGGGCAGGTGCTCTGGCCGGTAGCGCGGTCGACGATGGGCAGCCCGTAGCTGTCCAAGCCTATACCGGCTTTGTCCAAGCCGATTCCGAGCATGTTGGGCTTACGACCTGTCGTGGCAATCAAGAAGTCGAATGTGTCGGTGCTGCGAACACCCTCTGAATTCTCGGAGACCACTAGTACGCGACCATCCTCGGTGAGCGAGGGTGTGACCTTTGCGCCCAAGCTTGCAGGAACCTCTTCGGAGAAGATGCGCGTGGCCTCCGCCGCAACCACTGGGTCGCTCAGCGGGCCGATCAAGCGACTGCGACCGTAAAGGCGAACCGTCACTCCAAGGCGATGCAGGGCCTGTGCCAACTCAAGGCCGATGACCCCGCTGCCAACAACGGCCACTGAGCTGGGCAGATCAGTCCACTCAAAAACGTCATCGTTCACAAGAAGCCTGTCGCCCAGCGTCTCACGCCATCCCTCCGGAACGAAGGGGCTGGACCCTGTCGCTACAACGATGCGATCAGCTTGAACGATGGTGGATGACCCGACTAGAAGCTCATGAGGGGAGAGGAACGTCGCCTTGCCGCGCAGGCGGTGTTCCTCCGGCCACGCTTCTACCGACTCCACAACGAAGCCGACGAAGCGATCGCGCTCGCGGCGCACCCGATCCATTACTTTCCGTCCGTCGACCTTGATTGCTTCAGGCATGACGCCAAAGCTCGGCGCCAACGCCAGCATATGAGCAGCATCTGCGGCACTGATGAGCAGCTTGCTCGGCATGCAGCCAACCCTCGCACAGGTGGTTCCGTAGACGCCACCTTCAATCACCACGATGCTGTCGGTATGCGCCTTGGCCGCGCGGTAGGCTGTCATTCCGGCACTGCCGGCGCCAATGATGGCGACATCAACCTTGACACGATTCATCTGAGACCTCTTTTTGCCAGTGCATTGCAGTGGCCTGCGGCACGATCGGCGGAGATTGAATCGACCTCAGCTTGTGAACGGCCGATTCGAACATTTGGGAGTACTCGATTGTCGACTATTGGCGTGCGCTATCGAGTCGCTTCTGAGCCCACTGCGCGATACGCGGTGCGGACAACGAGCCCAGGAGCCGGCCCACTTCTTGACCTTGGTCGTCATACATCAGGAGCATCGGCACAGCAGCGACCTTCAACGAGTCCAACAGCTGCGGATCCGTCGCTGCATTCACCTTGAGGAATCGGGCCTTTGTGCCCATTGCCTCGGCGGCGGTAGCGAAAGCAGGCTCCATCGTCTTGCAGGGCGGACACCATGGTGCCCCTATGTAGAGCAGAAGAGGATCGGATGTGGAGCGCGCAATGCGGTTGAATCCCATGGCGTTCACTTCTTCCACCTTCCCAGCCCATGAAGGCACGGACGTGTTCATCGCTTCACCTTCTTTGCTGGGCGGGCGCCCCATAGAGGGCGCCCGCTTGGTTGTGGCTTACTCGCCCTTTACGAACGGAGCGATCTGCTCGTGCAAAGCCTGCTTAGGCATCGCGCCGACGATCTCCTTGGCGACCTTGCCATCCACGAACACTTTCAAGATAGGGATGGACCGCACCCCAAATCGCTGAGCCAACTCCGGGTTCTGATCGATATCGACCTTGACCACGTGGAGCTTGCCTTCGAGCTCATCGGATATCTCTTCCAAGGAAGGGGCGATGGCTCGGCAAGGCGGACACCAAGGGGCCCAGAAGTCCACCAGCACCGGCGTCTTGCTTTCAATGACGTCGGACTCGAAGTCGAAGGTTGTCGTGCTACGGGTTGCCATGTCACACCTCATCTGTGGCCCGCATTGGCGGGGTAGTTGATCAGACGACTTCTACGGCCGCGCTAGTGCCATCGTAGGTCGGATAGTCCGTGTAACCCTTGGCTCCGATCACGCCGTAGAAGGTGGACGGATCAGGCTTTGCCAGCGGCCAGCCGTTCTTCATCCGCTCCACCAGGTCGGGGTTGGAGATAAAGTTGGTGCCGAATGCAATCAGGTCGAGCTCGCCCTTGGCCAGTTCCGCCTCGGCCAGCTCCTGGGTGAACCCGCCTGCACCGATCAGCGTGCCCTGGTAAGCCTTTCGGAACGCGGCGCCGAAGCCAGCCGGCGTGCCCGCGGCCGAGATCGTGGTCTGATAGTTCAGGTGCACGAACGCCAGGGTCCGCTCGTTCAGGGCAGAGGCCATGCTTGCCCAAGCTTCGGCCTCACCTTCAAAGGCCTCCATGTCGTAGATGCGGCCAAACGGGGAGACGCGAACGCCCACCTTCTCACCGCCGATTTCAGCCGCGACCGCGTCGATGGTTTCCAGCAACAGGCGCTGACGGTTCTCGATCGACCCACCATACTGGTCGGTGCGGGTATTGAGCTTGCTGCTCAGGAACTGGTCGAACAGGAACGCGTTGGCGGCCATCAGTTCGACGCCATCGAAGCCCGCATCCATCGCACGACGCGCAGACGAGGCGAAGTCCTGAATGACACGCTTGACCTCGTCGGTGGTCAGGGCACGCGGCTTGCTCGGCAGCACCGGGCCTTCCTTGCCAGGCTCGACCCATGCGTAGACCATCGTGGTGGTCGCCGGCACGTCGCCCGACGACACCGGCGCGACGTTGCCCGGCTGCAGCGAGACGTGCGACAGCCGACCGACGTGCCATAGCTGGGCAAAGATCTTGCCGCCATTGGCATGCACCGCATCGGTGACTTTACGCCAGCCTTCGGTCTGCTCATCGGTGTAGAGACCGGGGGTATACAGGTATCCACGACCCTCGTCGGAGACCGGAAGGCCCTCGGTGATGATCAGGCCGGCCGAGGCGCGCTGCCCGTAGTAGAGCGCAGTCAGCTCGCTGGGGATGTTCTCCGGGGTGCGCGTGCGGGTCATTGGTGCCATGACGACGCGGTTTGCCAGCGGCAGGCCGGACAGATCGAAGGAGGTAAACAGCTTGTTCATAGCGGCATCTCTAATGGGTGCGCAGCCCCGGGCTGGGGCTGCTGATTGTTGGGCAGGGTCCGACCAGTTGAAGGCTCAGCCTTCGACCACTTCCAGTTTGGAGACCATGCGGATCGCCTTGGAGAAGTTGGCCAGGTTCACCGAGGTCTTGGTCACCACCGCGTGCAGTTCTTCCAGGCGCTCGCGCGAGGCGTCCGTGTTCAGACGCACCACGTAGGTGACCTCGTCGTAGCCCGGGTTGACGCTTTCGTCCAAACCGAGGAAGCCACGCAGGTCCAGTTCGCCGTCCGTCTCGATCTCCAGGCTGTGGACGGTGATGCCCATGGCCGCTGCGTTCACCACGTAGCCCACTGTCAAACAGGCATTGAGTGCTGCCATCAGCAGCTCCTGCGGATTGGGAGCCGAGTTCTGACCGAGCAGTTCGGTCGGCTCATCAGCAGCAATCTCGAACTGGCGCTCGTGTTTCACCCCGGCCATCGAGTAATGGTTGACCGTGGCGACAGAACGGGTCTGGCCGTCCCACTTCGTCTTTACGTTGAAGCGGGCGTTGCGCTTGGATGCGTCTTCAGCGACGCCTTTGGCAAATTCCTGAAGAGCGGCGACGTCGATACCATTGGGCTTGTTGGTCATTTTCGTAGTTCCTTTCTGAGTGCGCTCACGCGCGATGGGTCATCCGGGCGCTAAAGGCCGGGGCATGACCGAATTGGGATTTGGCTGAGCAGTTCTGTTGCTTTGACGGTCAAGGAATCAGTGCGCGCAGCCATCGATGCCGCAGCTTTCGCCTTCGCCGGCGATGATCATTGGAGCTGGCATCTCACGGGCCGCTTCAAGGATGGCGCGCTCAAATACGTCCACTTCTCGAGCGCCGGAGACAAACACCTTGTTGTTGAACAAGAACAACGGCACGCCATTGGCGATCTGGTTTGCATCCATTTCATCGCGTCCGATCTCAGCGGCGATGCGCTCAGAGTCGAACTCGAACAAGGTGTCCGTCACGCCGACCTCTTTGGCAAGCGATGCCAGGACGTCCTGGTCAAAGATGTCGATGCCATCGGTGGTCGCTGCTTTGTAGATGCGCTCGCTCAGCAGCTGAGCCACCACCGGGGAGCGGATACTCTTGACCAGCGCATGCGCAACCGTCGTATCACCGAAACGCATGGTGTCGAAGTTGTAGACCAAGCCTTCCAAGATGCCATTCGTGCTGACGGCCGCCATCATCCGATCTGCGCCCGCCGGACCGCCCAGCTTCTGATACAACGCGGTCTTGTAGTCCATGGGCTTGACCCCTCGCGCAAGGCGATAGGCCTTGTGAATCACCTCAACCTGGACCTGCCCTGCGAGCGAGACAACCGCCTTTTCAAAGCGTTTCTTCGCAATCCAGCACCACGGGCAGACGTAGTCCGACCAGATGTCCACCTTGACCGTTTTCATGAAGCTCTCCATTAATCCGAGTAGATGCTAACTACCATTCAGTCGGTAGGCTAAGCGTCTGTAAGAAATGTCGTGCGAGCCCTCAGTGCTTGAGGGCAGCACCGCGATAAGGTCAGGCGTTTTCGACGATCAGCCTGATGACACTTGGCTGCAACGCGTCGGCGTCTTTGGTGGTCCAGTTGATGAAGCTGGAGCCCTCCAGAACACTGAGAAGCAGGAATGCTTTCTGCCTGGCGCCACTGCCTTTGGGGATTTGCTTGAGCTTGATGCCTTGCTCCAGCATCCGGGTCAGCCAGGTCAGCTGCATCTCAAAGAACTGCTGAGTCAATTGCTGCATGCTCGGTGGCAATGCGGACATCTCTGCAGCCAGCGCCCCGCATAGAGGGAGCAACTTGCCGTCGTCACCAGATTTGAAGATCTGGAAGAAGCCTTCAAGGCGGGCAACCACATCGCTGTGCTGAACCTCAACACGATCGAACTCGGTGCGGACACGTTCAATGTAGTCCTCCACGATCGCCCCGCCCAAGTCTTCCTTGGTCGGGAAATGGTGATGGATGCTTGCCTTGCGAATGCCGACCACCTCAGCGAGGTCCGCGTAACTGAAGGCGCTGTAGCCGCGCGTTCGCATCAGGTTTTCAGCGGTGTGAACCAGGGCGTCGCGTGTGCCAACGGCCATCTCGATACCTCCACTTTGATGAGATCAAATCTACCTACCACATGGTAGTTAGTCAATACCCAACGACAACCTCATTGCCGTCGTTGGGCTGCGGTTACGCACCAATCTCGTCATACGCCTCAAGAGCGCGCGAGGAGTAGACATAGGCGGCGCCGGCATTGAGTGCGATGGCGGTGCCCAGGGCAGCGGCGATTTCTTCCTTGGTCGCCCCGGCCTTCTTGGCCGCGCCGGCATGTGCAGCGATACACCCATCGCAACGGGTGGTCACAGCCACCGCGAGCGAGATCAGCTCATGGGTCTTGGCGTCCAGCACGTTGCCCTCACGGGTAGCGAGCTCCAGCTTATGGAAGGCGCTGGCCACAGGGGCATTGGCCTTGTTGAAGCCACTGACACGCTTCAAGAGCGACTTCAGCTCTTCGGTCCACTTCTTTTCCATTTCGATCACCTTTGTATGTTGGTTTAATTGCCGAGCTTGCGAGCAGCCATGACGCCGCCGTCAACGTCCCAGACCGCGCCGGTAACCCAGGAGGCCTTGTCAGACAGCAGGAAGATGACGGTCTCCGCAACGTCGCGCGGTGTGCCATTGCGCCCCAGCGGGTGGAAGCTCTTGAATGCATCCAAAGCCCCAGTGAGTTGCTCGCCGGGGATGAAGCGCTCAAAGATCTTGGTTTCCACCATGCCGGGGCTGACTGCGTTCACGCGGATGCCGTGCTCTGCCAGCTCTGCAGCAACGTGCCTGGTCATTGCATCCAACCCCATCTTGGCCATCGAGTAAGCCGGGGCTGTTACCGTCTCGATCGCTTGGCGTGCCGCCACAGCAGTGACGTTTACGATGGAGCCCGGCTTCTTCTGCGCGACCAGCGAGGCTGCAACCTGCTGGGTGATGAAGAACAGCGAGCGGTTCAGATCGAGGAAGTTGTTGTAGTCCTCAATCGAGTGCTCCAAGAACGCCTTCGGATAGAAGATGCCTGCCGTGTTGACGAGGAGGTCAATGTCACTGTGTTCCGCGGCCAGCTTTGCAAGCAGCATCTGCACGCTTTCCGGATTCGACAGATCTGCGGCGAGCGCCGACGCCTTGTCCTCACCGGCTACAGCTGCAAGCTGCTGCCGTGCAGCCTCCGCCTTTTCGGGGCGATTACCCACGACCACCACCGCACCGCCCTGCTGGGCGACCATCTGTGCAACCTCCAGCCCGATTCCGCTGGTGCCACCTACAACCAAGAGCTTGCGACCTGAGAATTCGTTCGTGTCCATTACATGGCCCCTTTAGCCACCCGACTAGTAGGGAGGCTACGCCGGGTTGTTTCAGGAGTCAACAAGCGCAGTGGCCCGGTTCATTCAGGTTGTTCAGCAAAAGGGGGGCTTTGGGTGCCCGGGAAAGCCGGCACCACTGGGGTCCAGAAATAACTGAAAGCTGCGGCTCAGAAGTACTTCAACCAGGTGATATCGCGCCGCGCCGCCTTGAATCTGGAGAACCAGGACGTGGGGATGTATAGCGGGATGATCAGCGCCACATACCAAACGAGCACCCAACCGTAGTTCTCCACACCGAAGACACTTCCCTGCGTGGGTCCCCATATCGCCAAGGCCGAGTGATAGAGCAGCCGCAGCACGGTCAAGTGGACCAGATAGAAGAACATGGGCGCACCGCCAAAGACCGCCAGCGTGGCTGTCAGGCGCCCTTCGCACAGGCGCTCAGCCCCTGCCAGTAGCAAGGCCCCCACTCCTAGGGTGAGCAACAGGAACAGGAGTGAAGGCGGATACTTGGTCAGAGCCAGATAGCTCATCGTCGTGCGCATGAGGTCGCCCTCGACAGCAAACCAAGGCGTGTCGCCGTAGCCATTCCAAGAGCGCAGCAGGAAAAAGGCGAGCAGCATCGCGCTACCAAGTGCAAGCAGGCGTCGCGTTCTGGTTGCGGTATCAACGCTCGTATGGAACCAAGGACCCATCACGTACCCTAGGACAATGACTCCGATCCACGGCAGAACCGGATAGGTCGTCTTGGCAACGAAGCCGAAGGGCAGCTCGATCACATCGCGCTGGTGTATCAGCGCCCAAAAGGTGAAGAGCGGCTGGCCTTGCTCCAGATGAACGACATCAAGCAGGTTGTGCCCGCAGACCACAATTAGCCCAGCCAATAGCAGAAGCTTCCGCGGCAAGCCGATCAGCATGGCCAGGACGATCATGCAGACACCGATACACCAGATCACCTGGAGCCAGAACGTGGGGATAGCGACGCCCCAGTAAAGTTCGGAGATGAAAAGGACTTCAAGCGCCATCAATACCAGACCGCGTTTGACCAGGTACATCCGTGTCTCAGCGAGTGTGTGCTTCGTGCTGAACAAGTAGGCCGAAATGCCGGTCAGCGCAACGAAGATTGGTGCACAGAGGCTGGCGGCCAAGCGAGCCAGATACAGCAGTGGCATCGCTGTGTTGGCGTCTATGGGATCCGCAACCGGTACGTGTAGGAACCAGGTCTCGCGGAGGTGATCGAGCAACATGACGATCATGACAAAGCCGCGGAGCGTATCGATGCTCTGTAGGCGGAAAGTGCGCTGCCGAACAGCCCCAGAAGAATGGAGACCCTCTAGGCTTGAACTGGGCGTAGCAGGCATTTCTTCTCCAACGATTTCCACAACAGCAGGCCATAGCTTTCGCTACGCGCACGGTGACGGCACCGCGCACTAGATTGCGATGTTATAACGTTTCCATAAATGCCGCAAACGTTGACCGTTCTTGACGCGCCCTCGTCGTGCAGATGGAGAGCTAAGCGCCCACGTTTGCCGCTTAGTGACACCGGGGAGCGAGATGCCGCGGGCTGCTTTGGTTCAGGACGTCTGCCTGCTGCCTGACAGCTGGCCATTCGTAAGTTTCCGAGCATGATGGTGCGTGCGACCAGGCGTCCGCTCTCGGCCAGGAGCGGACACTCAACGGCTGAATAAAGCCGACTTGACAGCGCGAGCGGGGAAGTTCGGTTTGAATTAATTGTTAGACCCTACGCCTCAGAGAAGAAGCTGAGCCTGTAGATTTGACCGACTAACGTCGTGGTTCTGCACAAACACTTCTTCTTCGGTTTGTTGCGTGACGTTCCGGTACATCTCGTGACCGAGTCCGTAGCGGTCTGTCCAAGTGATCTCATCCCCTACTTCTAGAGACCAATCGGACAAGAGTTCAATGATGGTAAACCCGCCATCGTCTGTAGCTATTGCCACCATCCCACGGCGTGGATTGATAGCAGCCACCTTTCCTCGACTGCGCATAGATTTCTCCTGCAGGGTCAAACGCCTGAATTAAGCCGACCCGCGAAGCGGGTTCGGCTTGAATGAATTGTTAGGTTGCACCACACGCAACCTAAAGGAAATCGCTGCTGGGGTTGGCGATGGCCAACGCAGCATAGTCGAGGGCCTTGATTTTTCCTGAAGCGTCTTTGCCGTAGTTCTCGGGCTTGCGATCTGTGAGATAGCTAGGGATGCGATGCGAGCTGAGACCGCCCGGATCGAGCGGCGCAAGGCGCTCCATGATCAAGAACTTGCCCGACCAGCTCCAGGAAAATAGCTCAGCCAACTCGCCGGTGTCTTTGAACTGGCTATACACCAGTATTTCCATCCAGTTAGAAAAGTTAGATTCGCCGTTAGATACTTTAAGAACTTTGTCTGGATGGCCTGCAATTTCGTACACATCACGGCCGGTGCCGCGCCCGATGCGGCCAGGCGAATCAAGCCATAACGACTCGAACAGAGAGTCGGGCGAGGTGTGCCGAGGAATTTCAATAGTCAATAGCGCTCCTAGGGTACGTCATGCTGCTAAATGCCTCATGTGCAACCTAACTACCTAATAGCCGGATCCCTGGGTCCGGTTATACGACTTATCCACACAGCGCACCTTAGGGTGGGCTATCCCCTTGGTACGGCTCGATCTTAGGCCGGCTCGGTCCGGCTAACAAGCCGATGTATAACCGGATCCAGCAGGGCGCAGCGCCCCCCCCCCGCCGCCGGATGTCCGCTTTGGTCGGATGCCGCCATGGCGAAACGACTACTCAGGGGGCCCGCCTATGAGGTCAGACTCGGACATAGGTCCAGGACTTGAGGCCCAGGCGCTTAGCCCAAGTCTTGGCCGTCGCCTTGTCACCGGCGCCGAGTAGACGCGTTCGATCCAACTGATCGATGAGCTGCCACTTGCCCTCGCTGCCTTGTTCTGCCGGCTCATCGAAGCAATAGAACTGCATCACATCCTGAGTCGTGGCCAAGTAGTAGTCAGCTGTAATTGCCTTTGGCTTTCCATCAGCTCCGAGGCTAGTGTTGTACGAAATGGTTGGCTGACGCGGCATAGGCCGTACCTTGCGGATGTGACGTTGCTAACAACGATACCGGGAGGAGACACCCGCCACCACATGGAGGCCCTCTGTACCCCCAACTACTGTAGGCTATCGAATAGCTATGCACTAAAGCCCAAAACACCTTCGCGAGAAGTTTGAGCCTCTGCCGAATTGGACGTGGGCAAGAGATGGCTACGCTCGCGTCATGGGAGGCTACCAAGTGCCTCTCTTGACTCTAGGACGCTCGCCTGCGTAGCCGCTTAGCCTTCAGCATGACCATTGGGCTAACGGTTGGGACAGGAACGAGAAAAGTCAGCTGTTGCTCCAAGCCCAACGCTTTAAGGGTGGAGATCAGCGTGTGGACAGTTGATCCTTGCCCGCTCTCCAGTTGCACCAATGCCCTGCGAGAGATCCCTGCTTTGTCGGCCAACGCTGCTTGCGACACGTTGGCTAGGAGGCGGCGCGCCCTGATCCGCTTTCCTAGGGCCTCGGCAATTTCCTCAGGGGACTGGATTGGCATGTGACTCATTTGCGCGCAAATGTGCTCATTAGTGGTGTCTTCTCCCGTTGTGCGCGGAAAAGCGCGCAACTCTGGCACTTCCATAACTCATCGTAATGACGCGAGATCTCCCGCAGAATAGAAGCCTGGACAGACAGATCCTACATACCTGCAGGTGTCATGCGCACAACTGGCACCAGACTACGCTCAATTGCTGGTAAATATCATTGCCGCGGTCGGACCAACGAAGATGTTCGGCGTTGCCGTTCTGGAGCAACTGATCGTCGTCAGTCGGCTGCAGCTACGTTGCGCGAACCGCTCGGAACTGTGCCACGGTCGCGGGCGGAACTTAGCAATCTCGACGACTGGATGAGAGTAACAACGATGCCCGCAAACTTGTGGCTCCTGCGGTACACCTGTTGGCTGTGCGCGCCACGCTCGCGCCGGGAGACGCACTCCCGTGCGTACCAGTAGGCTCACACGATAGACAGCGATGAGTCAGGAGAGCAAGGTTGGGCGCTCGCACCAACGATAGAGGCAGCATATGAAGCCGACGATCTTGGCACTTGACCTAGAGGGAACGCTCATCTCAAACGCAATCAGCCAGATTCCCAGGCCCGGACTCTACCGGTTCCTTGAAGAAATCCAGGCGCTGTTTGATCAGCTGACGATGTTTACAACAGTTCCCGAAGATCGCTTTCGCAGCATCGCCACGCTGTTGGCTCACGAAGGCAGTGCCCCGGCCTGGTTCGTGGAGCTGCCCTACATCAGTTGGTCGGGAAAGACGAAAGACCTACGTCTCGCCTCGCCAAATCTGGGCGAGGCACTACTACTCGATGATCACGGCCCCTATGTCCATCCCGGGCAGGAGCACCTTTGGGTCCAGGCCCCATTGTTCGGTTCTCCCTATTCATCAGACGATGATGGCCTCAACCTGGTACTCCACCGTTTACTTGATCGCACCCGTAATGCGGACGCTGACTTGCGCCCCCTAGCCCGGAGCGGAGACGCGTAGCCATGCGTAATCCATCTTTGGTTCAGCTCAAGCTCGCGTGACTCGCTTCGCGCCCTCACGAGAAATCCCGGATGCCGCCGCAGCACGGCGCGAAAGTCTCGCCTCACAGTGGTTCAGTGCAGCACAGGTCAATGCCGGGCTGGACTTGAAGCTCGGCAGAGGCTGCCACAGTGCAAGCGAGTTGCGACGTCAGGGGAAGCTGCTGGGGGTGTATGTCACGCACCCCAACGGCAGCTACCGCTACCCGATCTGGCAGTTTCGCCCAGATGGCCAGCCCGTTGAGCGATTAGTCGAGATCCTAGCAGTGTTGCGGGACTTTGGTCCTTTCCAGCGTGAGCCGGATGGTCTGCGTCGCAGTACCGGCTGGGGCGAGGCCGAGTGGTTCTTGTCGCCGCACGCGTTGCTTTGGGGCGCGGCACCGGCCGCGATGCTGAGTGTAGACCCTGCCCGCGTGTTGCATGCAGTGCAGTGCGAGTTCGAAGAGCATGTCTGATAGGGGCCTTACCGAGATGACTCAACACTAGCGTCTACCCGACATCCATCAATTGAAATTGAGTCTGGCAGTCCGGAACCAATTGAGAGCGAATACCCGGAAGCCTACAGTCTGTCGGCTTGCAGGCCTCCAGCAATCTATGGCTATGCTCACCTGGTGACGATGCAGCAGTCGCCAACCGGCGAGACACAGGCTCAGCCAAGTTCCTGCAACGCGCACATCGAGGACAATCATAGGGCGAATGTCGAAGTTACCCCTTAGTTGAATCCAGGTCTATTGCAAGAACAGCCGCTCTTATTCACCCCCGTGATCTCATACGACAGAGACTGATAGGTCCAGGTCTGCATCAACCCGGGCTACCTCATCGACTTGTTACGCGGTTCAAGGTGAATGGCCTCACCTGTCTAGGTGATGGCGTCCTGCCCGTCCAAGTAAGATCGCACCTCCCGAAGTTCGCTCAAGCCTCCGCGGCAAAGAAACTCCAGCACGGTGTTCCCAGCAAACATGGGCGCCATGTTTAGTCGCCTTATCCAGCCATCCGCCTGAACGGGGTCAGGCAGAAGGATATGAAGAGCTTTGTAGATGCCAAGTAGATAGCTAATCCGTATCAATACGTCGTCATCGATATGCTCGTGAGCCCCTCGCGCCCATGCCTCGTAAGAAGCATCAGGTGGACCTCCAAGCAGCGCTCTCTGCTGAAGTTCCGACAGTTCCCAGCTCGCAGCGAGGTTGAAGAAGGCTCTTAACGCATCGCCTGAAAGCTCGTCGCGACTGAGCGGATCTTTAGGGATGCTCATCATGTGCTCATCTTCCAATCGACCTCCCTTAGGGGAACATCTTGGCATGCCACAACCCCACGCACACAGGTGCTCCGTCATCTCTTTCAACAGCCGGCAGCATGCCGATCCTATCGCAATCCACGAACTGCATTTGGTGCTGAATCTTCTGACATGGTAACCGCTGTAGCGGCATGCATATCAGATTATCTGATACGTAATCAGAAAATTTATGCGCCACAAATAAGAGAATGTTCTCTCTGTTTGCAATATGAAGGAGAGTGAGTGATGCTCGCCTACATGGTGCCCTTATCGATGCAAACGCTCGCACTTCGCGCAACGAATCCTGACCAGCTCGCCGAGCAGGTGGCGGAGGAGTACGGGCTTTATGTCCGGCTCTCAGAAGTCTGGATGCTGCTTGGCTACAACAGCGTCAGCGCTGCCAGGCGCGCGGCATATGACAACCGACTGGGAATAGCAACCTCAACCATTCCCGGCAGGAAGGGGCGCATGATCCGATCCAGGGATCTCGCCCAATGGTTGTTCAATGCATCACGCGGCGCGGATCCCGTAACCAATCGGCAGGCCACTCAATGATCCCGATCTTCCACATGGAGGCCTCCAGATGAGCTAAGGCACCTTCTGGGGCAGAAAAGACAAACCCCGGCTTGCAGGCCGGGGTCTGTTTGAGGCGCAGCGATGAGAACCGCTATGCCGAATCTACCCCCTTACCCCGATAAGAATCAACCCCTAGGCATTCCGGGAGGGAGGCGGCTGCCCGCCTCCCAGTAGATAGGCAGGGATCCATGAATCAAGAAGAACTGGCCCAGCGTCTGCGGGAGCAGGAGGGCCTAACTGTCGAACAGCGACAGCACATCCTTGAGATGGCTAGCTCGAGTCCAGCGCGGAAGCCAGGAAAGGGCGCGCTGAACAACGTTGTGACCCACTTCAGTTCAGTCAAATGTGACCAGCTCATCACGCTGGAGAGTCATACCGTTGAACATCTTTTCGCGCTGACTCTGGAGCTGGATCCGGATGTGCTTGGCTACTTCCCGCAGGTCGCCTGTAAGGGAGTGAGACTTGGCAATCATGTAAGGAGCGGCACCTTGGATTTTCTGGTCGTCCGCACCCGTCGCGTCGAGCTGGTCGAATGCAAGGCCGGCTCCGCTCGCGACAGCTTGCTTGCGGCAAAGTCCGGTGAATGGGTCGACGTCGATGGAAATCTTCAGAACCTTGCCTATGGTCCTTGGGCAAGGCAGCGCGGCATGGAGTACGTCCTGTGGCTCAGTCCCTGCCGCGTTGACACGCTACTCCGGAACCTGCAGGTCATCTATAACGAGGTGCGCATGGTACCCGCCAACGAGGCGCAAGCCTTGGGCAGGCGCATCCATGCGCATCTCGCCGACGGCCCCAAGAGCCTCGATTGGATGATCGAGACTATCGAGGGATTCAACGTGAGCCAAGCGGCACTTCTGCTTGGAACCCGCTGGGCCTTCGGTCCAGTTGAGCATGTTCCGCTCACGGACACGAGCAACTTCTTTTTGACCTTGAGTCGGGCTCAGGCTATTGAGATAGGGAGCAACTTCTTTGAGGTTGCCAGGCAATCTCGCAATCAACTGAACTCGGCGTTCGCAACGGCGACGCTAGTCGACGCCACCAACGCCGAAAAGCGGCTCGCATTGATTCAATCCGCGCATGCGAAGGGTACACCCGTCCCCAGACACCTGCGTGAGATAGCGCGGAAGGTGGCCGAGGCGCGAAGCAGAGGTGACAACGAACTCGAGCAGTGCCTTACCAGGTTTCACGCAAGCGGAAACCGAATGAGCCGGCTTACCCCTGTTCAGGAGAAGAGGACGGCTGAGGCAATTCGCGCATACGCCGCAGGCAAGTATCCACAGAAGAAGGACGCATACGTTGCGCACAAGAACGCCTGTGAATCTGACGGCGAGTCGCCACAGAGCCGCCAGGCCTTCGAACGCAGGCTCGCTGATCCGCGCCTAGAGCTGCGTAAGGTTTTGGCAACGCAGGGAATGCGTGGCTACCAAAAGCAACGGCCACGCTCGGACGCGCGTGACCGGTCCGGTAGGGCCTTAGCCAAACATGCAGTCCTGCACGTGGACAGTACCAAAGTTGACGTCAGGGTGGTGCGCGACGATGGAATGGGAGCAAGCGCAGAGTCCCCTCTGATCTATCTAGGGACAGATGAGGCGACTGATTTGCCGATGGCGCATTCCATTGTCTTCGGGCCCGCGCGGCGCGATGGTTTGGCCATCCTGATACGCGACTACGTCCGCAGACATGGACGACTGTTCAACAGCATCTTTGTCGATCGAGGAACGGAGAATCAGTCACACTTTCTCACTGATCTGGCTTTGCGATATCAGTTCTCAGTCCATATCTGCCCAACGGCAGGTTCGAGGTTCAACTCGGACGTAGAACGATACTTTGGAAGGTTCAATTCCCAGGTCAGCCATGAGCTTGTCGGTAGCACCGATCCCGACAAGGCGGGCCGGGGCGTGGACGGGAAGTTCAAGAGCTACAAAACTGCCCAGCACCGCTTTGAAACCGTTCATAAGGTGGCCAAGGAAACGCTTTATGAGCACTTCCCGACCGTTCCTGTACAAGGCTTCGCAAGTCCGGCCGAACGGGCGGTCCACGCAGATCTTCTCTTTCCTAATGCCGGCCTGCACGTAGTGGTTGACGAAGAATTCCTCTTCAGAACCGCGATCCCGCATAGCAATAACAAGTATATAGCCGGACGGGGGTTCGAGGTGAATGGTCGGTACTTTCACTCCAATGAACTGAGGGAGCTCGACGCGTCATTCGATGTTGAGCAGCTTCGAACAGACCCGGAGGACCCGAGCTTCATCTGGGTTAGGACGAATCGTGGACTGTTCAAGGCGTTCTGCAACTTGATCGGGCCTCTAGCTAATTCCACCCTGATTGAGCGGTCTTTCAGGGGTATGTATGATCAGCTCTACGCGCCATCGCTCCGCGAAGCGAGGCAGAGTGCGAGGCACGCTCAGGCCATTCGTACGGCGGCCGCAAATGCAAAGCCCGTCACTACCGCTCTTCCCGTACTGACTGAGGCGGACTTCAGTAGGCTCCCTTCGCAATCAAATGACGCTCTTGACGAGATTGCTCTGCGCGAAATCAAGAAGCGAGCCATGGATGACTTCGACGACATTGAGTCGCCGTAGCTTGTGCAATTAGGGGCAAGCCCGCGCCAGTCATTCACATTCACAGGAACCGATAGTGGACAGCAACTCTGGAATTCCCTTTGTGAATCATAGCCGCATGAGGACGGCCTACTCCGAACTCTTGAATGCCATCCAAGGTGCGCGCCCAGGTACGTTCGTCTGGGCATTGGCTCCTTCTGGCTCGGGCAAGAGTGAGATCAGACAAGCTATTCTCCCCGCCCTTGCCGGGAAGCAGAGCCTCTGGCCAGCTGGCACGCTTCCTTTAATATCGGTGCGTGCAATGGCCAATGATCGGGGAAAGTTCAACTCCAAGGATCTCACGCTGCGCCTCCATCACGCCGTGGTGGAGCCCGACTTCGGCTGGCTGGAGAACAAGGACCGATCGGTCAGTACTGACGCGCACCATGTCCAGGCGGAGGCAGAGGTAAACAATCAGCTGTGGAAGAGAGTGAGGGCAACACAGTCGCAGCCGAGATTGCAGCACAGCTTCGAATCTGTGGCGAAGCAACGTCAACTTAAGTACATCTTCCTAGAAGAAGCGGCAACCTTGACGATGGTGCATCTTCATCAAACCAGCTATGGGTACATGTCGAACCTTGTGCGACTGATTGAAGAAATCGGCTGCGTAATAGTGATGCTGGCTACCCACACTGCGGAGAGTTTGTGGGCGGGACACCCCGACGTCTGGAATCGATCCCGGTTCGTCTACATCCGGCCGTATAACCTGAAGAACTCCCAAGACGAGCGCGATTTCGTTGCAGTGCTGAAGGGTATCGGGCAGAGCTTCAAGCTGTCCGATCCCAAGCTCCTCGTTAAGAATACTGATTTGATGTACGCCAATGGTGCTGGCGTATTCGGTCCCACTATCGACATCGTCCATAGGGCTGAGCTCCGCCGAAAGAATGAGGGAGCGAATAGCATCACTGAAGCGCACTTGCACGCCAGCTCCTCAAGCGAGAAGGAGCTTGGAACCGTGTGGAGCAGCGTGCTGGCCTTCAACAAGCTTGCGGATCAGAGGCCCTTGAATGGTGAGAAGAGAATTGCTGACTTCCTGAAGCGCATGGGTACGGGGGAGTAGAGCGATAATGACTACGGCACACATTCGGTATCGGTGGACAGCACTGCCGCCAATTGCACCGATCGATGGAGGCACCGCCCAGACTGAGTCACTTGGAGGGTACTTCCAGAGGATGTGCGAAACGACCGGGTTTACAAAGACACACCTCGCAGGAGTGCTTGACAAAGTTGCGGGTCAGCCAAGAAATGGACTGAGTGAGCGAAATAGCTTCGTTGGACCAGGGCAGGTGAGCCTTAACCGCGCGCGCGCGCTAGAGCAGCTGACTAACCAACGGCTTGTCGGCTGCACGCTCTCGCCTTTCATTAATGTCCTGCAGATGCGGGATGGCGGCCTTGCTGGCATCAATCGCCGCTGGTGTCCTGAGTGCCTGCTGGAGGCTGGCGAGAGTGACGGTCTAAGTGAGAGGCTCATCTGGAACTTCCTTCACTACTCGCATTGCTCCTTGCACTCAGTCAGAATCATTGATCGCTGCCAAGAATGCGGCAACACTCAACAGTTGCGAAGGGGCAACGCGGCCTCGTGCGCCTATTGCGGTTGCAGCCTAGCGCGCGCGACTACGCACGAGAGGCCGAGCGCACTTCAGTCCTGGGCCAACGCCTCGATCGAGGAGGTCGTACGCTGGACCGCAACCAACCCTGATGTGGTTATCCCTGCGGAGAACTATCAACGCTTCTTTGATGGGCTCCTTCAAGATGGGACATTGGATAGGCTGAAGAGCGTTCATAACAGGTTCTGGAGGGATGCAATTCGCTTCAGACGAACTACCACCACTTTCAGAACGCTACTCAACCTATCCGCCATCAAATCTGTTGACATCATCGGAATTCTGACCGAACCAGTTCCGGCCTCGTCGACTTCATTGTTTCCAGGCCATGAGGTGGACGGTGAGATCGCCTTTGATCTAGAGGACTGGGGGGCTCAGGCGAGGAAATTCGAAGTCGTGCTCCACGCGCTCTGCAAGGCCAATACGCGTGTGTTCCCTAGCCAGCAGTTCCTTAGCCTATTGTTGGTTTCTAAACGAAAAAGTTCTATCCACCGTGCGCCATCATTCAGCGTCTACCTAGATCTTCAGAGGCAACCTGGCCAGGACCTTCTTGCGCGTCGGAACATGTCGAGCAGAATTATGGCCCTGTCCATGACCCTGCTTAAGAGCGGCATGCGCGAGCGGGGCGTGGCAACTGAAGTTCTGAAGAGATTCGCCATTTCCGCAGAGATCGCTAGAGAGTGCGCCCGGACCGCAGTTGTTATTACAAAGGCCATGCTCTCTCCGGCGTTCCGAGCTTCCGGTGATCCCGTCCCGTGCCGCTGAAGAAGGCCAGAAGAAGAAATCACTTCCCTGCGCAGCCGAGCGGGTTGCTCAACTGCGCGGGGTTCTACCCCGATATCACGGACGGCTCTAAAAGAGCTGCAACCTTCTGGTCCTGCCGTGCCGCTCGCTCATGTGGGTGCTGTCAGGGTTCGGTTGGGAGGGCGCTGTGCGTGCTGCAGTTCAGCGGGCATGTAATGACCCAGTGATTTCCTGCTCAGGTGCTACCTTTTCACGGAGAGCACGATGAGCCAAGTGATGGAAGAAGAGATCAAGCGTTGGACGGCCCGGCGGAAGTCGGCGCTGGTGCTGGAAATCATCCAGGGCAAGACGACAGTGGCCGAGGCCAGTCGGCAGTTCGACCTGACGCCGTCGGAGATCGAGGGCTGGGTAGACGACGCGAAGCGCGGCATGGAGAACGCCCTTCGGGCGAAGCCCGAGGACGTCCGGGAGCAATACGAGCGGCAACTCAAGGATCTGCAGGAGGCCTATGGCGAGGCGATGCTGGAGCTGCGCGCCCGAAAAAAATTGGCGTCCCTGTTGGGCAAGGACGAGACCTGATGGTCTCGATCCAGCAGGGACTGCGGGCCGATGGGATTGAAGTCTCGATGGTGAAGCTATGCCGCTGGTTCGGTGTGGCGCGGCGCACGGTGTATTACCGGCCAACCAAGGCGCCGCCGGCGGTCAAGCCGGAGCTGGCGGAGCCGATCAAGGCACTGATCGAAGAGGAGCCGTCGTTCGGCTACCGCACGGTGGCTGGGCTGCTTGGCATGAACAAGAACACAGTGCAGCGGATCTTCCAGCTCAAGGGCTGGCAGGTTCGTAAACGTACCGTCGGCAACCGGCCACGCATCCAGGCGCTGCCGTCGGTGGCCACCGCGCCGGACCAGCGGTGGGCAACCGACCTGTGCCGGATCTGGAGCGGCCGGGACGGCTGGCTGACACTGGCCCTGGTGATCGACTGCCACACCCGGCAGCTGCTGGGCTGGCAGCTCTCGCGAAGCGGTCGCGCGACTACCGCGGCCGCCGCTCTCGAGCAGGCCCTGATCACCCGCTACGGCACGCTCGGGCGCGTCCCCGTGCCGTTCCTGCTTCGCTCGGACAACGGTCTTGTGTTCACCAGCCGGCACTACACGCGCCTGGTCCGCAGCTACGGCCTGAAGCAGGAGTTCATCACCCCGCACTGCCCGCAGCAGAACGGCATGGTCGAGCGCGTCATCCGAACACTCAAGGAGCAGTGCGCGCACCGCCACCGCTTCGAAACCCAGCAGCACGCGATGCGGGTGATCGGCGACTGGATCCAGTTCTACAACCAGCGGCGCCCGCACCAGGCGCTGGGCATGAAGACACCCGCTGAGGCTTATGCTTTAGCGGCCTGACCTGTGCAGAAACCGCTGGGTCACTACAGGCATGCGCTGAGCTTCTATTAGAGCTGGCGAATGATCTGGCTGGGACAGGCTGAGATGCTGAGCGGCTTTGGCGAAGCTGGCTTAGTCGACAACGGAAAAGGAGGGCCTTCGAAGTTTCTGGCCTCGAAGCGCTGGCTCAGCCTCTTGTTCTACGTCAAGCTATTGCCTGTTCGCTCCGAGAATGATGAAGGACCAATACATGCGCATGAAACACACACGTCGATTCGCCGAAGCTTTGGGAAGCTGGATGCACTTTGAGGCTTGTTGCTTCAGGGCAGGGCTGTTCTCTGAGAGTTCTTTCAAGGCTGCAATAGGGAGCGTTGCTAGCTCGCTACACGGAGATCACAAGGCAGCTCGTGTGCACGCGGACTACCCACTTCCTGCGATACAGCGGGTGCCAGTTGTCGGCGAGAAAAGTGGCGGCGGGCGCAAAAAAAATGTGGACTTCGCGCTGATATATGACGATAAGCGGATGCCTGTATCTGAGCCGCAAGTCCTGATCGAAGCTAAGTGGGCTGGTTCCTCACATTGCACTGTGTCGAATTTGATGGCCGACTTCGTAAGGCTTTCCTTGATGAAAAGAGCGCATCCAGACGCCGTGTGCCTTTTCGTTTTGGCTGGTCACGTGACGAATATTGATGCTGTACTGTTGCGACGTCCGTTCAAGGGTGAGCGTCGCGACACTCTCCCTGTTGATGGCTCTATCTCATCTAAGAAGTTCAAGTTCCTTCATAGGGACGCAGAGCATCAGAAGGCTTTTTCCGGACTCATCTCGGCTTTTCATTCATCAAACCTCAATGTGCCTATCGGATTTTCTGCAACAAGTAGCGGTATCTATCCGCCATCCCCAGCGAAGTTCAAGGCGATAGCTTGGGAAGTTCTAGGGGTAGAAGAGATTAATTTGAGTCGCGCAGAGTGGCCCGTTTCTAAAAAGGACAAGTCAAAAAAGGCTCCGGTAGAAGAGGATATTTTGTAACCGTTCGACGGCTGCGACAGACCGCTTTTGCTCGATAGCGGACCAATTCCGGTACGTGAGAGGCAACCTAGCTCTGCTTGCGACGCACGGCGCACACCGCACACGGAGTAGCCTCATCAGCTCCACATTCGGTGTGAGACATCTCCTAGCCTGTCAAGAGCGGTTGTAGACCCTAGGCGCGTGCTCGCTCAAAGCCATCCCACCGAGCAAAAGCTGGATCCTCGCGGAGCATAGGGTCCGAAGCCAAGATGCGATCTAGCACAACTCTCAATTCTTCGAAGGACCAAAAATGACCATTCGGCGATAGAAACGCATCCATAAGTCTCAGCGCCGGCCGCGGGTGCACATCCACGTGCTCTGAGGCCGCCAGCTCACCGAGTACGAAGTCGTTGTCGTCCGGTCGAATGAACTTCTCCACTGTCGCTACGGCGTCTTCGAATGCTTCGTTCGTCGCAAGCGCCATCTCTACCCAGGGGCGAGTTTCTGCAGTGCTCTTGATCTGCGGGTCACGCGGCCAGAACTTCAGTATCCATGGCTTCACCTTCTCAGCCCAAACCGCATCCGGATCAACTTCTCCGTTGTCCGCTCGGTAAAGCGCCCCAACGATCCAATGCAGCATGCTCGCACGGGTCTCAGAATTCATCCGGCTGATAGCACCTTGCGTCGCTTGGCGCGGCAAATCGTCAAGACCGATGTAGAGCCCAGCGGCAGCTAAAGCCTGGGCCAGAGGGCCAACGGCTTTGCCCAACTGTTGGATCCTCTCCTGTTGGAAGCACGCAAGGAAGTCGGTCTTGATCTCGTTCCATAGCAATGGGTCGAGGTGCGGCTGCCAACCAAAACCTTGCCAAGATGCGAGGGCTTCAGTCTCGTCGCGGCCCCACACGAAGTTAGGTAGCAGGTGCAAGCGCGCGAGCTCGGGATCAACCGCGAAGATGTAGGAAAGGCGTGAAGCAAACACGACGCGGGCAGGAAGGTGGCGGGCCTCCCCAGTCCCGATTAGTTGGACAAATCGAGCAATCAGATCTGCCGGGATACCTGCGCCTACAAGCTGGCGCCGGGCGAACAAAGCGTTGAGAAAGGCAAGAGCCAAATTGCCCATTGATGTGTTTATAGCGACAGCGACCCAGTCGTGATCATCTGGGAGGCGCGAGTTAGAGTCGTCCTGAGCGACGCCTGGCAACACAGCATCAAATGCCCGCCAAAAGCCTTCCTGCGACATCTCGGAGAACTGCGCGGAGGACGCCGCCGACTCCAGTAAGTAAGAGGCGGCCGCGGCAACGCCGGGATCAAGTGCCAGCTGAGCGTCCATACCTGCGACCAGGCTAAGCACATCCTCACTAGGTATTGGGCTCGCAGCCTTAGTTCGAAGACCCCAGAGCGTCGCGGCCCAGAGCTCGGGGTCGGGCCCAGTTCGCTCCGCCACGCCTCGAAGCACTGCCATCATCCTGTCCCAGTCGCTCGCCACCATCTGCCGCCAGTCGTCCAGCGCATCTTCCCGCGAACCTGTAGTAATTTCCTCGACAATCTCAGCCGCAGTCATGGATTGCAGGCGCACCTCGTCGTCCACCGAGTCTAGAGTGCGCCAGCGAGACTGACTGTAGAACGAGAAGTGTGCCTGATCGCCTGGAGCGACATCCCAATGAGGATAGATACCGCGCAGACGCGCAAGCTCAGTTTCCAGCGCGGCATTTGGCCGTTCAGGATCCGAGCGCTGCATGATCCGCAAGCGCTCGAATACGCGGCGCGCGCAGAGTTGATCTCGATCAGTCTCGGATAGATGGTCGGACATCCATGCAGGTGGGCCACCCGCGATCTGCATCACCAAGACAACGCGATCGTCGTCGTCCAGACGTGGCCATAGTGCAACCAAAAGGTCATAGACCTCCTTCCTTGCCGAGGGCTCCCAAAGTGCAGGTACATTAGCCATTGAGGAGATGCTCCATCTTTTCGTGCCAAGTTAGCCCAACTGTGTGGTTCAGCGCAGCGATACCCAACCTACGTAGTACGATGATTTCGCTGCCAAGCCACTCACCAATGAATCGGCGGCTATCGTCAGGAGCAACCATGTCAATGTGCTTCCAGCCGTGCCAGATCAGCGTGATCATCAGAGTCCAATTCTCGTAGTTGCGGTTCTGCGCATGCGGGACGATAGAGGGACGGTGAAAGACGGAGATGTCGGTCCCAGCGGATGTTTTCTCGATGAGGGTGAACAGGTCGGCAGTCCGCCTCAGCAGCACCGTTAGCTCTGGCAGGATAGATGCTACAAAGGCTGCGGAGTCGTTGTGCGCCAGAATTCGCTCAACAAGATGATTGACTTGAGCATCCCCGGGGATGGTTAATTCCGCATTGACCACTTCGGACAATCGTGTGCCTCGCGCCTTCTCCTCCTCGCCATCGGCATTCGAATTGAAGTCAGGGCGCGACGTCTTGAATGGCTGGGAGAGCGATACGGACGGACGCAGTGCTGCGAGCAGATCGACCTTAAACGCGACAGCCTCGTGACCCACACCGAGACTCTCGGGCACCTTCAACTCGAAGGGGAACAGCCGCCCCAGCGCCAAGGTGTCCTCAGATGTGGATACGATCAGTCTCCAGAGCTTCGCCAGTCCGGGCTTCACGTCATCGGTCTGAGAAAGAGACATCCGGATCTGCCGAGCTAGGAACGGATGTAAGATCCTGTGACTAGCGAGCTTCTGGATCACACGTGACGCCAGACCGTAGTCACTTATGTGCTGTGCAAGCCAGCGTGCCAAGTGCTCCGATTGCGGCGGCAGTTGCGTGAGGCGGGCATCATGTACCCGAGGGAACAGCGGCTCAATTATCAGATGCGGGTGAGGAGGTGGGTGGTCGCCTTCGTCTCGCGCGGCCTTTTCCGCCTCCCCGTGGATCGCAATAATTTCAATCTCACGAAGCTCGAACTCGTCAAACCACTCGATAGGCGGGATCGTCCTCATTTCCGCGAACACCTTGGCCCCATGGCCCGCGTCACTAGGACGTCCGCACACAGCCCATACGAGGTTCGCCACATCACTTGGGTTGATGGTTGACGGGCGCTTCGGGGCAGTTCGAGCGATCAGATCTATCGTGTTTTTAAGGTAGTCTTCCCGGGCATAGGCCCACCCGATGATCGTATTCCGAAGATGCCGATGGTCCTTGGTTTCTCGGTAGAAAATCGGCCTGAGATTGCGGTGGCTATAGGGCGCACCATCGCCATCACCTTTCCCCTTGTGCGGCACAAAGATATAGGCTGGAGAGCGCTTGGCCGCTACGCGCGACGATGAATTCTCAGCGGCGAATGCATCTGTCATGTAACGAAGTACGGGATCATTGAGACTGTATCCAATGAAGAGTACTGTGAAGTCGCTAAAGAGCCTGGCTACGAACCTTGCAGCCCATGCGTCGGTCAGATAGGACCGCCCGAAGTCAGCACTTGTCATGACTAGATGCTCATTAGCACCCGCCTCGTCCAGCCTGCCGTGCAAGTAGACCACGCTGCGCCAAGTCGCTGCTTTATCGTTGCGCGGAATCGGCAGGATGGGCCCAGAGTGCAAGTCTCTGCCGAAATGCCATGCGCTGCTGGCTTGCTCAAACAGCGTATCGAAGTTCGTCGTAACGAGCCGAACTCCAGTCTCGCCACGCAATTTTGCGAGTCGTAGAATGGCTTTGTGCATGTCTAGCGAAGTTGGCGTTGCAGAGAGACATCTCTTGACGGCGTCTCGCACCTGAGCTCTCCCGAACTTACCCTCAAGGCTACCCAGCATACGGTCGGGCCAGAGCCAATCAGATGCCTTGGACGGAGGGAGAGTCTCGGCAAGGTCGTCATAGCAGTACTTGACCAAGCCTACATAGTCCGGGAGGCCGGCCCCCATCGAGATGCCCGCGCCGCAGAAGATCACTACACGATCATCTTCGAGCGACTGAACCAGCTCGTCCGGAACGACGGGACCTCCCTTGACGAATTTTGGCATATCAACCTCCTGAGGCGTTGATGCTAATAGTAAGCTGATAGCTGGCCTTTCAGGCCACAGAATTCTTGGCAGTCGAGTGCCACGTCGCGTCGCGGCTTAAGCAGTTGCTGAGTGGCGCCTGGACTGCTCGGTCTCCACGCCGGATCACTCGTAGGTCTCATCACGCTTGCGTTGAAGGAAGCAACAATCCCGACAGGAAACTGTTCGACGGGGCATGGGAATCACAGCATCTGAGGGATAATCTTGCGTTCTCGACCAAGACGTTCTCGCAGACTGAGACACAGCGCCGTCGTGCCAAGTCCACTTGCGGCGCGTGGAAGCCGACCCTATCTAAAGGCTTCACGCACCCACTTTCCGCACCAATGAGCGTCCAATCGATCGAACGAGTTCTGCAGGGCTGTCCCACGCTAGTTGAGAAGGAGGCGTGGGTGCGCTCGAATGCCTGCTCCATTGGACCTGCGAAGGTGTCCCGAGACGACTTCGCGCGCCTCAAGGAGTTGATCCGGCAAAACCGTCGTCATGACGCGGCCGCGCTGTTGCTCGCTATGGCCGTGTGCGCGGGCGGCAATTCTCTGGTGGCCGACTTACGCCGCAAGGGGTTGCTGCGCGCCTCTCGATACGACTTTCGAATAGGAGCACTGCGGGAAATGGTGCGCCTCTTGGGCCGCCTGCACGACGCACTGGGACTCGAACCTCGTTGGCACGAGTACCTGGCATCCGTAGATGCCCTCCACGACCTCGCGGCGGACGCCAAGCGACTTCGGGACGCCCTGCTGACGCGGCTGTCGAAGCGACGGGGTCGCGCGCTCAAGACCTTCCTGGTCATCGCCAACCAGGCGTTTTCCTCCCGCACCCGGGTGCTGACCGATGCCGAGATCGACGAAGCGAGTATCGCGCCTGACCACGATGGCCTGAGTGCGGAAGACATTGCCAGCGCGGTGTCGCGCGTGCTGACCGTCGTCAGGGAGGCGGGCAGACTGCGCATCACCGACTTCTCCTACACGGACGAGCGTGCGCTCAGCGCCGACAGCAGCACCTACCTGACGGACCTGCATACCGCCTTTAGGCTGGATGAACTGTGCCGCGCGGAGACCCTGATTGACGGGCTGCCCTACCGCGCGCTCACTTTAGATAGCCGGGTTGTCGTCCGGTCCATCGATCCGGACCTGGAAAAGTCCGTACGCCTCGGCTATGCCCAAATGGAGACGCAGATGCTGGTCCGCCGGTTGGGTATCGAAGAGGTTTGGGCCAAATCGCCTCCTCCGATGTCGCTAACCGAGGTGTTTGATGGGTTCTATGCGCCCATCATCTCGCGCTTCATGCAGATAAAGGAAAAGCCCCTCCGCCGCATCACGTTTGGCATCCCCGACATGCCCGGTCTGTTTGATCCGCTCGCCGAAGAGCAGGCCTTCCGTGAAGACTACCTAGCACTGCTGCAGCTGGACGTGGATGACTACGAGGACCTCGAGCTCGAACCTTTCGAGGTGTCCCCCGGCGTTCGCTCCATTGACTTGTTCCGCGTCAGCCGTCTCTTCGCCTTGTTAGAATTTTTGTACCAGCGGGAGCTGGTAAAAATCGCCGACTCAGCGGAGCGGGCGCAACTCGCCTTGCATTCTATCATCGCCGTGTTCCGGCACGAGCAGCTACTGACCTTCCTCAGTAACGTGCTTCCCTTGGAGACGGCCGAGAAGATAATCTCGCTGCTGGTGCTCGATGACTCCCGCGATTTCGTAGACCTGCAGTACACGCCGTTCCTCAAGGTCGATGATTACTACCTGCTCGCCCCTTCGGTGATCGCGCACGCCAATCTCGTGCGAAACATCGCCTTTGCCAATGGCCTCAATGAGAAGCGTCTCGCAGGCGAGGCCGACCCCATGCAATCGGCCGTGGAACAGGCGTTGCGCCACGCGGGTTTCCATGTCGGCGTCGAGGTCAAACCAACCCGAAAGGCTGGTGACACGGACCTGATCGCCTATCGGGATGGCACGCTGTACCTGATCGAATGCAAGAACGCCTACCATCCGTGCAATGCGCACGAGATGCGTAACAGCTACGACCACATTCGCAAGGCCGGCGAGCAGCTCTCGTTGCGGCAGCAGATGTTTGCCGATCCTGCTTACCAGAAGAAGGTCTGGCAGGCGCTCGAGTGGAACGTTGCCGCTCCTACCGCCACTCGAACGCTCGTGCTGACCGCCAATCGCGTCTTCACGGGGTCGACGATCCAAGGCCACCCGGTGCGTCAGGCACACGAGTTCATCAACGTGATCGCACGTGGGAGGATTCACAGTCCCGATGCGGTCTATCGCTTCTGGGAAGGCGATTCGCTGTCGACGGCAGATGTGGACCGCTACCTAGGCGGCGATGGCCTCGCGAGCGAACAGTTCGCGGCGCTTGAGCCGATCAACTACGCGAATGATTTCGGCGCGAGAACGCTGGTCTTCGAGAGTTGGCGCTTCAGCGTGGAGAAGTACCACAAACTCGTCCAGGCGCGTTACGCCCACAGAGCCGAGCCCATTGTCTCCTGATGGCTTGTGCAGGCGCGACTCGCGGTGCAGCGCTTCAGTGGACCACGGATCCCGTGGCCGTAGGAAAAGATTCTCGGGGTCGAAGGGCCCCACGTCGGCGGCCCGCTTCACATGCAGCATGCGCTTGAGTACGTACATATTCTTGAGGAGCGTCGGTTG
Organism: Stenotrophomonas sp. 21LCFQ19; assembly: GCF_056861425.1. Classification (NCBI taxonomy): domain Bacteria; kingdom Pseudomonadati; phylum Pseudomonadota; class Gammaproteobacteria; order Lysobacterales; family Lysobacteraceae; genus Stenotrophomonas; species Stenotrophomonas sp. 21LCFQ19. Next base: position 136,578 of record NZ_JBSPUF010000011.1, on the reverse strand, counting down.
CGCCTAGCCTAATCCCAGAGTGTCCAGCGACGCTGGCGGCGGTGTCCAACTAACATGGCGCTGCTGTCCAGTTGATTTGGCGCCAGTTTTCGAGAATCTTGGCTGCCGGTGTCCAACTACTTGGCGTTTAGTAGTTGAGCGCGCTGTTAACGTCGTACGCAGCATCCCCGGCGCCGAGTGCTTTCATGTGATGAGAGCATGGAACCAACCTACTACTCGCCGGAACAATGGGAAAGCACTCTCCCATTCATGTTTCTTCTAACGCGTCCCTTGTCCTCGACCGTTGCGCGGCGAAAGGTCCACTGCCCGCCGCAAGGCGGTGCCAGCGCAGGTAGCTGTTGAGTGCCCACATTGTGCTTCCCTGGCGGTGCGTCCCTCGCGAGCACGGCTCGGTCTGGAGTGCGGCAACCAAAGTCTGAACGCTAAGCCCCGACGCAAACGGAAGATTCGGAAATTATTGATGTTAAATAGTTTTTGCGAAAAACACTGCCAACCTATGGTTGCTGGGTAAGCATAGGTTGATCTGCAGAGAGCGCTTTTGGCTGAACCTATTGTTGCCCAGCAGGATCAACCTATGGTTGCCCGTCTAGTTCGACCGGCAAGCAAAGCCGTTGCCTCGGTTGAAGCCTTGGTCGTCGATTCAAAGGTCGAGGCGGCAACACCCATGGTGTCGGGCCGCTGACAATCCCCGGGGCATCATGTGGGCGCTTCCGACGCCGTGCGCTGCGTGGTCTGCAGAGAAGAAGGCCCAAATGGCGCTCGTCTTTCTCCGCAAGGGATCAGGAAGATCAACCTGCGGCAGGGCAGGTCCGTCGAGCACCTGTTCTGAGGGCCACCAGGAAAGTAGTGCGTGGTTGATGCCCACGCGCTGCCTTGATCCAATTGGATCAGCCTTACAAATAGGGGGGGCGCCGCACGGCAGCGCTTCTGCAAAGGCATTCGCCTTGAGCCAAGCATGAGCAGTCGCGCCAATTCGAAGCAGCGCATCGCCATCGCCTGGAAAGTGTCGACTAGATCCCGGCGGCTCCTGGACTCGCCTCCAGTGGTATCCGCACCTCCACACATGTCCCACTCTCAGGTGCCTCTTCCAGCACCAGCACGCCTCGCATCATTCGCGTGCGCTCCTCCATCGTGATCATCCCCAGCCCGAGCCGACGCGAGTGCCGCTCCCGCCGTGGCAGCCCCACTCCGTCATCGCAGATGCGCAACACAGCCAGATGTGCATCGGTACTGAGGGAGATCGTCGCCGACTCGGCCTGGGCGTGACGGACCACGTTGTGCAGGGCTTCCTGTGTGATGCGGAACAGATTGATCTTCTGCTCGGGGGTCAGGCTGTCTTCGGTCTCGGTACAGCCGATAAACGTCACCCGTGGCGGCCCGGAATGGGACTGGCACAGGCTCTCCAACGCAGAGGAGAGGGTGCTGAAGTGCAGGATGCTGGGGTGCAGGTCATGCGAAATCTGCCGCACACGTTCGGAAACCTCGCCCAGCTTCCACTGAAGAACGGAGAGGTTGCCTTGGTAAAGCCCGGGCAACTGCCGCCTGACATTGCTCAGTTGGATGGATACCGCTGCGATCGACTGGTTGATGTCATCGTGCAGATCGCGGGCAATGCGCGCGCGCTCGTCTTCCTGCACCTTGATCAGGCGCTCGGCCATTACTGCGATGCGAGCGTCTACTTGCTCCAGCGTAGTGCGCAGATGACGCCATTGCTCAGATATGACGACCATCATCAGCAGGCTCAACACCGCGACCAGTGCACCAATCTGGATGACGGTAACGGTAATTTCTTCCCCGGGTGTGGCGTGCCCGCCCTTGGCGAAACCAAGCTGCAGGCAGCCCAGGGTCAGCATCAGTAGCGACAGGAATGCCGCATCGGCACCCCATAGAAACTGCACAAGCAACAACATGAAAAGCAGGCCGATCGCCAGCAGCGTGTGCACGGTGGTGCCGCTGGAGCTGAGATTAACCCACGCTGTTGCAGCCACGGCGATGAAGATTGCCGGCAGCGCAATCTGGCGTGGCGACAACCGCGGGCCACCGGCCGTAATGCGATACCTGAGGCTGACGCAGATGGGGACAAACAGCAGGAAGCCGAGCGCTTGCGCCAGGAAGTTGGAATGCCAGTAGGTTTGCCAAGGCGGAAGGCCGAGAGCATTGCCCGCCAGCCAGAACAAGGTTGCGATCAGGGCCGGCAACAGCAGGCCGCAGCACACCACGAAGCGCAGTAACCATGCCGAACGCTGCAGTGGGTTGGGCGAGCGCGGCGGCAGAGCCAAGTAGTGGCCGACGGGGATGAGCAGCAGACAGTAAGTGATGTGCAGCGGCAGATGAGCAAGAAACGCTACATCCATCCCGACCTGTGCCGAAATGCCGCCGGCCAGGACCGCGATGGCCCAGACGATGGCGCGCTTGCCATGGGTGGACAGTAGTACACACAGGAACATGGCGCCCGGCAAGTTCAGCCCCTGCGGGCTGGAAGATGCATTCCACAGGTCCATGGTGACCAGCTGCCCCATGGCCGCGGACACTGCTATGACTGCCGGCACCAGGACGACAGACCTGGGATCTGTCTGGGGCAACGGGCCAGCGTCCAAGCGTGCGTGAGCCGGGGCTGGCGCACGCGCTGAGTCAGTAAACTCGCTCATGGAGTTCGGTTATGTTGGACCGCGGATGAAGTTAACACGCAATCCAAGCTGTGCTATCCACTTTCCGACACCTGACGGAGTGGCAGATGGAGACCAGTGCCTCAGTTTTTGGCTTCAGCGTCTTCGCGATGCGCGATGCGCGATGCGCGATGTTGATTCAGAGATATGGCCGGAGCGTGGCCCATCACAGGAGTGCGGGCCAGCAGCCTGCTATACGGCGGACGACGGAGGGTCCGTAAGATGGGCAGCAAGCCAAAACCTGGGGCGGTTCACTCAGGATCGCGGCACGTAATCGCTGGCGGTGCATGCCCGGGAAAATGTGAAGTCCATGTGATGACCATCGCGATGCTCGCTCTTCGTGATCAGCGTCGGTGGCGAAGTCGCCATGTGGTCGCGTGTGGCCGATTGATGCAGCTTGCCGAGCAGTTGGCGATGGATGTTTCCTTTTCCGCCAACTGGCAGGTGCTGCGTGTCGGCCGTGGCATGGCACGACGATGTTTGGATGCCGGACCTCGCCTGCGGATCTTGGGCTGACAGCTTCTGGCACCTCAAGCCCGCCGATACCTGCAACAGCATGCGCACCCTGTCCGTTGTTGACAGCGCGTTGTGCTGGGGCGCTACGGTGCAGCAGTTGCCGTTCGCCAGTGCGGCACCGCAGCTGATCGTGGCATTCGTGGACGTGGTGGTGGCCTGCATCACCGATGTCTCCGACGTGAACCTGCAGCTCCAGCATCGTTCGAGCGCGTCAGCCCAGACTGAGTGGATCATCGAAGGTGTGGCGTTTCGGGGCGAGCAGGAAGCTGGATTCTTGCTGCACCGAGCTGGACTGCAGTCACGGTAACTTGAACTGCCGATCAAGCTGATGCATGGCATGGGCACGTGCTGTTGGAGCAAGCTTGCCCGCTGACGTGCCTCGCACCGGGGCGCCGGGATCACGATGGAGCCTGGTTCTGCCGGCAATGCTTCTCTGCCGATTGCCGGCATCTGTTCGAAGAACTGCCTTTTTAGCTGCGGGTGGCTATTTGCAGGTGTGTAGATTTTTGCAATAAGCAGCGCCTACACTCGGTACTGGGGATCAAGCGGCGGAAGAATTCGCGCCAACCTGTCATTGACCAACGGACGTCCAGTTATTCGAAGGAAGTCCCTGCTCCATGCGGAGTCACGATGTCCAGCCCACAAGTGCAGAAGCGAATACTTGTTGCAGACGACCACGTGCTCGTCGCCGAAGGCGTGGAGAGCTTGTTGCGCGCGGCCGGCTACCCGGTGGTGCGAGTCGATACCGCTGAGCGGCTGCTGCGGCAGGTGCAGTCCGATGGCTTTACGCTGGTCATCTCGGATATCAGCATGCAGCAATCGAACGGTCTCGATGCCATGCGTCAGTTGTACGCAGCTGGCCTGCAGGTGCCTTTCATCTTCCTCACCATGCATGCCGACCCATGGCTGGCCCGGGACGCGCTGCGGGCCGGCGCGATGGGCTACGTGCTGAAGTCCGCGGCGGGCGAAGAACTGCTGCGCGCGGTGGAGGAGGTCATTGCCGGCCGTCACTATGTAAGCCCCACGCTGGCGGCGCCGGTCATCGCTGGCGGTTCGTGCCGCATGCCATCGCTCACCGACAAGCAGCGGCAGATCCTGAGCCAGGTGGCACTGGGTCTGCGCTCGAAGCAGATCGCTTACTCACTTGGAATCTCCGTACGCACGGTGGAATCGCACAAATATGCATTGATGCAGGCATTCGGCGTGCACGGAACCATCGAGCTGGTGCGCCGTGCACACGAGCTTGGCCTGGTAGAAAGCGCCACGCGCCACTTGTAGAGATTTCGGGCGAAGCAGCCGCCGCATGATCGGTAGAAGTACTGAGGCGTGGCGAAAGCGAATGGGTCATCATGCGCCCACCGACCTTGCCAGCTGGTGGAGCGTTTCCCATGTCTTCCTCCCATCTGATCAAGATGACGCGCGCCCAACTCACTGCGATGGTCGTCGGCGGGATGATTGGTGCGGGCATCTTCTCCCTCCCACGTACATTTGCAGGTGCAACCGGCCCACTGGGTGCGTTGGTGGCTTGGCTGATCGCCGGTCTGGGCATGTACACGCTGGCACGCGTCTTCCAGCTGCTGGCCGAACGCAAGCCCAACCTGGATGCCGGTGTGTTCGCTTATGCCAAGGAGGGGTTTGGTGACTATCCAGGCTTCCTCTCCGCATTTGGTTACTGGATCGGCAGTTGCATCGGCAATGTCTCCTACTGGGTGCTGATCAAGTCCACGCTCGGCGCGTTCTTTCCAGTGTTCGGCAATGGCAACACCGTGGTGGCGATCCTGGTCGCGTCGATCGGAATCTGGCTGTTCCACTTCATGATCCTGCGCGGCGTGCAGCAGGCAGCGGCCATCAACAAGATCGTGACCATCGCCAAGGTCGTTCCGATCCTCGTGTTCCTGGCGATCATGGTATTCGCGTTCCGCACGGATATGTTTACCCTCAATTTCTACGGTGGGGACCTGGAAGGCGGCATTTTTTCCCAGGTGCGCGCCACCATGCTGGTGACCGTATTCGTGTTCCTCGGCATCGAGGGTGCCAGCGTCTATTCGCGCTACGCCAAGGATCGACGCGACGTTGGTTCGGCGACTATCACCGGTTTCCTGGTGGTTACCACGCTGATGGTGCTGGTGACATTGCTGCCGTATGCGGTGGTGCCCCGCGCAGATATCGCCGCGATGCGCCAGCCCTCGATGGCCGCGCTGTTGGAAGCGGTGGTTGGACAGTGGGGCGCGATCTTCGTCAGCGTCGGCTTGCTGGTTTCTGTACTGGGCGCCTACCTGACCTGGTCGCTGATCTGCGCCGAGGTGCTGTCGGCCGCGGCGCGCACCCGCGACATGCCCAAGGTGTTTGCCCGGGAGAACGGCAATGGTGTGCCCTCGGCCGCTTTGTGGGCCACCAACATCATCGTCCAGCTGATTGTGATCAGCACCTATTGGTCGCGCGATGCCTTCAGCCTCATGCTGAACCTGACCAGCGCGATGTCCCTGATTCCCTTCTTCCTGGTGGCCGCCTATGGCCTGCAACTGACTCGGAAGGGTGAGGCCTACGATGTCTGGCCACAGGACAGGGGCAGGGATCTATTCCTGTGCATGGCTGCCACCATCTACACGATCTTCCTGCTATGGGCTGGTGGCATCGAGTACATCGTGCTCTCGGCCGTGCTCTACGCCCCGGGCAGCCTGCTGTATCTGTGGGCGCGCCACGAGCAGGGGCGGAAGTTCATCGCAAGGCCTTCCGACGCCGTGATTCTGGCGCTGGCCATCATCGCAGCCTTGGTCGGCGTGTACTGGATCGCCACGGGGTATATCGAGATATGAGGTTACGGGAAGGGGAGTGAGCGATCGTCCCATTGGAGGTCCGGCGGCTGCCCCGCCTTGAGTCAACCGTTCCGGTGGTCGGCTCGGGCGTGTTTGACCTGCCTGCGGCCTTTTTGCATCACTGCTGCTGTCGGGCTTTCATCTGTTAATCCTGCGCGGCATCAAGGAAGCCGCGATGCGCGCAGGCCTGCATCAAGGCCGACGATACTTGAGTGCCTGCACGAAGCTGGTGATTTCGAGCTAGGTATTTCTACTGCTTTTTACCTAAAACAAGCCTTCATTCGTGTAGAGGCGACTAGGATGCAACCACCCCTTATCGTTGATGCGGAGTCTTCCATGTCCAGCGCACCGGTGTATGGCGTCCACTCTGAAGTTGGCATTCTCAGGAAGGTGATGGTGTGTTCTCCGGGCCTGGCACATATGCGGCTGACGCCACGCAACAAGGACAGCCTGCTGTTCGATGATGTGATCTGGGTGGACAACGCCAAGCGTGATCATTTCGATTTCATGTCGAAGATGCGCGACCGCGGTGTAGACGTAGTGGAAATGCACAACCTGTTGGCCGAGACCCTGGAGATCGATGACGCCCGCAATTGGATACTCGACCACCAGGTCAACGCCAACGAGGTGGGCTTGGAGTTCATGGCCGAGGTGCGCGCCTACCTGCAGGAGTTGCCGGCGCGCAGGCTGGCCGAAACGCTGATCGGCGGGCTGAGCGTGCTGGACCTGCCCGAGGACTTTGCGGGCCCAACCCTGCAGACGATGCGCGCGCTGCCCGAGTTGGTGGGCTATCTGCTGCCGCCGCTGCCCAACACCCTATACACACGCGACACCACATGCTGGATCTACCAGGGTGTGACCCTGAATCCGCTGTACTGGCCCGCACGTCGCGAAGAAACCATCTTGACGACGGCGATCTACAAGTTCCACCCGGATTTCGCCAAGGCGGATTTTCCCATCTGGTTCGGCGACCCTACCGTTGACCATGGCAATGCGACCCTGGAAGGGGGAGACGTACTCATCGCCGGTAATGGCATTGTGCTGGTCGGAATGAGCGAGCGTACCTCGCGCACGGCCATCACCCAACTGGCGCGGTCGCTGTTCCGCAGTGGCGCAGCCAAACGCATCATCGTGGCGGTGATGCCCAAGCTGCGCTCGGCCATGCACCTGGATACGGTATTCACGTTCGCCGACCGTGACGTGGTGACGGTGTTCCCCAGCATCGTCGATCAGATACATCCGGTGTCGCTGTATCCCAGCGACAAGGAGCCCGGCTTCGAGGTGGTGTTCGAGAAGCGCCACTTCAATGACGTTGTGGCTGAGGCGCTCGGCTTCCAGAAGCTGCGCATCGTCGAGTCAGGTGGTGACCGCTATGCAGCTGAGCGGTCACAGTGGGACAGCGGCAACAACCTTGTGGCGATCTCGCCCGGTGTGGTGGTGGCCTATGATCGCAGCACCGCCACGAATACAGGCCTGCGCAAGGAAGGCATCGAGGTGATCAGCATCGTCGGCGCGGAGCTTGGCCGTGGACGTGGCGGCGGGCACTGCATGACCTGTCCGTTGATTCGCGATCCGGTGTAGTCCTGGGCCGGCCAGGGCGCTCCGCGACTGGCCCCTGTGCGCGGGGCGATATGGAGGTCACGGTGATGCATAGCCTGCGATGTGTGGTTTCGCCGATGCTGGCCGCGCCATTGCCGGTTGCGTGCGATCGCAGCACCACCGTCTCTGGAGTTGCGGCCCGACATCCGCATGGCCGAGCAGCCACTGCGCGCTGCCGATGCCGATATCGGTGCCAGGCACGCGCTGCTGTTCCGTGCATCGCCCAGGCCACGCTGGTGGTGTGTGCGCAAGATCGCCATGGCGTCGGACCCAGGCCGTGCCTCGACATGCCCGATCTCGAGCGCAGCCACTTCATTGTCGAACAGCGCCTGCTGCAACTGGGTGCTGATGCGCTGCAGGATGCCGTGAACCTGTATGTCGCCTTGGGGAGGGCAGGCTCGAAAGCGTTCCACGCAGATTGATTGCCCTTCTTCCACCTGAGGCATGCTGCCATGCACACGCTTGTTCGCGTCATCTGCTTTGCATCCTCGCTGGCACCCGCCTGTGCGCTGGCGCAGAGCCGCGATGCCGACCAGGATGCCGAGCTGAAACAACTGCGCGAGACGGTTGAGGTTCTGACCGCGCGCATCCATGCACTGGAAGCCAAGCAGGCACCAACGCCAACGGCGGAGGCATCGCCTGCGCTGACGATGCCGCCGGCGCTGAAACTGGCCATTTCGCCCTTGCCGGCCCGTGAGTCGTTTGACGAGGACGATCAAGCCACGGCCCGCGCCGACAATGATATGCCGACGGGATCAGACCTCGAAGGATTCTTCCCGATCCCCGGTACCGCTACGTGGATCCGGTTGGACGGCTACGCCAAGCTGGATGCGATGTGGGACAGTGGCGATGCCGGGGACGACGATCAGTTCATTGCCTCGGACATCCCGATTGATGGCGGTCGTGGCAAAAGCCGCTTCAACATGCATGCGCGACAGACCCGCTTTACCTTTGAAGCGCGCCGCGACACCGACCGAGGTCAGTTGCGCATGCTGCTGCAGAACGACTTCTTCGGCTCCGGTGGTAGCTACGGATATCGCCTGCGCCACGCCTGGGGCCAACTCGGGAATACGTATGTTGGCTTCGGGTGGTCGGCATTCATGGATCTGGATTCGGGCCCGGACCTGATCGACTTCGCTGGCCCGGGTGCATCGCCGTCTGCCCGAGTGGCCAGCATCCGCCAGTACTTCCCGCTGGGGAGGGGTAACCAGCTCCTGCTGGCCGCCGAGCATCATTCCCCCGAGTTGCAGCTGCCCGGGGCTACCCAGCAGCCCCGCAACGCCGCGCCCAGCCTTGTCGCTGCCGCACGCCACGAGGCCGACTGGGGCCATCTGCAACTGTCAGGTGTGATGCGCTACCTGGCCTACGACTCCGCCCGCGGCAGTGTCGAGGGGAGTGGTGGTGCCTATGCCGGCGGCCTGGCCCTGAGCGGATCGTGGAATGCCGACAGCGGCGACTACTTCGTGTTCGGCGTCGTCGGCGGGCAGGGCATCGCCTCCTATCTCGGTGATCTGGGCGGTTTGAACCTGGACGGCGTGGTGGATGCGCGCGGTGACCTGCAGACGCTGCAGCAATACGGTGGCTGGTGGGGCTACAACCATCAATGGTCCGCCCGCTGGCGCTCAACCCTGACCTATAGCCAGTTGCGTCTGCAGCGCGACAACCTGCTTGCCGCGAGCATCTTCCGCCGTAGTGACTATGCGGCGGTGAACCTGATCTGGCAGCCAGCACCGAGTTGGAGCTGGGGCGCGGAACTGCTGTACGGAAAGCTGGAGCAACAGGATGGTGCCAGCGCCGATGTGTTCCGCGTGCAGACTGCGCTGAAATACGACTTCATACGGTGATCGACCATGCATCCAGTTCTTCGCCCTGCTCTCCTGCGTCTCACCCTGCTGGCCACGGCAACATGTGCCTCGCCCCTGGCGACCGCCCAGAACGCTACCCTCGGCTCGCTGCTGGATGAGCCACAAAGCGCGGGATTGGGTGGCCTGGTGCGGGTCGAGACCTCGCCTTACAAGGGCGGCGATCAGAGCGTGGACCTGCTGCCGCTGTATCTGTACGAAGGGGATCGCTTCTTCCTGCGTTCCAACAGTGCGGGTATCAAACTGACCCAGCGCGAGGACCGGGGGCTGGAGTTGTTCGTGGAGCGCAGGCTGGAGGGCTATCCGGAGGACGAGACGCCGCCGATCCTGGATGGCATGCGCCCGCGGAACAGCGAGGCCGATCTTGGCATGCGTCTGTATTGGAAGCACGACGCACATTCGCTGGACCTGACGGTACGGCAGGATATCTCCAACACCTCCAAGGGCAGCGAAGTCCGCTCTGCCTATGGCTACATCTGGCGCGGTGAGGCTTGGGCGCTGCAGCCGGTGCTGAGCCTGCAATGGCGCAGCGCCAAACTCAATGACTACTACTTCGACGTGGAGCAGGACGAGGCGGACATCCCGAGGCCTGCCTATGCGGCCGGTTCCGGGTTGGACGTCACCGCCGGGTTATACGGTCGCAGGCGCGTGCTGCAGAACTGGAGCGTGCTCGGTGGTGCTTACCTGACCAGGCATTCCAGCGCTATCCGCAACAGCCCATTGGCCAAGGACGATGGGCAGTGGGGCACCATGCTGGGCGCGTCCTACGATTTCGGCAATGGTGATGTCGCCTGGCACAAGCCGCAGACCCCGACCTGGGTGAAGGTATTCTACGGTCGCGATTCGGCGGACGGCTGCCACATGATCAAGATCATGACCTTCAGTTGCACCCGCCTCAATTCCGACGACCCTACCGACATCTGGGGCGTGCACATCGGCCGCCCCTTTGTCTCTCGCCTCAATGGCTGGCCGCTGGACCTGGTCGGCTATGTCGGCTTCCTGCGCCATGAGGAGCGTGGCATCCAGCCCGATGCCTGGCAGATTGATGCCTACATGAAGGCCTTCTACTACGGCTTCCCGTGGTCGCATCGCGTCGATACCCGCATCGGCTTCGGCTTCGGCCTGTCGTACGCCGAGCGCGTGCCACATACCGAAGTGGAGTCACAGGCGCGCCGCGAACGCAACACCTCAAAGCTGCTGAACTACCTGGACCCAAGCATCGATGTCAGTGTAGGCGATATCATCGGCAACCCGCGATTGCACGACCTCTACCTCGGCGTGGGGATCTCGCACCGTTCGGGCATCTTTGGTTCGGCGCGCATGCTCGGTACCGTCGACGGTGGTTCGAACTACATCTACGTCTACCTGGAAGGCGCTTTATGACCGTCAGATGTGCCGACCATACGGGTGTGATCACGCCGCTGTAGCAAAGCAATGCCGACATTGGCCGTTCACATCACCAGAAACGTTGGCCAAGCTCCAACGCGACACGATGCAGATGCACGTCTGGCCAACGCCACGCCGACCATCGGTATGAAGGCGGCTACCGGTACGAACAGGCCTGATACCAATGGCGCCCATCGCTTGCCGCCGGCATCGAAGTGCAGTGCCAGCCCGATCAGTGGGAGCACCTGCACTGCCAGAACTTCGACCAGGGTCGATGCGAAAGCTTGAAGCATGCCAAGCCGTTCAAGGTGCAATGCATGAACCTGCAGCAGTTCACGAAGCGTGTGAATGGGGTTTCGTCCGTGCTCTTCTGCGAGCCTGGCTGTCACGCGCTGGCGGCTCGCATTGACCCTTCAAGGGAAATGGTCATGCCAACAGCGCCGATGCTTCGCCGAGGAGTTTCATCAGCGATGAAGGGAGCGGCGATTTTCTGCGGTTTTCGCTTATCTGGTTTCTCAGTTGAAAAGCGGATGCTCATGGTGGTAATCAAAGCCCGTGCTTCAGGATCAATCCCATTCTTCTGCCCAGGAGCGATGCCGATAATCCTGTCACCGATGTTGTGTTGGATCCGCCGGGCCAAAGCCTTCAATGCAAGCAGGCGCACGTAGGGTGGCGTTTGAAAACACGGAACCAGTACGTCACGGGGCTGTTCCCTTGGCACGGATCGATGCAGCAGGAACGCGAACCTTGAGCTGGAGGTTGAGGCTTTGCGTGATACATGGATCGCCAGATGGTATTGGCCTGTGGGCAACATCAAGCGGGAACTGAATACAACAAGTTGGAACGTCTCCACTCCCTTGATTGGGACGTTCCGGCGAAAGGCCAGGGTCGGCGATTGACGCTGTCTTGCCCAGCCTCTCGCGATGAGACAGACCCTTGTCGGCAACGACCCCAGCAGTGGTGCTGGAGGCCGCATCACCGTGCGCGCGAGGCAGTGCATGACCAATACGCTGCGTCCTGACGCCAGACGCACAGTTGCTTCAAGGCGGTTGCATGGTCAATTCAAGTAGATGGAGGCAACAAATGAAGGCAGTGGGCTATGGCGGGATGCGGCAGACGGCAAGCGTCGGCCATTCCGATGTGCATGCCGTTGGCAGCGTACCTGTGATCGAGGCGATCATCGATTATCAGGGCAGCAGTACGGGAAATATCGGAAATGGTGGCTATACCGATGATGGCCGTCCGGAGATTACAGGCAAGGGCAACCCCGGTGATCTTGTCCATATCTACGATGGTTACGAACTGCTGGGACGTGTCCGGATTGAAGCAGATGGTATCTGGGCGTTCACGCCATCTTTCCCGCTGTCTGACGGCAGGCACAGCATCAGCATCCTGCACGAATACGAGGATGGTGATGTCAGCGATCTGTCCGAACCTTACCTGATCTTCGTCGACAAGGTTGCTCCCGAGGCGCCGTCCATCAGTGAGGTGTTGGATGATGTTGGCTCGCACACCGGCGCGATTGGCAATGGCGGCGGCACGGATGACACCCGGCCTACATTGTCGGGCAAGGGTGAGGCTGGCGCTACCGTCACCATCATCGACAACGGTCAGGTGATTGGTGAGGCATTGGTTGCCGACGATGGCAGCTGGGTATTCACACCCGATGTCGAGCTTGCCGATGGTCAGCATGAGTTCGAAGCTGTAATGACCGACCAGGCTGGCAATGCGTCCGACCTTTCGGAGAAGCACACCATCATGGTCAAGGCAGCTGTGCCCACGCAGATCGCCACCGTCGCCGCGATGGGCAAGGATTCGGGCGCGAGCAGCAGTGACTGGCTCACCAACGACGGCAGTGCGGGACGCCTGATGCAGGGTTCACTCAGCGCACAGCTGGCTGCCGATGAGCGCCTGCTGGTTTCCACCGATGGCGGCATGAGCTGGAGCGTGGCGTCGGTGAGTGGCCTCAGCTGGGTCGCGCAGGACAACAACAGCCACATCGGCGACTGGTCGATCCAGACCAAGGTTGTGAATGACGCGGGGCGCAGCGGTGAAGTGGAATCGCGAGATGTGTTTCTCGATACCCTGGCGCCGGATGCACCGACAAAGCTCAGCGTCGACGGTATTTACTTGACCGTGGCCTTCAAACCGGCAGGCGTGTCCGCTGGCGATATCGTTAGTGTGGTACTGGATGGACAGCGCTTCGAACACGCACTCACCATCAAGGAGGTGGCTGCGGGAAGCGTGCGGATCGCGCCTGGATTCTCTGTCGCCAATGGTGATGTCATGGCCGCCATCATCGACAAGGCGGGTAACAGCTCGAAGTACCGTGACATGGGCGACAACAAGCTCATCGACTTCAACAGTGCCGGCTACGTCAACCTCAACACGGGGCAAAGCACCACGTACAACGGGCTGCGGATCACCTCCGAGGTCGATCATGATGTATGGCAGACACCTGATGCAGTCACCGGGCTGACCAGCTACGACCCTGCGGTCTATACCGGCATGAAGATCGGCGTCACCGGGCGCACCCGCATCGATTTCACCGAAGGTCCGGTTTCCGAGCTCTCGTTCCTTGTGACCAACCTGCAGGCCGGTTACTTCGATCCCTCGGTGGTCAAGTTTTACACGGCCAGTGGCGCGTTGGTCGGGCAGTTGTCGCTGTCTGCGTATTGGCCAAACTCCTTGAATGCATCATTCAAGGCGCCTGCCGGGCAGGACTTCTCGTACATGGTGGTGAGCACCGGCTACAAGGTGCCGGGCTACACGGGTATTGGTTCGTGGGACTGGATTGGTCTGGATGATTTCCAGATACGCAGCGGTGCCAGTGAGCTCAATGTGCTCACCAACCAGTCGATCGATGGCAAGCTTGGCGCTTATCATGGTGGTGACGAGGACAACGTGTTCTCGCTGGCCAATGTCGCCAACCTGATGGCGGCCAGCAGTGGCGGGGTTTCCGGTGGCGCGGGTGTGGACACGATCAAGCTTACTGGCGCCAATCAGCAATTGGATCTTGCGACGTTGAAGGACAGGATCGATTCGATCGAGATTTTCGATATCACCGGCACCGGCAACAACAGCTTGGGCCTGTCGTTGCAGGATGTGCTTGCCAATGGCCAGGTTGACCTGTTCCACCAAGGTGCGAAGCAGACTGTGCAGATGATGGTGAAGGGAAACGCTGGCGACGTGGTCAGGCTGGATGATCTGCTTGGTGCCGGTGGCCCGGACCTCGGCGACTGGGCTTCAATGGGCAAGCAGTACATCGGTGGTGCTTCTTACGTTGTCTATCAGCACTCTGGTATGGATGCCGAGTTGTTGGTGCAGGATACGGTTCGTGTTGAACTGATCTGAGGCGTGCTGCGAGCTGTTGCCCTCGGCGAAGACGACCGGCAGGCTGTAATGAAACAGGAAAACGGCACCGCAAGGTGCCGTTTTCCGTGTATTCGATCAAGCGAAGGATTGTGCCCTTGCCAGCGCATCAACGCGCGGCAGCCACCATCAACGCCGAACTGTCCACACTCTTCACGCCCTTGATGGCCTTGGCAGCGGCAATGGCGCGGTCCGCTTCGACCTTGCTGGCGACGGTGCCGCTCAATGCCACCACGCCGTTGACAGTCTCCACCTTGATCTCCATGCCGGACACATCCTTGGTTGTCAGCAACTCGGCCTTCACCTTGGTGGTGATCCAGGTATCGGTGCCGGGCTGTTCGGACTCATGACCCTCGGCGGTTTGACCTGCGGCCTGCACGGTGAGGGCAGTGCCTGCGCAGCCAAGGGCGATCATGCCTGCGAACAGCAGTTGCTTCATCTTGCGGGTATCCATGTCGTGTCTCCGATCAGAGCAACGATGCTCCAACTGCAGCTTGCACCCCGGGCGATTAAGCGGATGCCTGTATCCGGTGATGAGCAGGTGCAGGAAACGCAAAGGTCGCGTAACGCAGGAGTCCTGCTGCGCATCGCGGATCAGGCGATCATCAGATCCCAGGGCAGGTTGGAGTCACGGAACTTGAAACGGTAGCCATCGAAATCGATCTGCTTGGCGATGTTGCCGTGCTCATCGACCATCGTGTGGAAGCAGACATCGCTAAGCCCCATGGTGGCGACGCGGCGGCCATCGCTGCTGCCCTTGGCGATATTCCTGGATTCGGTAGCCAGCAGGGTCACCAATCGACGTTGGCGACCGGGCCCTTCAAGGAAAAACTTGATCTTGTCCAATGGACTTCTCCGGTAGGTGATCCCCTGATCTGGCTGTACAGCTATAGCCGGGATCGTGAACAGGCAGCAATGCGTGAATACGCATAAACGGATAATGCTGCGCATTACGCGAACTGCATTGTGGCGTTGCTGTGTGCTGCGTCGCGTTGTGCCACGCAGCGTTAACAATCACCAAGGCACGACCGACAACGCGATGACGGCGGCGAGGACGGCGATGCCGATCAGTATGATGCTGCGCTGGCTGAGCCTCCTGCGCTTCATACATGCTCCATTGCATTGCAGGCAGTGATGCCGACTATTGCTATAGCACGGCCATGAGCAACGGCAGCGAAACAGGAGCCAACAGCTGCCTGTGGGAGCGGCGTAAGCCGCGAAGCTCGCGCTGCTTCCGTTGCAGCCGAATCCGGCATCACCAGATTGCTATGCGCGGTCGTCGTTCGGGCCCTGCAACACGATCGTCGTCCACAAGGCGTCTACGCCAACACCATCACTCAACAACCGGAAGCGTGATGTAGCTCGGATGCTCGCTGCTGTTCCAGATGCGCTGCGTGGCCTTTCGGTAGTCGCCGGGTTGGGCGAAGAAGATGTTGTCCACATAGCTTTGCGGATTGCGGTCGTAGAGCGGGAACAGGCTGGACTGCAACTGCACCATCAAGCGGTGCCCCGGTTGCAGGGTCTGGTTCACGTTGGGCAGATCGAAGCTGTAGGTCTGCGGTGCATCCGCCGTGATTGCTTTTGGCTGGCTGAAACTCTCACGGTAGCGGCCGCGGAAGATGGTCACCGCAAGCGGCAGCTGGTAGCCGGCCATCTTCGGGTTGTCGGGATACTGATCTGGATAGACATCGATCAGCTTGACCACCCAGTCGCTGTCGCTGCCGGACGTGGATGCGCTGAGCTGTACCTTCGGAATGCCGGCCAGTTTCATCGGCTTGTCCAGCACCGGGCCGGTATAGGTGAGAACGTCGGTGCGGCCATCGACGAAGCGCTGATCGCGCACCAGCCAAGTCGTCCAGACATCACGATCACCCATGTTGACCGGGCGCGGCACGAAGGGAACAGGCTTGGCCGGATCGGAAACGTACTCTGCATACTGCGCAGTGTTGGTGGCGCTGTTGAAGCCCAGGTGCGCATCGGTGTTGAGATAGAGTCTGCGTGCGTTGGCGGTGCAGCCTTGCGGGCAGCTCTGTGGCCACTTGCTGTAGGTATCCCAACGGTTGCTGCCGGCGTTGTATACCCACACTGGCGGCGTGTTGGCGACCGGCGCACCGTCCTTGAGGTATTGATCGAAGAACGGCTTGAGCACATCGCGTCGCCACTGCAGGGCGGTGTCGCCATTGAAGTCCAGTGCGCCCAGCGAGCTGCCGTTGTAATTGGCACCGCTGTGCCGCCACGGCCCGATCACCAGGAAGTTGCGCGTGTTGTCGTGGTCCTTGGGCTCCAGCGCAGCCCAAGCGGTATGCGCACCATAGATGTCTTCCTGATCCCACAGGCCTTGTTCCCACATGGTGGGAACACTGATCTCCGGTAGCCTGGCCAATAGCTTGTCCAGTGCCTGTTGCTGCCAGAAGGCGTCGTAGGCTGGATGCTCGCTGACCTTGTGCCAGGCTGGTATCTGTTCCAGCCCGAAGGTCTTGGCGAAGGCACCAACCGAGCCTGCCTGCAGGAAGCTGCTGTAGTCGTCGCCGGTCGGCATGGCGATTTTCGCGCCGGCACCGCGTGCAGTCATCTGCCCGCTGAAGTAGCCAAGGTTCACCTGCCGGTAGGCGCCGTGCTGGAACCAGTCATCGCCCATCCAGCCGTCGATCATCGGGCTTTCCGGCGCGGCGACTTTCAGTGCAGGGTGTGGATCAAGCAAGGCCATCACCACCGTGAAGCCTTCGTAGGAGGAACCGAGCATGCCGACCTTGCCGTTGGACTCGGGCAGATGCTTCACCAACCAGTCGATGCTGTCCCAGGCATCGGTGCTGTGATCGATCTTGCCTGGGTTGAGTGGACCACGTGGTGGCCGCGTCATCACGTAGTCGCCTTCCGAGCCGTACTTGCCGCGCACATCCTGGAACACGCGGATATAGCCGTCGTCGGCGAACACCGTGTCGCCCTGGGCGAGGGCATCGACCAGGCGCGTCGCGCCCGGTGTGCGATCAACCCGGCCGGCCGCGTTGTACGGCGTGCGCGTGAACAGGATCGGTGCGTTGTGCGCACCCTTGGGGATCATGATGACGGTATAGAGCTTGACCCCGTCGCGCATCGGGATCATCACCTCGCGCTTGTCGAAGTCGCGGGCTGGCAGCGGGGCGACGAATTTCTTGCCGGTGATGTCCGGCGTCATCGGCGCTACCTGCGCGCTGGCCGGCATCGTCATGCCCAGGCAGGTGATGGTAGCGATGGCTGCTGCCAGCGTCAGGGTCCGCATTGCGCCTACCTCAAGTGCCTGGGTGAACGCTGACGCTATGCCTGTGTAGTGCGGGTTACACATGGCAAAGGTCATGGGCTGCCCAACAGAGACAATATGCACTTGATCCTCAACTGCCTGACTCTGTCAGGTCAACAGGCCTCGGCGCCAACGGTGAGGTGCCGCAGGCAGGTTCGTTGTCGATCCCTTGACGGTCGCAGATCGAGCGGCGAGGTCGTGAACTGCATCAGCGCGTCTGGCGCCTGGCCACAAGATCATCAGCATGGCGATGACTGTTCTCCATCTCGTTGGCGCTGAGAATCTGCTGTAGATACCCATCCATGCCCTCCGCCGTACACAAGTCTGGCATGCAGGCGCGCAGTGTGAGAACGCTGATTGGAGCGCAGCCGCCGAAGATCCGGCAGCGGGCGATGAGGGTGCCAACTGTTCCTGCAGAAAGGCGCTGCTCTGGCTCCATTGCGGCTCCGTCAGCGGCCAACAGAGGTTCGGTTGCCGCGTGGGATGCCAGCAATACCCCTGCGTGCTCGAACATTGAAGCGTGCATTGTGGTTGCCATCAGTTCGTCCAGGATCATGAGGGCGCGCTCCTGGGCTTGGTGGGAGGATTGCTCATCACCAAGCACATCGCTTGCAAAGACCATGCGTCTGGCTTCCGAATCGCCGTTGTGGGCCAATGTCCTTACGCTGTCATCGAAAGGAGGTGAGTTTCTCATCGGTTGCGCGCGTGACCGGGCGCAGTGCGAAGAAGCATAGGCGTCAAGTATGTAGGCAGATTCCAATGTCCGCGTAGTCGGTGACCGGCTGCGCTTGGCGATTTCTTCAAAGGACGTGCTGTGATGTTGTTTTGTGTAACCGCATATATCTGCCAGATTCTCCTTTTCCATCACTCTGTCGATGTTGGCAATTGATACCTGCGAAGCTGAGTTGTCTGCCGGATCTGCGCTTGATTGCACTTGCTGCACCGTCCCGTCCTTGGGGGGGGAGCTGGGTGCGACGTTCAATCCATCCGATGCCGCTACCTCCGCTGGAGCAGCAGTCTGCATGTCCCCGACATGTTGGTGGTGGACGCCGAGCAAGATTGCCAGGCAGGCAAGGATGCAGGTAAGAAACACGGAGAAAAGGCACGCTCGCATAAGTGATCTTCTGCAGGTCATCAGGAGGACACATCAAAGAATCAGCTTGCGCTCATGCATGGGCTGGCAGGCATCAGTCCTTTGTCCGAGAAGAGGGGATTGGTTACCTGCCACAACTGCCAGTCTCCGTGACCGTAGCGGACCAGCCAGAGTGAACCCTTTGGCCTGATGCCGTTGAGCTTCTCGAGAGCAGCAAGCTTTCGCGTCATATCATCAGAGTTGGCGCATCATAGACGCTGAAGTTTTCGGGAGCGTCATAACCAGGGAGCGGGCTCGCTGCGGGTGCGAGGAACAAAGGAGTGTTGGGAATCGACGCAGATACCGGGCGCACGGTTGGGCATCTGGCGGATGCTGTTGCTGGTATGAGAACCAAAAGAAACGCGCTTGCTCTGATCCATAAGCACATGAGAGAGCCTTTCCGAACCCACGAATAGGGCTGAAAGGAATCTATGACTTCAGAGACTTGTTTGGATTCAGGAAATTGCCACAGCGACGGCTGGTCGAACGTTGGCTCAATGGTAGGGAAACTTCGTTAACTGCAGAAAGCCACCCTTATTGGCATGCCGCAGCCATGACGTGGCTCAGCCCGCAACAGCGCAGGCGAAGCGATCGTGTTGATGTGTAGTATCGGCGACTACCCCGCGAGCAGTTGAACATGCTCCCCGGCGGGTCCGCGCAGGCTCCGTTGTTCACCGACAACCGACACCTGCCAACCAACAGCGAGCAGCATGTTGTCACTCGTTGCCGGAAGACGTAGCGCCAAACTGTACTGCCCTGCATATCGCACGTTGGAGACAACAGGCAGATCCACCTGGTCAATCTCCACCATGCACTGCCCGGGCATCGGCACCACCGCCACCGGGTAGCGTCCGTCCAAGGTCTTGCCATAGGCACGATTGAGCACGGTGATTTTTGTATCGAAGGCCCAGCCTTTGGCGCCCAGCAACGCAGACCAGGCACGTTGCGAGGCATCACGATCCGGCGTGG
The DNA here is from genome assembly GCF_056861425.1 of Stenotrophomonas sp. 21LCFQ19. Taxonomy (NCBI): domain Bacteria; kingdom Pseudomonadati; phylum Pseudomonadota; class Gammaproteobacteria; order Lysobacterales; family Lysobacteraceae; genus Stenotrophomonas; species Stenotrophomonas sp. 21LCFQ19. The sequence goes on along the minus strand of NZ_JBSPUF010000011.1, from coordinate 116,983 downwards.
TCATCACTCCGATGAAGGTGCTTGCAACCGTCGCGTCCGTCATCGGCAGGTCGAACGGCGGCACCGGCGCCTTGATCTGGGTGAGGTAGAGCAGTTCGCCGCACGGTCCAAGCACCTGCGCGGCGCGGATGGCATCGCTCAGCTCCAGGTTGGCGGCTGGACCCAGAACCTTGAATGGCGGCTGCAAGCCGGCGGCCAGCGAATCGATATCGCCAACCAGCACTTCCAGCGACAACCAGCCATGGCGGAACATGGGTTCGGCAACGATTGCCTGTGGGTCTTCAATCACCCGCAGCACCGGCTCGCCTGCGCTGTTGGCCAGCCAGGCCAGCGGCGCGCCGATCAGGTCCGTCAGATCAAGTGCGGCGGCATCCTCGGAGCTCAGTGTCCCGCGCTGCCGCACCTGCATAGCCAACTGCGTGACATAGGCATCGCAGACCTGCCGCAGGTCCGGTGCAATCAGGGTCGCGTGGATGATGCCCTGTTTTAAATGCGGCGCGTTCATGTGCGCCGCTCCGCCGCCAGCTTGCGCTCCAGCCACGGCATCAGCCCGCCGCCGGCAACGATGGCCATCAACTCGTTGGGAATCTTCTCGCAGTCGAATTCGCGACCCGTGCTGTGATTGATGATGCGTCCCTCCACCGGCCGTACTTCCAGTTCGTCGCCGCGCGATGCTTCAAGCGTCGCACAAACCAGCGCGGGAACGCCTAGATTGAGCGCGTTTCGATAGAAGATCCGTGCGAACGATTTGGCGATGATGGCACCCACGCCAAGCTCGGCCAGCGCCTGTACCGCCTGCTCGCGCGAGGAACCGATGCCGAAGGAGTCGCCGCCGACCACGATGTCGCCGCGGCGCACCTCGCTGGCGAATGCCGGATCCACCGCTTCCAGGCAGTGGCTGGCGAGCACGCTCATCGGTTCGCGCATATAGGGGCCGGGCGCCAGCACATCGGTATCGATGCGGTCGCCAAACACGAAGGCCTTGCCACGGACGTTCAAACCTTCTCTCCCAGCAGCTCTCGCGGATCGCAGATTTCGCCCTTCACCGCAGCTGCAGCGACGCTGTATGGCGAGCCCAGGTAGACCTGTGCCTCGGCCGAGCCCATGCGGCCCTTGAAGTTGCGCGCGGTGGTGGACATGCAGATTTCACCGCTGCTGAGCATGCCCGCGCCCATGCCGGCACAGGCGCCGCAGCCGGACGGCAGCAGGATGGCACCGGCTTCGGTCAGCGTCGCCAGGGTGCCTTCGGCTGCCGCCTGTGCCGTCATCGCCACCGAGGCTGGTGCGATCAGCAGGCGCGTTCCCTTGGCGACCTTGCGGCCCTTCAATACTTCGGCAGCCATGCGCAGGTCGGTGAGTTTGGCGCCGGTGCAGGCGCCAATGTATGCCTGGTCAATATGCACTTTGCCGTGTTCGCCGACCGGACGGCTGTTTGCCGGGCTGTGCGGCGCGGCCACATGCGGCGCGATCTGCGTGGCGTCATAGCGGTAGTGGTGCAGGTAGTTGGCACCGGTATCGCTGCGCCACTGCGCCAGCTCACCGTGGAAGGGCTTGCCGGCCCGCTCCAGCGCAGCCAGGGTGGTTGCGTCCGGTTCGACGATACCGGTTTCGGCGCCGAGTTCGGCGGCCATGTTGCACAGGGTCAGGCGCTCGTGCATCGGCATCGCTTGCACCGCGCTGCCACCGTATTCGAACACCTGGCCTTCGTTGCCCATGCCATGTTGGCCGCACAGCATCAGCATCACGTCCTTGGCGCTGACGCCGTGGCCGAGTACGCCGTCCAACTGCACGCGGGTAGTCTGTGGCACGCGCAGCCAGACTTCGCCGGTGACCAATGCGCCCGTGATATCGGTGGCGCCCATGCCGACCATGAAGGCGCCAAAGGCGCCACCGCTTGGCGAATGTGAGTCACCGCCGACACAGAACATGCCTGGTTGCACATGGCCGTGTTCCTGCAGCACCACGTGGCAGATGCCGAGCATGTCGTAGTGGGTAACACCCTGTGCCTGCGCCCACTTGCGGGTGAGTGCGAGGATGTCGGCGCTTTCCATGTCCACCGCCGGTACGAAATGGTCGGAGACCACCACGACTTTGTTCGGGTCCCACACTTTGGCACCAAGCTTTTCCAACCGTGAGGCGACCCGGCGCGGACCGCCGGAGTCATGCATCATCAGCAGGTCGAGTCTGGCGGTGAGGATCTCACCAGCACGCACCGCCTCGCGTCCGCATGCGCGGGCGAGGATCTTTTCTGCAAGGGTTGCAGCCGGGCCTGCACTCACGGTGGTACTCAAGCGCTCGCCTCCGGGTGATCGGTTTCGTAGTCCATGCGCATCTGGTAGCGCAGCTGGTCCGGGCGGTATTGGATTTCCAGCAGATCCTGCAGCTGTTGGTCGGCATTGAAGGAGCGTCTGTCCAGCGTCATCACCGCCTGCCCGGTCGACATCTGCAGGTGCATCGCCGCCAATGCGTCGACGCGGGTGGCGGAAACGGTCTGCTGCACTTTCATCACCTCGATGCCACAGCGGCGGAACAGCTCGATGCGCGAGCCATAGGCAAGGTTCTCGGCGTTGAACTCAGGGTGTGCGGTGCGGGTCCAGCTGGCGTAGTAGCCGAACGGATGGCCGTGGCGGCTGCGCACGCGCACGCAGCGCACCAGCGTCTGCGCGGGTCCAGTGCCGAACAGGTCGCGGACCGGCTGCGGTGGCAGCACGCGTTCCCAGCCGAGCAGGCGGACCTGGGTATTGCCGGCCAGCGTATCCAGGCTGTGCAGCAGTTCGCCCAAGGGTGTCTTCAATGGCATCGGGATGGTCGAGCTGCGCGCGCCGCCGCCAACCACGCGGGTACCACGGCCACGCTGGCGCACCAGCAGTCCGTCGCTGGCCAGCAACTGCAGCGCCTGGCGCACGGTGACGCGCGAGATGCGCAGGCGCCGGGCCAGTTCCTCTTCGCGAGGCAGTTGCTCGCCGTCGCCAATCTCGCCGCGCTCGATCAAACCGCGCAGGAAGCCCTGCAACTGGTGGTAGAGCGGCGCATGCACGTCGCGGCGGAGGATGCCTTCCAGGGATTGTGTGGTGAACGGGTCCATGGCGTGGGTCCGGCGGGCTCGCGATAATCTTAATGATATATCTATATAACTATATTTGAGGCCGACTGCAATCGGCTCCCGGGGCTATATCCGACGTCCGGTCTGTGCCATTCTTTGTCCGGACATTAGTCCAGTGCCATGCGTTCCCCGTTCACCCTTTCGCAGCAGGTGTACCGATGAAACGTTTCTACCCGTGGCTGATCTGCATCGTGGCCATGCTGATGTTGGCGATCTCCAATGGCATGACCATGACCGGCATCACCGCCTTCGATCCGTCGCTGCTGGACGAATTCGGCTGGAGCCGTGGCCAGCTCAAGTTCCGCGACATGTTCAACCTGTTGCTGGCAGCGCTGATGTCACCCTTTGTCGGCGCCTTGATCGACCGCGTCGGTGTACGCAGCCTGGCCTTGTTTGGCAGCCTGCTGCTGGCAGTGCTGTACGCCGCCTACTCACAGGTGCACTCCATCACCCACGTGTACCTGATCCATGTCGGCTTTGCCGCGGTAGTGGTCAGCAGTGGCCTGTGCGTTGCGGTGATCATGGTGTCGCAGTGGTTCCAGACGCGGCGCGGCACGGCGCTGGGGATTGCGCTGGTGGGGAGCAGCCTGGGCGGAATGCTGGTGCCCAAGATCATCATCGGCTTGCTGCCGGAGCATGGTTGGCGGGGCAGCTTCCTGCTGATGGCAGTGATACCCGTGGTCTTGTTCGTGCTCTGCCTGGCGCTGGTTCGTTCGCCCGGTGGCAACGGCCTGCGTCCCTGGGGAGATGGTCAGGCAAGCGACAACAGCGCACCGGGGCGTGCCAGCAGCTTGCCCGACCTGAGTTACCGGCAGGCGCTGCGTACCCGCACATTCTGGGCATTGGCCGTCGTGGCGGTGACCACGTTCTGGGGAATCATGTCGCTGTCCTCGCACCTGATCCTCAACATGAAGGACCTGGGCTTCAGCGGCGAGCAGGCGGGAGATGGCATGTTCCTGCTGTTCGGCCTGGGCATGGTCGGCAAGTTCCTGTTTGGTTTCCTCGCCGACATGACGACCTCGAAGAAAGTATTCGTCTGCAACGTTGCACTGATGGCGCTGGGCTCGATGATCATCGCCCTGCAGCAGCGTGAACTGTTGTGGAGTGGGCTGATCGTGATGGGCCTGGGCTGGGGTGGCCTGTACGCGATCCTGCAGCTGCAGATCGTCGAGGCATTCGGGCTCAGCGCCGCCGGCAAGATCCTCGGCACGATCTCGTTGATGGATGCTACGTCTGCCGGGCTGGGCATCTGGCTGACCGCGGTGATGTTCGATCACTTCGGCAACTACCACGTTGCGTTCACGCTGATCGCGGTGCTGGTGGCGATTGGTCTGCTGGCCTCGTTCTTCGTGCGCGATGAGCGGAGGCTGGCGTTTGTCGGAGCAGGCGGCGAGGCGAGGAAAGCGGAGTCTGCGATCGCGCGCAGTATGGCTTGAGGCTTGTGGGAGCGGCGTAAGCCGCGAAGCTGATGTTGCTGGAGCGCTCTGCATACCTGCCGTCTGAACATGTGCTTGCTTCGCGGCTTACGCCGCTCCCACAAAAGCAAGGCTGTGCGACGTCGTCAAAGCAAAGGCCCGCGCAAGCGGGCCTTTGTCATTCACAGCATGCATTGCAACTCAGAATGGCTTGAGCTTGCCCAGCGCCATGATCACCAGAATGATCAACCAGATGCACAGCACCGGAATCTTCACTCTCGCCACCAGCTGCTTGAGTGACTGCTGCTCGGCATCGCTTGCGGTGCCGGTCACCACCTTGCCAAACAACGGGCCAAACGGCCGCAGCTGGATGCGCACCAGCAGGCCCATGCTGATGATGCTGGCGAACAGGATGAGCTTGGCTCCCAACCAGCGGCTCTGCGCGATATAGCCACCGTCGCTGAGCGCATCGATGCCGGCCACAACACAGCCGACCAGCACCAGCAGGCGCAGGTAGAAATCCACGCGCGCGATGCGCAGGCCGCTGGCCGAATGCTCCTTGATGAAGGCCGCCCAGGCCAGGCCCAGCCATGCCAGCGTGCCCACCCACACCAACCACAACCAGCCATCCAGGGGCAGCAGCCCGGCCTTGGTGGCAATGGTCAGGCCGGTGCCCAGGGCCATGATCAGGCAGGTACGCGGGATCATGTCCAGCAGCATCATCGCCTTTGCCGAGAACAGCCGCACCGGCAGTGGTTGTGCAGGGTCGGCGATCTTGCCAGCGATGTAGAACACACCCAGGTCGCCGCCCAGCCAATAGCCGCCGATCAGAAGGTGCAGCAGCAACAGCAGTTGATAGTCCATCGTGGTCTCCAGAAGACATCACTCCCGGTTGGGAGCATCGTTATCCGTAAAAAACATCGCTCCCGGTCGGGAGCGATGGGTGCAGCATGTAGTGAAGGCTTACCAGAAGCGGTACTTGAACTCGACCCCGTAGGTGCGCGGCACGTTCGGGTAGATCACGCCGATGCCCAGCCCGGCGATATCAAAGCCACCGGTGGAATAGAACTTGTCGCCGAGGTTCTTGCCCCATGCCGCCACCGACCAGTTGGCATCGCGTGGCTCATAGGAGATGCGTGCGTTGTACTCGGTGTTGGCGCGGGTCATGATCAACCGCGAAGTGTCCTGGTTCTGGTAGTACTCATCGGTGTGCCGCGCCTGCGCACTGAACACCAGGTCGGCATTGCCAACCGGCTGCACGTAGGTGCCTGCCAGGGTCCACTGCATGTCCGGCGAGCTCTTCATCGAGCGGCCTCTGAAGTAGGCGGCATTGACCGCCGCATAGTCCTTGTACTCGCCGTCGATGGTGCCGATGCTGGCGTCCACGCGCAGCTTGCTGGTCAGCTGCGCCTGCGCTTCGACTTCAATGCCCTGGATCAGTGCGCCGGTGGCGTTGGTCATCACGAACACGCCGTCCGAGTTGACCGCGGTCAACTGGATGCCATCGTAGTCCAGCCGGTAGTAATCGGCGTTCAAACGCAGGCGGTTGTCCCACAGCGTGGATTTCACGCCAACTTCGTAAGCACGCAGCGTCTCCGCGTCGACGGGTGTCACCGTGGCATAGGTGGTGCCGCGGCCGTTGAAACCGCCACTCTTGAAGCCGGTGGTGACGCTGGCGTAGCCCATCACGTTGTCGCTGAAGTCATAGGACAGCAGCACTTTCCAGTCAGGCCGGTTCCAGCTCTTCTCCAGCGCCTTGCTGTAGTTGGGATCGCCGTTGGCCTTCACCGAGCGCACCGAAAAGTCCTTGTTCTCGTAGCTGTAGCGCCCGCCAAGGGTCAAGGTCAGCTTGTCGTTGAACTTGTAGTCGCCCTGCGCATACAGCGCATAGGCCGAGGTGTCCTGCTCGACGAAGTTGGTACCGCCACGGGTGAAGATGTCGTTGCGGGTCGGCTGGTTGTTGTGTTCCCAGAACGCGAACACACCGGCCACCCAGCTGAAGGGACCGTCCAGCTGCGAGGTGAACTGCGCTTCATAGCCCTTCTGGTTCTGCTTCTGGTCCTGTTCCAGGTGGTAACGCATCTGGCTGGTGCCATCGACGTCCATGTAGAAATGGTGCTCGAGGGTGCGGTAGTGGGCGATGCTGCGCCAGGAGAATGCGCCGAAGTCGGTTTCGTTGGTCAGCGCAATGCCGAACTGATCCAGATCGTTGAGGCCGCGCGTGTCAGTTTCGGTCTTGTAGTAACTGCCCAGCTTCGGCGAGACCGTGTCGGTCGTGGTGTCCAGCGCAACCGGCGTGCCCCAGGCCGGGGTGGAACGCTCGCGCAGACGATCGATGCTCAGCGTCGCATAGGACGACTCGCCCCAGGTGCTGGCGAAGGCCAGGCGCCCGGCCAGCACGTCCTGGTCATTGACCCAGCGGTTGTTGGTGATGTTATGCATGATGCCGTCGCGATTGCGGCTCAATACCGCCGCCGAGACGTCGAGCGTCTCGCCGATGCGGGTGGTGAACATCGCGCGGCCATCGAACCGGCCAAAGTTGCCGATGCTGCCATCGAAGCTCAGCTTCTCCTCACCGGTCGGCTTCTTCGAGATGTAGCGGATGGCGCCGCCGGTGGCGTTGCGGCCGTACAGCGTGCCCTGCGGGCCGCGCAGCACTTCGATGCGGTCCACGTCGTAGAGGTCGAACATCGCGCCGTTCTGGCGGGCGATGTAGACGTCGTCTATGTACAGTGCCACCGCCGGATCGTTGGTGAACATCGACTCATCGGCGCCGACACCGCGCATGATGATCTTGGCGCCGGAGCTGGTGCCGGTGTTCTGTTCGATGATGATGTTGGGCGTGGTGAACTTGATGTCGTCCACGCGCTTGATCTGCATGCGATCCAGCGCCGGGCCACTGATCACGCTCATGCTGAGCGGGGTCTTCTGGATCTGTTCTTCGCGACGCTGGGCGGTCACGCTTACCTGGTCAAGCTGCACAGCATCCTTGTCGGACGACTGGGCGTAGGCATCGCCGCTGCCGATGGCCGTCATGATCGCAACTGTTAACGCACTCCGGTACAGAACATCTTTCATGACTCGCCTCGTAGCGTGATGAAGGAAAAGCTCGGTCGGGTGGGGGAAAGCAAGGACATATAGATATATCAATGCTTCCTAAGGAGTATTCCGCCATTTGTCCGGACAATCAACAGGACTATTGCAGGTTTTTTACGCCCGCTGCCGAACGCTGGAAATGACGACATCCTGTTGAAATAAATGACTTTTATAAAAATGAATGGGAATGGTTGTTTGTCCTATAGGTGTGGTCGATAGGTCATTTGCAGTGTGTGCTGCAAATGCAGCACACACTGCAAACCGGCGCTTTGGCAGGCCGCTCAGTACGCAGGCTTGATTGATTTATTGATATAACAATAGTCATATCGGCCACCGTGATTACGCCCATGCAGACCGCAACGTCCGTCCGTCGCCAGTTCATCCGCATCGGTGATCGCACCGTGCATTACCGATATGCAGGGCAGGGGCCGGTGCTGCTGTTGCTGCATCAGTCGCCACAGAACTCGCGCATGTGGTTGCAGATGATCGGGCGCTTCGCCGATCGCTATACGGTGATCGCACCGGATACTCCGGGCTTTGGCTATTCCGATGCATTGGCGGATGCTTCACCGGGCATCGATCGTTTTGCCGAAGCCACCCTGGAGTTTGCCGATGCGCTGGGTATCGAGCGCTTTGCTCTGTTCGGGATGCACACCGGCGGTTTGATCGGCATGCATCTGGCGTGGATGGCGCCACAGCGCCTGCATTGCCTGATCATCGATGGCTACGCGTTGTTCAACGATGCCGAGCGCGCACGCTACAGCGACAAGTACCTCCCGGTATTCCTGCCGACATGGGATGGCGCGCACCTGCGCTGGCTGTGGTCGCGCATGCGTGAGCAGCTGTACTTCTTTCCATGGTGCGATCCATCCGTCGAGTGCGCGATTGCACTGCAGCCGTATAGCGCGCAGGGCACGCACGAGGCGGCGATGGACATCCTCGATGTGGGCGACAACTACCGCAGCGGCTATGGCGCCGCGTTCCGCTATAGCGAGCGCCAACGCGTTGGCGAGCTGTGTTGCCCGGCCTGGCTGATCTACCGGCACGATGATGTGCTGCTGAGCCATCGGCAACGCCTGCCCGCATTGCCGGACAACGTGATCAGCGTGGAAGAGCCCGGCGGTGTGGAGGGCCTGCATGGGCGCATGGACACGATCCTGCAGCAATACGCCGTGCCGCCCGCCGCGCCCGTGGAACTGACCGCACGTGAGCTGCAGGGCTGGACACGGCGTGTCATCGACACCGCGCTTGGCGAGGTGGCGGTGCGGCTGCGACGCGGCACTGCAGATGCCGTGCTGCATATCCATGCGCCGGGACAGGCACCGTTGCCGGTGTCAGCGTTGCCGGAGGATGCACGTACCCAGATCGCCATCGAGCTGCCTGGCCACGCGGGCTCGGCCGAGATCAGCGCACCGTTGAGCGCGGAGACCATGCAGACGGCGTTGCGTGCGGTAATTGCCGATCTGGCGCCGGATCAGGCCGTTGCATTGCATGCACAGGAAGGCGCGGCAGCGTATGTGCCCGCGCTGGCCGAATGGTTGGGCACGCGCCTGAGCGAGGTGGTGCTGCACAAGCCGTGGCTGCTGCGGGCTGGCGAGTGCGAGCGCCTGCTCGCGCAGTTGCCGGATCCTGCCATTCACGCCGCCGGCGGTCATATGGCCGAAGTCTGGCAGTGGGAGCGTGAGCGCCACCTGCTGTGGCCGTGGCTGGCGCCCAGCGCCGCCGCGCGCAGGTTGGTAGCGGGCCCGGAGACCGCACAGGTGCACGCCAATGTGGTCGAGCTGTTGCGGCTTGGTTCGCAGTTGCCGGTGCTGTTTGCCGGCGTTGCGGTGGCGGACATCGAGCGCGAACTACTGGCCTTGCAGGCGCCGGTGACGTTGCATGCCGATCCCCAGGATGACTATCAGGGGCGCACCGCCGCGTTGACGGCACAGCTGGCAGCACGCTGAGCCGATACAGCGCAGCCGCTTCAGGGCGGCTGCGCTGTGCACGCATCAGGCCGGTTGCAGCAGCTCCAGCTGTTCACCATCCGGGCCGAGCAAGGTGACGATGGCGCAATGCCCGAAGCCGGGCACATCGAGGACGTCACGTGCGATCAGCTGCGCGCCCAGTTGCTGCAGCCGCTCCACATCGGCGTCCAGCGCATCACTGAGCAGTGTGGCCGAGAGGATGCCAATATTCGGCGGCACCGCGACATCGCGCAGCGGTGCATCGGGCAGGTGCTGCATGTCGAGATAGGCGAACATCTCCACACGGCCGGGCACGATGTGTCCGTCCTTGATCAGGTTGACGTTGTGGATGCGCACCGGCCGGTCCGTGCCCAGCAGTGTCTGCAGCTCGGGGAAGTCGAGCACGCGGTCGAACAACACTTCGAAACCCAGCGCCTTGTAGAAGGCTACCGAGCGCGCTACATCGCGGGTGGCCAGGGCAATGGTCTGCACCACGCTGACATCGGTGTCCAGTGGGCCACGCAGCTCACCGCCGCGCTCGTAGGAGAACACGTCAAGGCGGATGCCATCGGGATCATCATTGATTGAATCACGCACTGCGACCTGCTCGCTGACTTCCCAATAGCTGGGCTCATGCGCGCTGCTGCCGCCGGCCGCAGTGATTGCCTGCATTGTTGCCAGGGCATCCGCGCAGCGGAAGTTGAGTGCGTAGTAGCCGCTGCCGTTGTAGAGGTTGTCGGCGTTCCACAGCCGCTGCCCGGGTGCGTCGAAGGCGACCAGTCGGATCCTCCCCAATCCCGAGTCGTCGGGCGCGATGACGGCGTACTCGCCGCGCAGCGTGGCATCGAAACGCCATAGCGGCGCCAGTCCGGCGTGCAGCGCCCCGCGTGCCTGTACACGGTAACCAAGTGCGTTCTCATAGAAGGCGCAGGCTCGCTGCAGATCGCTTACGCCAAGGGTGACTGCCTTCACTTCGGACAACATGCCGGACTCCTGGATCAGGAACGTGGAAAGGTCATACCTGTTCCGATCCTGCAATATGTCCGGACAAATTGTCCAGTGGAGCTGGTCTGGCTGGGGACAGGTGTAGTGCCGAGCCATGCTCGGCAGGGGGCATTACCGGTAAGGCTTCACATGTAGTGCCGAGCCATGCTCGGCAGGGGCATTACCGGGAAGGCTTCAGATGTAGTGCCGAGCCATGCTCGGCAGGGGCATTACCGGGAAGGCTTCAGATGTAGTGCCGAGCCATGCTCGGCAGGGGGCATTACCGGTAAAGATCCTGCCGAGCATGGCTCGGCACTACGCTCCCTCCCTTGCACGCAGTGCAGGGGAGGGTTGGGGAGGGGTAGCTTCTGCGGCGTTACCGGTAGAGCCCCTGCCGAGCATGGCTCGGCACTACGCTCCCTCCCTTGCACGCAGTGCAGGGGAGGGTTGGGGAGGGGGGGGCTTTTGCAGCATCGCCGGTAGAGCCCCTTGCCGAGCATGGCTCGGCACTACCGTTTGCGTTTCGCTTACTGCTGCTCGCGCGCGATCGCGCGCCAGCCGATGTCGTTGCGGTGGAATTCGTTGGCCCAATGGATTTTTGCAACGCCTGCATACGCATGCTTCTGCGCATCACCAACGCTGTCACCCAAGGCGGCAACGCACAGCACACGGCCACCGGCGCTGACGACATTGCCGTCAGCATCCAGCGCGGTACCGGCATGGAACACCTTGGCGCTGGCCGGCTCATCACCCAAACCGCTGATCACATCACCGGTGATCGGCGTTTCCGGATAGGGCTTGGCAGCCAGCACAACGCCCAATGACGGACGCGGATCCCATTGCGCTTCCACACCGGCGAGCGCGCCATCAATGGCCGCTTCGACCAGATCCACCAGGTCTGACTGCAGGCGCAGCATCACCGGTTGGGTTTCCGGGTCGCCGAAGCGCACGTTGAATTCGATCACCTTCGGCGCGCCGTCGGCATCGATCATCAACCCGGCATACAGGAAGCCGGTGAACGGCACGCCGTCGGCGATCATGCCGGCCACGGTCGGTTCAACGACTTCACGCATCACCCGTGCGTGCACTTCCGGGGTCACCACCGGCGCCGGCGAGTAAGCGCCCATGCCGCCGGTGTTCGGGCCGGTATCGCCATCACCAACGCGCTTGTGGTCCTGGCTGGTGGCCATCGGCAGTGCGATGCGGCCATCGACCATCGAGATGAAGCTGGCTTCTTCGCCTTCGAGGAATTCCTCGATCACCACGCGTGCGCCGGCATCGCCAAACGCATTGCCGCTGAGCATGTCATGCACGGCGGCCTCGGCTTCTTCCATCGTCATCGCCACAATCACGCCCTTGCCGGCGGCAAGCCCGTCGGCCTTGATCACGATGGGCGCGCCCTTCTCATGCAGGTAGGCCAGCGCGGCATCCACTTCCGTATGCACGGCGTAGTACGCGGTAGGAATACCGTGACGGGCCAGGAAGTCCTTGGCGAAGGCCTTGCTGCCTTCCAGCTGCGCGGCAGCGGCGGTCGGGCCGAAGATGCGCAGGCCTGCCTCGCGGAAACGATCGACCACGCCCAGCACCAGCGGTACTTCCGGGCCGACCACGGTCAGGCCCACGGACTCGTCCTGCGCCAGCTTCAGCAGGCCATCGATGTCGTTGACCTTGATCGCGACATTGCGGCACCTGCCTTCGGTGGCGGTGCCGGCATTGCCGGGGGCGACGATCACTTCGCTTACGCGCGGCGATTGCGCCAGCTTCCAGGCAAGTGCGTGTTCGCGGCCGCCAGAGCCGATGACGAGGATTTTCATGGGGTCAGTTCCTGTGGGGCATCAATGGGGAAGGCAATGGGAGGCTTTCAGCGTGACTTCGAAGAACGTCGCGCCACTGGCATCCACGAAGCGCCGGCGCACGCCGCCGCCGGCGGCATAGACCGGCTGCAGTGCCGGTTCCCTGCACAGCTCGGTGATGGCTTCATCCTCGTCACGGCGCAGTGCTTCGAACACGTCAGGCTTGGCCTTGGCCATTGCCACGCTGGCGCCGGGAAAGCTCACCACGAACACGATGTCGTTGCCATGGCGATGCGCCGAGGCGGTCACCAGTCCATCGCGGTAAGGCGCCGGCAATTGCTTGCCGAGCGTGGCGAGCGCGGTGTGCTGGGCGTCGCTCAGCGTGCTGTTGCCGCAGCCGGCGAGCAGGACGGCACACAGGCCGGCGGTGACTGCGAGAAGGGCATTACGCATCAGTTGCAAGCCTCCAGCTGCATGGTGGAAGGGATCAGGTAGCGCGATTGCGTGGTGTCGTAGGCGATGCTGTGGCTCTTGTTCACCGCACCGGCACAGCCCCGACCTTTCTCCTGCACGCGCAGCGGCCAGTAAGCGAGCTGCGGCTGGCTGTCGTCGGGTGCCGCATCGAAGTTCAGGTCCAGGCGGCCGTGCGAACAGTTGCCGGAGCCATTGCAGTCAATCGCGTTGCGATCATCCAGATGGCTGCGCAGCCAGCCTGCGCTGGACAGCTTCTTGTCGCCGTCGAACACGTACCAGGCGCGATTGCGCATTGCTGCGCCAACCACCACCAGCTCGTCGTCGACCTGGAAGGCCCAGGCATCTGCGCCGATCTGCAGCGTGCTGACCTTGCCCGGCTTGCCGCCGGTGCCGCTGCCCTGGCCGAGCAGTTCTGCGGCGACGCTGACGCCGTCGTCGTCGGCGCGCTGCAGGACAATGAAATCGGTGCTGCCCAGTTCAATCGGACTGGCGTCGTCGTACGTGGTGCAGATTGCCAGCATGCGGTAGTTGCCGTTCTGCACCTTGATGCTCTGGTCGGCGCAGATGTCGCGATGCACCGGGCGGGCCTGCCCCAGGTCGGCATCACTCAGTTGCTGCGCCCATTGCCCCTGCAACTGCACGGCACTGCCATAGCGCTCCTGCAGTACCGCCATCACCCCAGCCTCGTAGCTGGGTTTCGGCTTCGCTGCAGCAGGGTCGCTCTGTGCGGGCGTGCCCTGCTGGCACGAAGCCAGCAGGGCGACGGCGAGCAGGGAAATCAAACGCGGGAAAACCCTGGTCGCCATGTGCCAGCTCTCTGTGACGGAATCAGTGACGGAAGTGGCGCACGCCGGTGAACACCATGGCGATGCCATGTTCGTCGGCAGCGGCGATCACTTCGTTGTCACGCATCGAACCGCCAGGCTGGATCACCGCGGTGATGCCGGCTTCGGCAGCGGCATCCAGGCCATCACGGAACGGGAAGAATGCATCCGATGCCATCACCGAGCCCGGCACCACCAGGCCTGCATCCGCCGCCTTGATGCCGGCGATGCGCGCCGAGTAGACACGGCTCATCTGGCCAGCACCAACACCGATGGTGCGCTCGTCCTTGGCGTAGACAATCGCGTTGGACTTGACGTACTTGGCCACGCGCCAGGCGAACAGCAGGTCGCGCGTTTCAGCGGCGGTCGGCGCGCGCTGGGTGACGGTCTTCAGTTCGTCGGCGCTCATGCCGCGGTTGTCGGCGCTCTGGATCAGCAGGCCCGAACCGATGCGCTTGGTGTCGTAGTTGTTGCGTGCATCACCGGCCGGGATGCGCAGCACGCGCACGTTGGCTTTTTTGGTGGCGTAGTCCAGCGCGGCCGGTTCGTAGTCCGGTGCGATCAGCACTTCGACGAACTGGCGGTCGAGGATGGTCTTGGCGGTTGCCGCGTCCAGCGTGCGGTTGAAGGCGAGGATGCCGCCGAAGGCGCTGGTCGGGTCGGTGTTGTAGGCCATCTCGTAAGCGGCGCCGACATCGGCAGCCACCGCCACGCCACACGGATTGGCGTGCTTGACGATGACGCAGGCCGGCACGTCGAACTGACGCACGCATTCCCATGCGGCATCGGCATCTGCGAGGTTGTTGTAGCTCAGTTCCTTGCCCTGCAGCTGCACGAAGGTGGCCAGGGTGCCCGGCACCGGATACAGGTCGCGGTAGAACACGCCGCTCTGGTGCGGGTTCTCGCCGTAACGCAGGTCCATGACCTTGATGAAGGAGGAATTCATCTGCGCCGGGTATTCATTGCGCACCGGCACAGCAGCGCTGGTGTCGGTCACGGCCGACAGGTAGTTGCTGATCGCAGCGTCGTACTGGGCCACGCGGTTGAATGCGGCAACCGACAGCTCGAAGCGCTTGGCGGCGGACAGCTTGCCGTCGTTGCTGGCCAGTTCGGCCAGCAGTGCGTCGTACTGGTCCGGGCTGGTCGCCACGGCGACGCGGGCGAAGTTCTTGGCCGCGCTGCGCAGCATTGCCGGGCCGCCGATGTCGATGTTCTCAACCGCGTCGGCGAGCGTGCAGTCGGCCTTGGCAGTGACTGATTCGAACGGGTACAGGTTCAGTACCAGCAGATCGATCGCGGCGATGCCGTGTTCTGCCATCACCGCGTCATCGGTGCCGGCGCGACCGAGCAGGCCGCCGTGCACCATCGGATGCAGGGTCTTGACCCGGCCGTCCATCATTTCCGGGAAGCCGGTGACATCGGACACGTCCTTGACCGGCAGGCCGGCCTCGCGGATCGCCTTGGCGGTGCCGCCGGTGGACAGCAGCTCGACGTTGCGGGCAGCCAGGGCACGGGCCAGATCGATCAGGCCGGTCTTGTCGGAAACGGACAGCAGAGCCCGGCGTACGGGCAGCAGATCAGAAGACATGGGGAGGCAGGGGGGAGCGGAAGCGGGCCCATATTGTAGCCGCGCGGTCACACAGAAGCAGGGTGTAGTGCCGAGCCATGCTCGGCAGGGGCTTTCCCAGCAATGCAACCGTAGTGCCGAGCCATGCTCGGCAGAGGCCTTCCCAGCAATGCACGTGTAGTGCCGAGCCATGCTCGGCAGGGGCTTTCCCAGCAATGCAACCGTAGTGCCGAGCCATGCTCGGCAAAGGCCTTCCCAGCAATGCAACTGTAGTGCCGAGCCATGCTCGGCAAGGGGCCTTCCCGGCAATGCACGACGGCGGGGATTACCGGTAACGCTTCTGCCGAGCATGGCTCGGCACTACAGGCAGCCCAGGGCTTACGCCAGCCCGTATTCCTTCAGCTTCTTGCGCAGGGTGGCGCGGTGGATGCCCAGCAATGCCGCGGCGCGGCTCTGGTTGCCTTCGCAGTGGTTCAGCACTTCCACGAACAACGGGATTTCCATCTCGCGCAGCACGATCTCGTACACATCGTCGGCGTCGCAGCCGTCCAGATCGCGCAGGTAGCGCCGTACGGACTGGGCAACGTGTTCGCGAAGCGGCGGCTTCGGAGCGCCACGACTGGTGTCAGGACGGGTGGGGGCAGCGTTCAAGGAGAGTTCCCGGGTTCAGCAAGGTCGGGCGCGTTGGCCCGGCATGGGGGAGGGAGTCTAGCGCGTGGGCCGTCGGCCTGCCACGCCATTGGCCCGCGTTTACTGAAATTCGAAGCTGAAGGCGACCGTGGCGGCGGCCGGTTCGCGCAACCGGAATGACACCTGCGCACTCTGCCCGGGCTCCAGTCGTGCCAGCGGATCCGCGCCAGCGCCGAGGTATTCGGCCGGCTGCAGGGTACGCCGGCCGATCACCCTGCCATCGGCATCGGACAGCGATAGGCGCAGCGCAGGCCAGGCCTGTGCCCAGCGCGCATCATTGCGGAAGCTGGTCTGCACCTGCAGGGCGCCGGCCTGCCCGGGCACCGGGCGGATATCGCGGCTCAGCATGCTGAACGCGCTGGGCTCATGCCACGGCGGCAATGAGCAGCGCAGCACGCTGCACAGGCCGCTGACCAAGGGCCGGGTGCCTGCATCGGCGGCGAGTGTGGCGCGGTCGGCAAGAATGATCTGCAGGCCGAGCAGCAGCGCCAGTCCCAGTACCAGTCCCCATTGCCAACGTGGCGTGTCGGCCGGCGGTGCCGCATGCGTGCGGTTCGCGCGCGCGAAGCTGGGCGCTGGGACAGTGGGCGATGCGTTGTCTTCCGTTGGTTCCGTGTCCTCGCTGCCAGCGTTGCCGCTGATGACGGCAGCTTGCGACAGGGCCAGCTCGGGTTGCGCCGCCTCCAGCTGCGGTTCTGCAGTGCGCTCGGCGGCGGCCGGTTCAACTTCAGCACGCTCTGCCTCGACATGCTCGAACTCGGCCTGTGTGACTTCAGTCTGCTCGACGTCAAGCTGCACCCGTTCGGCCTGATCCGCCGGCAAAGGCAGATCAAGCGCCAGCGTTGCCTGGGTGTCATCGCTCGTGGCCGCCGCAGGCGCGTCTGGCTTCGGCGTACTCGGCTTGGCCGGACCTTGCAGGAAGGTGGCCAGGGAAGGCTGGGCAGGCGTGGTTTCGTCAGTCATGGCTGGGCTGGCTGAGGCACTGGCCCCATTCAAGCACGGCGCACGCCGGTGATGCGCATCCAGTCGCCATCCTGGGTGGCTTCAAGCTGGTCGAACCAGGCGGCATAGCGCTCCAGCAGTTCGCCTTCCTGGCCGTGGAGGATGCCGGACAGGGCAATCTGCCCGCCAGCGGCGACACGCGCGGCCAGCAGTTCGGCCAGTGCGTCCAGTGCCGAGGCCAGGATGTTGGCGACCACGATCGGGTAGGTGGCAACCGGCTCGTCTTCCGGCAGGTAGGCGGCGATATGCACGCCGTTGCGCTCGCCGTTGTCATGGGTGGCGATCAGCGCCTGCGGGTCGTTGTCCACACCTACTGCGGCGGCTGCACCCAGCTTCAGCGCGGCCAGCGCGAGGATGCCCGAGCCGCAACCGAAATCGAGCACGGTGTTGCCGGCGAGCTTGCCCTCGGCTGAGAGCTGGTCCAGCCAGCGCAGGCACAGCGCGGTGGTCGGATGGGTACCGGAGCCGAAGGCCAGGCCCGGGTCCAGCCGCACGATGGCGGCGTCGGCCGCCTGTGCCGCTTCCGGCAGTTCGTGGTTCCACGGCACGATCCAGGTGCGCTGGCCGAACTGCATCGGCTGGAATTGGTCCAGCCAGGCGCGTTCCCAGTCTTCGTCCTGGACGGCGCGGAAACTGGCCTGGGTCCACTCCAGGCCTGGGTCGAATGACTCCAGTGCGGCAAGCAGCGCCAGCGCGTTGGTGTCGGCCGGGAACAGGGCGGTCAGGGTCAGCTCGTTCCACAGCGGGGTTTCGCCCACGCCCGGCTCCAGGATCGCGCGCTCGTTGCTGGTGTCGGCATCGGCATCCAGCATGGTCACCGCCAGTGCGCCGACGTCATCGAGGGCGTTCTCGTAGCGGGGCTGGGTGGCTTCGGTGCAGCGCAGGGTCAGTTCGAGGAAGGGCATGGCGGCGTACGGCAACGGCGGGACAGGGCACGCATCCTAGACGAGGCTGACATCAATTGCGCGTTCAGCTGGCTGGTTCATCCGCCCCCGCGTCCAGTATTGATAGAATTAACGCCCTCTAAACTGGGTAACAGGCTGTCGCCTTTCCATGCTCGCGTTGCTGGCCAGAAAACCCTGGTATCTATTGGCGCTGCCTGCGGCGGTGCTGATGGTTGCCTTGGGTGTTCGTAGCGGCAACCTGCTGCATGGGGACACGGCGGAAGTTGCTGCAGTCAGTGGCGCTGAAATGGGCGCGCCGACCTTGCGTGCGGCAACTGCGGTGCCTGAGCAGTCCACCGCCGTGGCGGCGGGCTTGCCGCTTGACCTGCGCGCCGCCTTTGAAAACGGCAGCGATCTGTTTGCCTATGCTCGGCAGCTGCAGGCTGCGGCGGATGCGGGCAATGCCGAGGCCGGCTGGATGGCCAGCCGCATCTACGATTATTGCGGCGTGTTCGCGATGGATCCCTCGGGCTACTCGCTGGACAGCGCCGCCTTGCAGCGCATGGACCTGGATGTCATTTCCGCGATGCTGGCTGCCCGCGGCAAGGTGCGTCAGGGTTGCGCGGGCTTCACCGCTGCCGATGGACTGGGTCGCGCGCGCCTGCTGCAGGAGCGCCTGGCCTCGGCCAAGGCCGGCAACCTGGCAGCCGAGGCAGCCCTGTTGTCGATGGGTGAGCCGCTGAACGAGACCCCTGAATACCGCCGTGAGCTGGTGGAGCGGGTTCAGTCCTCGCAGGATCCGGAAGCCTTCCTGGCGATTTCCGGGGCGATGGGTAGCTCGGCCGCTGGTGACGACGCCTACAGGGGCATGGTTGCCGGCAGTCAGTTCAGTCAGTTGGCCTGGCAGGTGGCTGCCTGCCAGCTGGGTCTGGCATGCGGCCCCGGCAGTGCATTGATGGTGGCCTATTGCGCCAATGGCGGGATCTGTTCGCGTGATCCCCAGCAGGATTTTCAGTCATTTGTTTACGACGCTGCAGTTCCGCGGCAGGGCATTGAAAAGATGGACGAGATGGTCAATAGCTTGCGCAAAGCGCGACGAGGTGGGCAATGAATTACCGTCGTTTCATGCACGGTGCAAAGTTCTGGATCTGGGTCGTGTTGTTCGTGGCTTATTCGGCGGGGGCGGTCGGCGTGGTGCTGATCGATACCTTTGAGGATCGTTATCGAGCGCTGTCCAAGATCACGCTGACCACCGTCAAGTCCGATGCGGACCTGCGTCGTGCTGGCGCAACCCAGGCAGCAGCGGTGTATCGCGCGCAGAGCGGCATGCCGTTCAACACCTTGCAGCCGGGCAGCAGCTTCCAGATCGTCTGGCCGGATGGTTCGGTGGAAACGGTGACGGTGGTTGATCCGTCCTCGCCGTTGGGTACCGAGCCGCTCAAGGGTAGCGTGGTGGAGGCCGAGTAAGCCGGCGTTTCCATCAGGCAAAAAAAAAGGCGGGGATTCCCGCCTTTTTTTGTACCTGTTTCTGCTCCCTCCCTTTCGCGCAGCGAAGGGGAGGGTTGGGGAGGGGTAAGGTCCTTTGGGCCTTCATGCCGAGCATGGCTCGGCACTACATTTCTGCCCCCTCCCTTTGGCGTAGCCAAGGGGAGGGTTGGGGAGGGGTAAGGTCCTTTGGACCTTCATGCCGAGCATGGCTCGGCACTACCGGTGCTGCCCTCGATCAGGTCAACGCGATCGAACGCGTCTTGCGCTCGGCCAGGCGCTTTTCCAGATAATGGATGTTCTGTCCACCGGCCTGGAAGCCCTGGTCGCGCATGATGCGCTGCTGCAACGCGACGTTGGTCTTGATGCCGTCCACCACCATCTCGCTCAGTGCCACCCGCATGCGGGCAATGGCGGTTTCGCGGTCCGGGCCGTGCACGATCAGCTTGCCGATCATCGAGTCGTAGTTCGGCGGTACCTTGTAGCCAGCGTAGATGTGCGTATCAACGCGCACACCCGGGCCACCCGGCGGATAGAAGCCGGTGATCAGGCCGGGGCTGGGAATGAAGGTTTCCGCGTCCTCGGCGTTGATGCGGCATTCGATCGCATGGCCGTGCAGCACCACGTCGCTCTGCTTGATGGTCAGTTTCTGACCGGAGGCGATGCGCAGCTGTTCGGCAACCAGGTCGATACCGGTCACCATCTCGGTCACCGGATGTTCCACCTGCACGCGGGTGTTCATTTCGATGAAGTAGAACTTGCCGTCTTCGAACAGGAACTCGAAGGTGCCGGCGCCGCGGTAACCGATGCGGATGCAGGCTTCCACGCAGACCTTGCCGATCTGCTCGCGCAGTTCGGAGGTGATGCCCGGTGCCGGCGCTTCTTCCACCACCTTCTGGTGGCGACGCTGCATCGAGCAGTCGCGCTCACCCAGGTGGATGGCGTTGCCCTGGCCGTCGGCCAGCACCTGGATTTCCACGTGACGCGGGTTTTCCAGGTACTTCTCCATGTAGACCTCACCGTTGCCGAATGCTGCCTTGGCTTCGGACTTGGTGGTTTCGATGGAGGCCTTCAACGCGCCTTCGGCGTGCACAACGCGCATGCCGCGGCCGCCACCGCCACCGGAGGCCTTGATGATGACCGGGTAACCGATCTCACGGGCGATCTTGGTGTTGGTGACGATGTCTTCGCCCAGCGGGCCGCCCGAACCGGGCACGCACGGCACGCCGGCAGCCTTCATTGCGCGGATGGCTTCAACCTTGTCGCCCATCAGGCGGATGGTTTCCGCACGCGGGCCGATGAAGATGAAACCGGACTGCTCCACGCGCTCGGCGAAGTCGGCGTTCTCGGACAGGAAGCCGTAACCCGGGTGGATGGCCTGGGCGTCGGTGACCTCGGCCGCGGCGATCAGCGCCGGGATGTTGAGGTAGCTCTCCGACGACGGTGCCGGACCAATGCAGACCGACTCGTCGGCCATGGCCACGTGCTTGAGATTGCGGTCAACGGTGGAATGCACCGCGACCGTGCGGATGCCGAGGGTGTGGCACGCGCGCAGGATGCGCAGCGCGATTTCACCTCGGTTGGCAATGACGACTTTATCCAGCATGGCCGGCGCCTCAGGCAATCACGAACAGCGGCTGGTCGAATTCAACCGGGCTGCCGTTCTCGCCGAGGATGGCCACCACGGTGCCGGACACTTCGGCCTCGATCGGGTTGAACATCTTCATCGCTTCGATGATGGCCAGGGTTTCGCCGGCCTTGACGGTCTGGCCGACGCTGACGAAGGCCGGCTTGTCCGGCGAGGACGAGGAATAGAAGGTGCCGACCATCGGCGCGCGCTGCACGTGGCCTTCCGGCAGGGCGTTGCCCGGCTTGGCGGTGCCGCCGGTGGAGGCTTCGGTCGGGCCGCTCATCGGCATGGCCGGGGCGGCAGCAGCCGGGGCGGCGGCATAGACCGGTGCCGGCGCGGCGACGTAGCCGCCTACCGGGTTGCGCGACAGGCGGACGGATTCTTCGCCTTCCTTGATCTCGATTTCAGCCAGGTTCGACTCTTCCAGCAGGTCGATGAGCTTCTTGATTTTGCGCAGATCCATGAGGGCCTCTTTGGTTGCAGTAAGTCAGTAAGGAGAAGGCGTGGTGCGCCCGGGTCAAAGTTCGTAGAAGTCGCGCAGCTGCCGGGTACGGTCCTGCGCATGGGTGGTGAGGCAATGCATCTTCGCGCCGTTGCGCGAGGTGCCATCAGCGTGGAACGCGTAGACCGCGTCGCAGTCCTTGTCGCGCAGCTGGATCCAGGCGCGCTGCGCTTCAATCAACTGCTGCTCGGCGTCGGTGCAATGCGTGCAACTGCCATCGGCGGCCTGCTGCTGCAGCTGGCGGCGGGCCTGCTTGTACGTGGTGTTCAAGACCGCATCGGCCTCGGCGGCGCGATCGGAGGCGCACAGGTCGCTCTCCATCGTGCTGGTGACGTTCGCGCAGTCGATGCCTTCGGCGGCGCGATCCAGGTTCTGCGCATGGGCAGCCGCCAGCGGCAGACACACCACGGCCATACCCGTCAGCAACCGCGGCAGCGTGTTCACGCAGCCGCTCCCACGCGCGCCAGTGCGGCGTCCATCGCATAGCGGTAGCTGTCGGCGCCGAAGCCGCAGATCACGCCGACGGCCTTGTCGCTCAGATAGCTGTGCTGGCGGAACGGCTCGCGCGCATGCGGGTTGGACAGGTGGATCTCGATGAACGGAATCGCGACCCCGGCCAGCGCATCGCGCAGGGCCACCGAGGTATGGGTGAAGGCGGCGGGGTTGATCAGGATGAAAGCGGTTCCATCGGCACGCGCAGCCTGCACCCGGTCCACCAGCACATGCTCGGCGTTGGACTGCAGGTGTTCGCTCTGGTGCCCCTGTGCCTGTGCCTGTGCAGCGAGCGTAGCGTCGATCTGGGCCAAGGTGGTGTGGCCGTAGACGTCGGGCTCGCGGGTGCCCAGCAGGTTGAGGTTGGGGCCGTGAAGGACCAGCAGTTTTGCCATGTGCCAAGGGTCGGCGGGGAAGGGCGGCAGTGTGAGGGAAGCGGGGAATGCTGTCCAGTTCGGCGAAATTAGCAGTGTTTTAATCGTTTGTTTGAAATTTGGGGCTGCGCCGGGGCAGCCTGCGGTGCGGTGCTTCACGGCTGTCTTGGTAAACCATGGAAGCACCCGCAGCAGCCTGGCCAAGAGTAGTTCGCCTGCGCGATGCGCGGAACTTGCGAGGAAATGAGTGAAGTTGGGCCTTCCCCAAGACCCGCGACGACAAGAGCCCCTCTCCCGCCCGCGGGAGAGGGGTTGGGGTGAGGGCAGGGCGAAGTAGTCATCTTTGATTTGCGGGAGAGCATCCGCGCCTGGCTTCAAACAATGAAGCCAAAGCCAAAGCCAAAGCCAAAGCCAAAGCTCCCCTCATCCGCCCCTCCGGGGCACCTCGCTCCGCGCCCCGGCCCCGCGTAGCACGCGGGGCGTACAAACAGTCACGTGCCTACGGCCCGTAAACGCCTATTCTTAACCCCGCAAGCGGGAGAAGGGCGGCAAGGGCCCCGTGCCCCATCTTTGCTCGGCGCCCAGCCACCGTCTGTCAGTAATCGCTGGTTAATAGACGACCGGTCTATTCGGAGTAAGCTCCACCTCATGAACTTATCCCCCAAAGCCCAGGCCACCCGCCAGCACATCCTGGACACCGGTTATCGGCTGGTCCTGCAGAAGGGCTTTGCCGCCCTCGGCCTGCAGGAGATCCTCAAGGCCTGCGCCGTGCCCAAGGGCTCGTTCTATCACTACTTCGCGTCAAAGGAAGTTTTCGGCTGCGAGCTGTTGCAACAGTACGTAGACGACTACGGGCGCAAGCTAGAGCTGCTTCTGGCCGACGACGGCAACGGCCGCGAGCGGTTGATGCGTTACTGGGACGCCTGGGCGCGTGACCCGGCCGATCCGGCGCAGGGTTGGGCCGAGGAATGCCTGGTGGTGAAGCTGGCCGCCGAAGTGTCCGACCTTTCCGAAGACATGCGCCGCGTGCTCGACCAAGGCGTGCAGCGTCTGCTGCAACGTATCGCCGCATTGGTCGAAGAAGGCCGCGCCGACGGCTCGCTGCCGAACGGCAAGCCCGCACTGGATGTCGCCCGCGTGCTGTACCAGATGTGGTTGGGCGCGGCCCTGCTGTCCAAGCTCAGCCAGGACCGCCTGCCGCTGCAACAGGCACGCGAAGCCACCGAACACCTGTTGTTGTGCGGCAACGCCGTCGCACTTTCCACCCCCACCCATTGAAGGCACTGCCATGAATGTTCTGTTCGTACTGACCTCGCACGACCAGCTCGGCGACACCGGGCACAAGACCGGCTTCTGGCTGGAGGAATTCGCCGCCCCGTATTACGTGTTCAAGGATGCCGGCGCCACCATCACCCTCGCATCGCCGGCCGGCGGCCAACCACCGCTGGACCCGCGCAGCGATGAGCCCGATGCACAGACCCCCGCCACCGACCGTTTCCGCGGTGACCGCGATGCCCAGCAGCAGCTGGCCACCACGCTGCCGCTGAAGCAGATCGACGCCGCCAAGTTCGACGCGGTGTTCTACCCCGGCGGCCACGGCCCGCTGTGGGATCTGGCCCGCGATGCCGATTCGATTGCCCTGATCGAAACCTTCGACCGCGCCAACAAGCCGCTCGGCCTGGTCTGCCACGCCCCCGGCGCGCTGATCGCCGCACGCGCTGCCGACGGCAAGCCGCTGGTGGCCGGCCGCAAGGTCACCGGCTTCTCCAACAGCGAAGAAGACGCCGTCGGTCTGAGCGCAGTAGTGCCCTTCCTGATCGAGGATGAGTTCACCCGCCTCGGCGGCAATTACAGCAAGGGCCCGGATTGGGCGCCTTACGTGCTCAGCGACGGCCGCTTGGTCACCGGCCAGAACCCCGCCAGCTCCGAAGCCGTCGCCAAGGCGCTGCTCGCTCAACTCGCCTGAGCCGCATGACTGGTAGCCCGGGTAAGCAAAGCGCACCCGGGAAACACGCAATCAACAACGCCCCCGAATTTGCATTCCACCGACGTACTCCACGCACCCCACAAGGAATCGGCAATGAAGATCTTCTACAAAACCCGCGCCACCGCCACCGGTGGCCGCGCCGGCCGCACCGCACTGGACGACGGCAGCCTCGCCCTGGATCTGGCCCTGCCGGGTTCCAACAAGGCCGGCGCCAACCCCGAGCAGCTGTTCGCCCTCGGCTACGCCGCCTGCTTCGACAACGCCTTGCCGGTCGCTGCCAAGCAGCTGCAGTTGCAGCCCGCCGGCACCGCCACCTCGGTGGAAGTGGGCATCGGCCAGACCGCCGAAGGCGGCTATGCACTGGACATCGACCTGCACGTTGAAGTGAAGGGCCTGGAACAAGCCGACGCCCAGCGTCTGGTCGAAGCCGCACACAAGATCTGCCCGTATTCGAACGCCACGCGCGGCAATGTGGTGGTTCGGCTGCTTGTCACTGCCTTCTGATTCGAGATCAAAAGCCAAGTCAAAACCGGGGTCAGAGTGGGGTTTCGTTCCGAAACCCCACTCTGACCCCGGTTTTGACCCGCAACAGGAGACAACTATGCGTAGCGCCATCCACACCACCTTCGGTGAACCGGCCGACGTACTGGCCTTGGGCGAAAGCCCCATCCCGCAGCCCGGCCCCGGCGAAGTACGGATCAAGACCCTGCTCGCGCCCATCCACAACCACGACCTGTGGACCGTACGCGGCAAGTACGGCTACAAGCCCACGCTGCCGGCCATCGGCGGCAGCGAAGCAGTAGGCATCATCGAAGCACTGGGCGAGGGCGTCGAAGGCATCACCATTGGCCAGCGCGTCATGGCCGCCTCGGTGCACGGCACCTGGGCCGAATACTTCATCGCGCCCGCGCGCATGGTCATCCCGGTACCGGACGGCATCGCCGATGAAGCCGCCGCGCAGCTGATCGCCATGCCGCTGAGCGCATTGATGCTGTTGGAGTTCCTGCAGGCCGAACCCGGCCAATGGATCGTGCAGAACACCGCCAACGGCGCCGTCGGCAAGACCCTGGCCATGCTCGCCGCCGCACGCGGCGTACACGTGCTCGGGCTCGTGCGTCGCGATGCAGGCGTGGACGAACTCAAAGCACTGGGCATCAATAACGTGCTGTCGACAGCACAGCCGGATTGGAAGGCACGCGCGCAGGCGTTGCTAGGCGAAACGCTCGCACACGCCGCAGTCGATTCCATCGGCGGTCAGGCCAGTGCGGATCTGGTGTCACTGCTGGGTGACAACGGCACGCTGGTGTCGTTCGGCACCATGGCCGGCGAAGCCATGCAGATTCCCTCCGGCGACCTGATCTTCAAACAGGCGACGGTGAAGGGCTTCTGGGGCAGCAAGGTCAGCCAGCAGATGTCTGTGGAGAACAAGCGTCGTTTGGTGGGAGAGCTGTTGCAGCGTGTGCTGAGTGGCGAGTTGGAATTGCCAGTGCAGGCGATCTACGGGCTGGCTGATGTTGCGGAGGCGGTGACGGCGAGCTTGTTGCCGGGGCGCAAGGGCAAGGTGTTGTTGCGGCCTTGATGGTTGGTCAAAACCGGGTCAAAACCGGGGTCAGAGTGGGGTTTCGTTCCGAAACCCCACTCTGACCCCGGTTTTGACCCGGCTCTACCGCTATCCCCGAAACCGCTCAAGAACCCCAGCCGGATAATCCCGCTGGAACGGCAGATCCTTGCGGTGCGCATAACCGATGTAGCAATCACAACGCTGGTTCGGGCAGCCGCGTGGTCGCAGCTGGGCCGCAAAGCTGTCGTCGTACAGATTGCCCAGCGGCTCGGCGACGAAGTGGCAGCGTTTGACGTTACCGTCGCCATCCACTGACACCACGTTTTCGCCGGTGAAGCAGGGTGCGCCCAGGCTTGCCGAAGGTTCCAGGTTGAACAGGAAGTGAGGGTCCACGCGTTGCAGCTGTTGGATCTCGGCATCGCTGTAATAGCCGGCAGGGCGCTCGTCGTAGGCGTTGATCCACATCGGCACCTCGTTCGGCAGTTCGCCGCGCAGCAGCTGGATATCTTCCAGATGTTCACGCATCGCCACCATGCCAACCGTGTAGCGCACGCCGCGTCGCGCCAGTTCATTGCAGCGGGCCAAGAAGGCGGCGCGCGTCACTTGCCCCGGGTGGTAGGTGCACCACAGCGCGAAGCTGTCGAGATTGACCTCATCCAGCCAGCGCGTGCCGATGCACAGGTTGGTCTGGATAACCACGCGGCGGACATGCGGCATATGACTCAGCTGCACCATCGCGTCGCGGTAGTGGCGGCGCACCAGTCCCTCTCCCCACGGCGTGAACAACACCGACAGCTCCATCGTCTGCCGCTCCGCCCAGTCGACGAAGCGTGCAAGGTCCTCGGCGTCGCGGCGCAGGGCGGCACGGGTGTCGTAGGTCTTGGCGAAGGGGCAGTACGGGCAGTCGTAGTTGCAACTGCTCAGCCGCCCGCGATAGAGGATGGAAAGATGCATGCGCGGCTCAATCCAATTGGTAGTCGCGCATGCGCTCGGCAACGCCAGCGGAGATCAGCCACGGACCGATGGTGTCGGCGCGGGCAAGCCCGGTGTCATTCAACGCGACCAGCGCATCCTCGCGCGTGGCCAGTCCTTGTTCGAACAACTCATCCAGCTGCGGCAGGTCGTCGAAGCACTCCGTGCCGAAGCGCTCGCGGTATTGCGCAAGATCCAGGCCGGGCTGCGCCAGCAGTGACTGGATGACGAAGCGGCGACGGCGCTCGTCCTCATCCAGCCGCACGCCGTAGTCGATGAGGGCGAAGGAAGCCTCATCGCGCTCCAGGTAGTGCGCAAGAATATCCGCCACCGAGCGGCGGCTGACGCCGTACTCGCTGGAGTAGTGCAGGCCGCTGGTATACGAGCGGGCGCCGCAGCCGATGCCGACCATGCCGTCGCTCTGGCAGCAGTACGCCGGCCCGCCGGAATCCGGTGCGTTGGCGGCGCGGAACATGCGCATCGAGACCTGCTCATAGCCAGCGGCAAGCAGACGCTCGCGGCCGGCTTCATACAGCGCCAGGCGGTTGTCCACCGACTCGGGATGAATGACGAAGGAGCGCTTGCCGCCTTCCTTCGCACCGATGCGGTCCAGGCCGGTATGTGGGCGCACGTATAGCGGGTAGAGGTAAAGCTCTTCCGGCTGGAAGGCGAGGGCGCTGTCGATCGAGGTCAGGAAGCTGGCCACGGTCTGCCCGGCGATGCCGTAGATCAGGTCCAGGTTGAGTGTTGGAATGCCCGCCGCACGAATCTGTGCGATGGCTTCCTCGACCACCGCGCGTTGCTGCGGACGCACCAGCGAGCGCACTTCCGCATCGCTGAAGCTCTGGATGCCCATGCTGACGCGATCGATGCCGGCGTCACGGCAGATCTTCATCTTCGCCGCGTCCACGGTTTCCGGTGACACCTCGATGCCAGCAGGAATTGAATGCAGGTCGATGTTGGCGTGGCGCTGCACGAAGTCGAACAGCCGCTGCAGCTGCGGCGCATCCAGATAGGTAGGCGTGCCGCCGCCCAGCGCGAAGCGCACGAAGCGGTGTTCGCCCAAGGCATCGGCAGTCACCCGCAACTGTTTCTCCATCTGCGCCAGATAGGCTTCCACCTGTGCCGGCGCCGGCCGCGCCATTGCGAACAGATTGCAGAAGCCGCAACGGTAGCTGCAGAACGGCACGTGCAGGTACAGGAACAGCGCATCACGTGGTTCACTCGCCCAGGCATCGGCAAGCAGCGGCGGCTGGGTGATCGGCCGGTACGCGGACTTGTGCGGGTAGGAGTACGAATAGGCCTGGTAGGGCTCGAGCCGCAGCAGCTCTGACAAACGATGGGCGGTCATGGGCTCAACACAAAATGCGCATAGGGGACGTTCATCACCGTCTCGTGGGCGAGGCGATGGCCGTGGAAGCCATCCTCGCCGTAAGCGGTGCCATGGTCGGAACAGATGATCACGAAGGCCGGCCCACGCGCACGCAAGGCCGTGAACAATGCTGCCAACTCGCCATCGACGTAGCGCAACGCGGCGCAGTGGCTGTCCAGTCCATCCGCGTCGCAGCCAGGCAGGTAGTGCCGGTTCGGCTGGTGGATGGCCGAGACATTGATGAAGAGGAAGCAGCGCTGGTCGCCCGCTGCCTGCAGGCGCTCGCAGGCCAGTGCTACCTGACGTGCGGTGGAGTCGATCGCGGTCACGCCGAGCTCGGGCTGCCAGTGGCTTTCCTCGAACAGGCCCGGCAGTTGCGAGCCCAGCGCGTTGCGACGGTTGAAGAAGCCAACGCCGCCAATGCAGATGCTGCGATAGCCCTGGTCACGGAAGCCGCCGACGATATCGGCACGGCCGGAGAACACGAAGGTCTCCGGCATGATGGTCTCGCTGCCTTCAAACTCCAGCGCGAACAGGCGCGGATGCGGGCCCGGCCGCGCAGGCGTGGGCAGGAAGCCGGCAAAGAACGCCGAGTGCGCCGCATAGGTGAAGCTGCCCGGCGTATGCCGCAGCTCCCAGCCATCGGCCGGCAGGTGCGGCGCAAGCACCGGCAGTTCGCCGCGCTCGAAGCAGCGCTGGGCCGCATCGAAGCGCAGCGCATCCAGGGTGATCATCACCACGTCATGGCTGCCGACGATGCGGTGCATGTCGGGCAAGCGGGTCTCAAGCATGGGCGTACTCGTTGATGGCAGAACGCGCAGGCGCCAACAGCGCCTGGTCTTCGTAAGTGGTGCGCCCGTCATGGCGCAGGTCCAGCAGCAGGTCGCCGAAGCCATTGGCTTCCAGCACCCAGCTGCGCGTGCCGCGCACGATCAGGTCGAAGCCGATCATGCGGCTGGCGGGGAATGCAGTCGCGGCCTTCACCGTGGCAGCTTCCAGATGGCGGATGGCATCGGCATCCAGCAGCGCTTCCAGCTGCGTGCGGGCATTGCCCAGGTGCAGGTTGGTCAGCGCGCCCGCGCTCATCCGCGCCACCCGCTGCCGTGGCTGGCCATCGAGTGCGACCACACGCACGTCATAGCGGCGGCCGTCGCTGCCCGGCACGGTCGGCTTGGGAATCCAGCGTTCGATGTAGGCGCCTTGCTCGGCCAACAAGTCCACCAATCGCGCGATATCGTCGTGCCGGTCGTAACGACGCTGCCGCAGCGAATTGAACACCCGCCAGCGGCCGTCCTGTTCCACCAGCTCCGCCGAGCCATAGGCCACCTCGCGGCCATCGCGGTTGCGCGCGTAAGCCAGCACGCCTGCGCCGGACGAACCGTAGCGGGCCTTGATGAAGACGCGCTCGCAGGCCGCATCGCGCAGCCGGGCGCGCAGATCCTCATAGCCGCTGATCGCCCCGAACAAGGGCGGCACCGCCACGCCTGCATCGGCCAGCAGGTGCTGGCAGCGGAGCTTGTCCGACATGCAGGCCAGATCGGCCGGCGTATTGAGATAGCGCGGCCCCGCTGGAAGCGACGCCAGCACATCGGCAAAGCCCGCATACCAGAACTGTTGATGCACCAGCTCGCCATGTGCGGCAGGCAAAGGCGCATCGCCGACAGCGCCGGACACCTCCCAGCCACGCAGCACCAAGGCCTGATGCAGCGCAGGCGCTTCGCCGGGTGACTCCAGCTTGACGATCGCGTCCGGCACCTGTGCGAGTGCCTCAAGCAGCCGCGCGGGCTCGGCGAGCAGGGTTTCGTAATCGAACACATGCGCGGCAGGCGCGCCCTGATCGTGCAGGGCACGCTGCAGCCACCCGATACGGCGGCTGCCGCGCGGGCCGATCAACAGCCAATTGGCCATCTTCGCCTTACTCGGACACCGCCACGTAGCGGTCGCCGTCGTCTTCTTCTTCCGGATCGTCCAGCACCACCGTGCACGGCAGCGCCTGCAGCTTCTGCTGCCAGGCTGCGGAAATGTAGTGGTGGCTCAGGTCGATGCGCTGCAGGCTGCCCAGGTTCGGGCTCTCGCACAGCGCCTGCGCGCCGACGTCGCCGATGGTGCCCAGCGACAGGTCCAGCGTCTGCAGCGTGCCCAGCCACGGCTCACCGGCCAGCCACACCGCCAGCTCGTCGCTGATCATGGCGTTGCGCAGGCCCAGGTACTGCAGGCGCTCCGGCCCGATCGCCAACAACAGGCGCTGGTAGACCGCCACATCGCCATCGAAGCCATAGCCATCATCGCCAAGCCACAGCTCAAGATGGCGCAGCGCCGGCAGCGTGGAGTTGGCGATGGCAATGACGATCTCGTTCGGCAGGCCACCGCTTTCGATCGCCAGTTCCTGCAGCGACGCATGGGTGAAGGGCTGCAGTTCAAGTTCGGAGGTACCACGGATACGCAGCGATTCCAGGCCCGGGAAGGCCTCCAGCAGCGGGTTGTAGGAGATCTGGTTGATCCACGACATCTCGCAGTCTTCGTAGGTCATGTCGCCCACGAACAGCGCCTTCAGGTTGCCCAGCTCGGCACGGCGCGCAATCAGCCCATCGATCAGTCCCTGCGGGCCATCGCTGGAAGCCTCATCCCATGCCCCGATGACCAGCACTTCAATCGACTTTGGATCAACCTGCTCGAAGAAATTGGCCAGCAGTTCTTCCTGGCTCTCGTCGCTGTCGTATTCCTGCATCAAGCGGTAAGCGACATCGCCGGCTACGGCCGAGCCACCCATCTTGAAGTCAACGACTTTCTTGCCACGATAAACCTGCGTGTATTCGCCAATGGTCACGGTACGTCCTTGCCGGAATGGTGCCGTAGCATAACCGAGAGGATGCGAATGCTGGCAGCAATGCATCACGTTCGATGGAACGCGTACAGCCTTCGCCATTCCGTAACCATGCTGTGCTAGCGCAGCAATCAAGCGCAAACAAGCAAGCAGAAGAAGCGCGTAAGGAACGAGCAAGGAAACAAACGAAGCCAGCTCAGCCCCCTCCCTTGCGCGCAGCGCAGGGGAGGGTTGGGGAGGGGTGCCTTTCGCAGTAATCCAGCAGATCAAGAACCCCAGCTTCGCAGCTAACGCAGCTCCTAAAAAAAGCCAACCAGCAAACCAGCAGCAAAAAGCGAAGCCAGCTCCAACCCGCTCCCTTGCGCAATGCGCAGGGGAGGGCCGGGGAGGGGTGCTCTTCGCAGCAATCCAGCAGATCAAGCATCCCAAGCTTCGCAGCTAACGCAGCTCCCACAAAAGAAGAGCTAACCAGCAAAGCAGCAGCCAAAATCGAAGCCAGCTTCAGCCCCCTCCCTTGCGCGCAGCGCAGGGGAGGGTTGGGGAGGGGTGCTCTACGCAGTAACCCAACAGATCAAGCACCCCCAGCTTCGCAGCTAACGCAGCCCCCACAAAACCAAGCAACCAGCTTCAGAACTACAACGAGCTACAAACAGCCACATAGTTCCCCTGGCTGATATTCAAATACTTAACCCCGTTGTAGTACTTGTACCCAACCCCCATCACCCGATGCCCACTCTCGGTAGGGAACACCACAAACTCATACTCATCCCCAAACAGCGGATCAGCAGGCGTAAAGCTCAAGTTGACCTTGTCCCCAAGATCATCGTGCTTCCGCTTCCAGGTCATCTTCCCCTGCAAGTCCTCGCCCAGCAGCTTCACCTGCGCCCGCTGCGTCTTGGTGTCCCAGGAGATCAACTCCGGGCCAATCGAATCACCCTCGATCTTGCAGATGGTCGTCTGGGCAAAAGCCGGCGCAGCAACGCCCAGCAGAAGAAGGGCAGTCAGGTGAGATGGTTTGAATCGCATTGAGTTAAGTCCAGTAGTTCGGGCCAGCGTTGCTCCGCAACGCCGTGCCGCGTTGTACCAGACCCACCCAGTTGAAAGCCATCGCCAAAGCCACCTCGCGCGATCACTCCGCCAGATACGCATCCGTAGCAACAACCCGCCCATACCCAAATTCAAACGACGCCATCATTGCCGCATGCACCTGCGCAGCCGGCGCCACAACGCCGTTGAACTCCAGGTCACGGGTAGCGCAGGCGTCATGCAGCACGGTGACCGCATAGCCCATGTCGGCCGACGCACGCACCACCGCATCCACGCACATATGGCTCATCGCACCAACCACCACCACGTCCTCGATACCGCGCGCCTCAAGCTGCTGCTTCAGATCGGTATCGCGGAACGAATTGACGTGGTTCTTGACGATCACCGGCTCATCGCCAACGGGCGCGACAGCGGCCATGATCCGCACCCCGTCCGAGCCCGGCACGAAGATCGGCGCATCACTGCTGGCGGATTCATGGCGGACATGCAGCACCGGCACGCCCTTGGCCCGCGCATCGGCAATCACGCGCACCGCATTGGCGGTGGCGGCATCAATGCCCACCAGCGGCAGCTTGCCGGTGGCAAGGTATTCATTCTGAAGATCGACGACGATAATGGCGCGCTTGCTCATGTACGGCTCCCTGATGGGTGGTTGAATGGTGTGGGAGAAGTCTCCGCGACCGGCCTGCCATCACGAAGAGGCGCTACCGACATTCTTGAGGGCTGTACCGACAGATGCGCACCGACGGTCACATCCAAGTGGGAATCCTGCTGTATCCCGGCGCCCAGCTGGCGGCGGTGCTCGGCCTGACCGACCTGTGCGCCCTGGCCGGCAGGCTCGCCAGCGAACGCGCAGCACCCGCCACTCCTGAACTGCAGGTCACGCATTGGCGCATCGAAGCGCCCGGCCAAGCGCCGCAAGCCGTCTACAGCTCAAGCCAGCAGCCAACCGGCACACCGCAGGTAATGATCCTGCCGCCCAGCATGCAGCCGCCGATTTCCACCGAAGCCGCCGCGCCCTACCTGGGCTGGCTGCGCGCATTGCACGACGACGGCACCACGCTCGCATCGGTTTGCGCCGGCGCATTCCTGCTGGCCGAAACCGGGCGCCTGGCTGGCCGCACCATCACCACCAACTGGCAATACGCCGAACTGTTGGCCGCACGCTTTCCGGACGTGACGCTGGACGTGGACCAGATGCTCATCGACGGCGGCGACATCTTCTGCGCAGGCGGCGCCATGGCCTGGACCGACCTCGGCCTGCGGCTGGTAGATCGCTACCTCGGCGCAGCAGTGATGCTGGATGTCGCACGCACGCTGTTGATCGACCCGCCCGGCCGCCAACAGCGCTACTACAGCAGTTTCTCGCCACGCCTGATGCACGGCGACGCCGCAGTGCTGGCCGTGCAGCAATGGCTGCACGACACCCACGCCAAACAGGTCGCATCCGCCGAACTCGCACAACGCGCAGGGCTGGAAGAGCGCACCTTCCTGCGCCGCTTCCAGAAAGCCACCGGCATGACCGTCACCGAATACTGCCAGCGCGTACGCGTGGCCCGCGCACGGGAGATGCTGCAGAGCAGTAACGTGCCGCTGGAGCGAATTGCCTGGGATGTGGGTTACAGCGATCCGGGGTCGTTCCGGAAGGTGTTCAGTAGGGTTGTGGGGCTGTCGCCTGGGGAGTATCGGAGGCGGTTTGGTGGTTTACAAGTTGTGAGTCCCAGTTAAAAATCGAAGTGACTGCAGTAGTAGCGCCGAAACTTTTCGCCTATGTGTAAGCGTGGCAAAAAAAGCCACAGATCATAGATCGGTGGCTTTTAATGTGGTCAGGAAATTTCCGCCCAATGACCTGCTTAAATCAATCTATTTTTTCTGCGTAGTCCTTGCGCACAAATTTGTTGATATAGGCATTGAGCCCGTCTCCGGCCCGCGCAAGCCTTTGCATCTCCTCGACATGACGGGCGCCGGGTTTTGTGCTGTCGTATAGGTAGGTGCCCCCTTTCGAGAACCGGACGATAATTTTCCCGGGTTCGATTTGATACTCCGCCACGCCCGAGTCGCCGTTGATATCTCTGTACTGCTGCATCGCACTCTCCATGAGTTTTGACCGCTGAGTAGTAAGTAACGAAATGCCGCTATCTATGGCAAGCTGGATCCTACAGCATTCGCTGGATTGGAGCTTGGGGACTCTCTTACGAAAAAAACTGTTGCCAGAGCTAACGAAAAAAATGGGATTCGTCAGGACTGCTGGGGGTCATGTTCGCTGGTGTGGATGGGACTATCGACCTGCTATTTCTGAAGGCGAAGAAATACTTCTTGCGCTGGACGCGCAGCCTGTGGCTAGGATTTGTTGTTGTGGGAAAAGGAGATCTAGTGAAGATAAGCTTGGTGCGCATCAAGAACTTTCGAGCGCTGACGGATGTATCTATTCCGTTCGATTGCATAACGACGTTTATTGGCCCGAATGGTGCAGGCAAGTCGACTGTGTTGCGGGCTCTTGACTGGTATTTCAATGGCAAGCCAGGCGCGCTGACAGAGAAGGATTGTTCCTTTAGTAATACCTCCGAGAACATAGAGGTTCAAGTTACGTTCGGAGATCTGACAGAGAAGGATCGCGAAGCGCTCGGCAAGTATGCGCCTGCTGGTGTCGATACCTTCACCGCGTGGAAACGTCGGAGTCCTGATGGTGCTGAAGTGCTCTCGGCGAACGCAAAGGGATTCCCGGATTTTGAGGCAATTAAATCTATAGATGGTGCCAAGGGTAGGAAGGACGCCTACGCCGCCTTGCGCGCTGCCCGAGCGGATCTAGGACTCCCTGCGGCGGCTACCGGCGCAGCTGTGGATCAGGCCATGACGACTTGGGAGTCTCAGCACACGGACATGCTTGTCGATGCGCCGGAGACGCTTCAGACCAACTTCTTCGGATTCAACAGCGGTGGGAAGATGAGTGGACTCTTCGACTTTGTTCTGGTTACCGCGGATCTAAGGGCTAGCGAAGAATCGGCCGACGGTAGGGCAAGTATCATTGGAAGGATACTCGAACGATCAGTTAACCGCGCAGCAGCTGATGAAGAGATTGCGAAGATTGTTGAAGAGTCACGCTCGCGACAGCAGAAGGTTTACGAGGAGAAGTTCAAGGCTCAGCTTGATGCAATGACGGATCAGCTCAATAGCGTTGTTGGATCTTACTCACCCGGACGAGCCGTCACGGTTTCGCCGGCCGAAGTCGAAATGAAGGCTCCAAGGACCACCTTCGAGCTTGTTGTGGTAGACGGAACTGCGGAAACTTCCATCGATCGACAAGGGCATGGATTTCAGCGGACTTTGCTGATTTCAGCCCTCCAACTCTTGGCGCAGTCAGGTGCCGCGTCGTCAGATGGCGTTATTTGTCTTGCCATTGAAGAGCCAGAGTTGTTTCAACACCCCATTCAAGCGCAGACTTTCGCTAAAGTTCTTAGGTCTCTAGCTGAGGATGTGGATAAGCGAGTTCAAGTTGTCTACGCAACACATAGCCCTCATTTTGTTGAGGCAAGGAGTTTTCACCAGGTTCGACGCCTCACTAGATCATCGGACAAAGTTCCGACTGTGTCGCTTCATCACGCAACGGTTGCTGATGTAAAACTTCTACTTGATGGTGTGCTTGACACCAATGTTGTGGATCGTCAACTTGATAGTGTTGTTGCGAATCAGCTATCTATCGCGCTCTTCGCGAATCGTGCCTTCCTTGTGGAGGGGACTACGGAGGCATCCGTATTCTGCGGCATCGGCGACCGGGCGCAGTTGGGGGCACTGGAGGCTGAAGGCATCTCGGTTGTTCCGGTAGGAGGGAAGAATTCAATCCCTCTCGTGCATGCAATTTTGACAGCTATAGGTGTGCCGGCGTATGCGCTTTTCGATGCAGATGTCGGCTTTGAGGAGCGCGCGAAAAGGAATGGCAAGGCGGTTGCCCTGATCGAAAAAGAGCGAGCGAGTCATGTTGCTGGAAATCGCGCGGCATTGAAGTATTTTGGAATGAATGAAGAGGACTTTCCTCTAGAAATTGTGGCTGACCGAGTGGCTATATTTCGAGATCATCTCGAGTCATTTCTAGATGATAACTGGGGGGAATGGCAGGCCGCTTGCTGCGAGTTCGAGGTGGCGGCTGGCATCAGCCTCGCAAAGAATCAGTACGCGTATCGGGTAGCAACACTAAAGGCTCAGGGAGTAGTGCCGGATATGTTGGTTCAAGTACTGCGAAAAGTTAGAGGTGAGTGATCATGAACGATATTGTCTGCCCGCATTGCGGAACTGCCTTCAAGATTGATGAGGCTGGATACGCGAAGATATTGAGCCAAGTTCGAGATATCGACTTCGAGAGGCAGCTTGAGGAGCGGCTGCAGCTGGCTGCGAAGGAGGGGAAGAGCGCGCTTGAGCTCGTTGAGATGAAAGCTGCCGGCGATATGCAGAAGGCGATTTCAGCGAAGGACGCCGAGATGGTTCAGCTAAGAGGGGCGCTCGAGGCAAGTGAGATGGCCGGGAAGCTGGCCATTACTGAGGCTTTGGGCGCTATAGAGAAAGAGCGAGACGCCTTAGCGGTTGAGATCCAGCAGGTGAAACGTGAAAGTGAGGCTTCTGCGAAGCTCGCTGAAGCGAAGCTTGCGAGTGAGTTGTACAAAGCGGTCACCGCCAAGGAGGTTGAGATTCAGACCTTGGTGACAAAATTGAATGCCGGCGAACTGACTCAGCAACTTGCCATCGCTCAGGCCGTTAGTGTTGTGGAGAAGGAGCGAGAACAGCTAAAAAGCGGTCTTGAGCGCGCCACTCTTGAGAAGCAAATTTCAGAAAAATCTCTCAAGGATAAGTACGAGACTCAGATCAAAGATCGTGAGGAGGAGATTCATCGCCTCAGAGACATGAAAGCTAAGCTATCTACCAAGATGGTGGGTGAGACGTTGGAGCAACACTGCGAGATTGAGTTTAATCGAGTTCGTGCAATGGCATTTCCGAAGGCGTACTTCGAGAAGGACAACGACGCGCGGACTGGAAGTAAAGGCGACTACATTTTTCGCGACTTGGATGATTCTGGGGTCGAGTTGGTTTCAGTCATGTTTGAAATGAAGAACGAGAATGACGAGACCGCGACAAAGAAAAAGAATGAAGATTTCTTGAAAGAGCTCGATAGGGATCGAAGCGAAAAGGGTTGCGAGTATGCGGTTCTTGTGTCGCTCCTTGAGCCAGATAGTGAGTTGTATAACTCAGGGATTGTGGATATGTCTCATCGCTACCAGAAGATGTACGTGGTGCGGCCGCAGTTCTTCATTCCGATGATCACATTGCTGCGAAACGCCGCTCAGAGTTCCTTGAAGTACAAGACGGAGCTTATACAGGTGAGAGCGCAGAACATCGATATCACTAATTTCGAGAGCGAGCTTGATTCGTTCAAGACTGGTTTTGCACGGAACTATGAACTAGCGTCGAAGAAGTTCAAGACAGCCATTGATGAGATAGATAAGACGATTGATCATCTGCAGAAGACAAAGGAAGCTTTGCTCGGATCAGAGAATAATCTGCGTCTCGCCAACAATAAGGCTGATGATCTGACAGTAAAGAAGCTAACAAAGGGGAATCCCACAATGGCTGCAAAGTTCGCCGATCTAAAATCTGATGGCTCAGACGAAGGTGAGTGAGCATCTGTTGGGTTGGCGTTGGAACCTATTTAGCTAGTTCGTCGTTAGATATTTAAGGGAGCCAAGGGGCCAGCCCTTATCTCAACCCCTCTCCCGTAGGGAGAGGGGCTTTCGTGTTAGCGCGCTGGTCGGCTGACGGCTAGGCTCCGCTGTGATATCAGCAACGTAGGAACCGCTGCACGTCCGAGCACAGTTGCTATACCGGTATGCCGTGTGGCACGAACAAACGCAGCCGTCCTTGGTGGCCGAATACATAGGCGCTTGGGTGTGGCTCATCGAATACACCTCCCGGGGGGCTTACCTTCTTCGCGGTCGTGTAGAGAGCTTTGAACGATAGCGCCATTGCGGGCAGCTGCAGGTCGTTACCTACCAGCGCGGTCGCAGTTGGGTCGAAGGCTTTTGACGCAGGTCTCCGCGACGGCGGGGCGGGCGTGCCGGGTCCACGCTGACGAAGATCACTTGCGGTTTGTCGGCATCCGAGCGAATCAGGTGCTTTACGCGGTTCAACTCCACCATGGTGGGGAAGCCATCCGGGCAATTGGTGAAGCCGAAGAATAGATACGTCACCTTGCCGTTGAGGTCGGCCGGTCAGCGGGCTATGCCGCTGCTGTACGGCATCGACTATTCAGGTCTCTTCATCGTCAAAATCTGGTGAACCATCAGGCTTTGCGGGTCGCCAAGTGCCGCTCCCTGAGTAATAGGAACAGCGGTAACGCCAGCGACGGGCCAACCATGATGCTGGACAGCGGCAGCCACAGGTGGCGCATTCCCAACCTGCGTCCCTCGGCACAGATGAGTGCAATTGTCGCAAGTCCCGAAATAAGGACATCCGCCCAGGCGAACGCGGCGATTTTGCTGGACGTCGCCTGTTGCAGTAAGAGCGGCACATTGAGGCCGTTGGCGGATAGCCATGGCACGAACTGGGCAAGGGGCAGGGCGGTGCCTGCGATGCAGAGAAGTAGGTAAACAAACCGCATGTTGCTCTCCGGCTGATTCGATTGGTTATCTCTGGCGTGGATTATCGCTCGGACCAAGGAAGCTTGGGCTTGTCCAGCGCCGCGCTCGGGAGTTTCAGCGCGATCGAGGAAGGCCAGCACGCCATTGTTTTCGAAGTCCGTAAGAGCCCGGCGGCACCAAGCAGCACTTAGGCGGGCTTAACCCGCAATCCCCCTTACCGACAGACATTCCCGCCACCCCAACTCACTGGCATGCTGTCGCCTGCTTATCAGGGGATGAAAGTCGATGTTTCGATCTGTTGTTCTTGCGGCTGCACTATTTGCAGCCCTTCCCGCGCGCGCGGAGCTGGCTTTCGAGGCGCCGGTGGCCTGCGCCGATGCGGATTCGTCTCCTGCGCTGAAAGGCAGCCTCTGTGTCACCACCCATGTTCCGCTGCGGCATGCGTCGCCGGGCGATGGTTCGCTGAAGCTGTTCGTGCGGCGCTTTCCTGCCGAGGCGGCGGAGCGACGCGGGGAGGTTTGGTTGTTGGCTGGTGGGCCTGGTGAGTCCGGGGCGTCCTTGTATCCGGTGGTTGCGACGTTCCGGCGTGCGTTTCCCGGTTATGACCTGGTGATTCCGGACCACCGTGGCGTGGGGCGGTCGGAGCGCATCTGCCCGGTGCAGGAGGCGGCGGACAGCGCCGATGGTGTTGCCTTGGCTGGGGACGAGTGGGGCGGCTGCATTGGCGCGATGTATGCGGATGCGGCGCGCACGCAGGCGTTCTCGGTGACCGAGGCGGCGCAGGATCTTGCGTTGCTGATGTCGCGCTATCGCGGCAGTGGGCCGACCTATCTGTACGGCGTGTCGTATGGCACGCAGCTGGCCTTGCGTGCGCTGCAGGTGGCGCCGATGCCGCTGGACGGTTTGATCCTGGATGGGCTGGTGCCGCTGGAGACCACCGAGCAGTGGGACCTGAGCCGGCGCACGGCGCTGGTGGATGCGGTGGGACGTGCGGTGCTGGGCGAGCAGAAGGTGGCGGTCTATCAGCGTGTGCTGGCCGCTGCGCCGACGGCGCCGTGGAAGGACGAGGTGCCGGGCGGTGATCTACGCCGGTTGCTGGGCTCGCTGCTGAACTTCCCTGCGCTGCGTGCGCGTATTCCCGACATCGTTGATGGGCTGGCGGTGGACGATACGTCCGCGTTGCTGGCGACGCTGGCGGAGCTGAAGACAGCGATGGCGGGGATGGGGCAGGGTGGTAACAACCAGCCTTCGTTGCCGCTGGTGATGTTGATCTCGGCGTCGGAGAACAATGCGCGGCCGGGGCTTACCCGCGAGTTGGTGGAGCAGGAGGCTGCTGGGGCCTTGTTTGTCAGTGCAATCCCGGGGTTTCTGGTCGGGGCGCCTGTGCCTGCTTATGCCAAGGATGCCTGGTTTGGGAAGTCGCCTGGGGTGCTACCGAGGACTTTGGTTGTGCATGGGACGCTGGATCCGAATACGGCGTATGCGGGGGCGGTGGAGCATGCGGCTGTGCTGGGGAAGGCTGGGGAGGTGAGCTTCAGTACGGTGGAGGGTGGGGCGCATTTGCTGTCTTACTTTGCGCCTGGGTGTTTTGTTGAGGCGGTTGGGGCGTTTGTTGCTGGTGGGGAGGTTGGTGGGCGGTGTGTGGAGCGGTGAGGTTGATTGGGTTTTAGGGCTGAGTTTGGTTGGGGGGCTGGGGGTTTGGGGTTGGTGGTTTTGTTCTGCCCTCACCCCAACCCCTCTCCCGGAGGGAGAGGGGCTTTGGTCTTGCGGGGTCGGGGCTATCCGGTTGTCTGACAGGTTGTTGCGTGCGGCCTTGTTGGCTCCAGCGTTAGTCGCTGCACATCCGAGAACAGCTGCTCCACCGGCATGCCGTAGGGCGCGAACAAACGCAGCCGTCCCTCGCGGTCGAATACGTAGCCGCCTGCGGTGTGGCTCATTGAGTAGGCGCCGGGGTGCTTGCCTTCTTCGCGGTCGTAGAAGGCTTTGAAGGATGCTGCCATTGCGGCCAGTTGCTGGTCGTTGCCTACCAGTGCGGTTGCTGTGGGGTCGAAGGCTTTTACATAGGTTTCGGCGACGGCGGGGGTGTCGCGGGCCGGATCCACGGTGACGAAGATCACCTGCAGTTTGTCGGCGTCCGAGCCCATCAGGTGCTTTACGCGGTTCAACTCCACCATGGTCGTGGGGCAGACGTCCGGGCAGCTGGTGAAGCCGAAGAACAGGTAGGTCACTTTGCCGTTGAGGTCGGCCGGGCTGCGGCTTACGCCTGTGCTGTCGGGCATCGTCCATTGCTGGCCGAGTGCTTCGCAGGCGATGTCCTTGCCGTAGAAATCTACCTTGGGTTTTGCGGCGCAGGCGACCAGCAGCAGGGTGGCGGCGCTTATCGCGATGGTGGACAGGTGCAGTTTGCGGGCCAGTGCGGCGAGGCCGGTGGCGGGGGTGTTGGTGCGGGACATGGCTATGGTCGATGAAGGACGGACAGCCGAACTACATGCGACGGGCCGGCATGGTGTGCCGGCCCGTTGCGTGCGTCAGTTGACCATCATGTGGAAGTGCATGCTCCAGATGATCCAGATGGAGAGCGCTACCACGATGAAAAGAATGACCAGGGTGAAAACAAAACTGGCCAGGTTCCAGCCGCCCTCCGAGGAGCGGTTCATGTGCAGGAAGTACACCAGCTGCACGATGATCTGTACGACGGCAAAACCGACCAGCAGGGCCATCGACAGTGGCCGCGACAGCGTCGGGTTCATCACCAGCATGAAGGGGATGACGGTGAGCACGGCGCAGATCACGAAGCCGATAAGGTAGGACTTGGTGGAGCCATGTCCGCTGCCGGCGCGGGAGGTGTCGTTGTCGGACATGTTCAGAACACTCCAATCAGATAGACAAAGGTGAAGACGCAGATCCAGACCAGGTCCAGAAAGTGCCAGAACAGACTCAGGCAGGAGATGCGGGTGACGTTGGTCGGGGTGAGGCCGCGACGCTTCACCTGGTGCATCACCACCGCCATCCAGATCAGGCCGCTGGCCACGTGCAGGCCGTGCGTGCCAACCAGTGCGAAGAACGCGGACAGGTAGGCGCTGGTGGTGGGGCCGGCGCCAATGTGGATGAGGTGGTTGAACTCATACACTTCCATGCCGATGAAGCCGGCACCGAGTGCGAAGGTCACGCCCAGCCAGGTCAGTACTGCGCGTTTGTCCTGGCGGTGCATCGCCAGCACGGCCTGGCCGTAGGTGATGCTGGAGACCAGCAGCAGGAAGGTCTCCACCAGCACGAACGGCAGCGAGAACAGCTCGGCACCGGTGGGGCCGCCTGCATACGCGTTGCTGAGCACCGCGTAGGAAGCGAACAGCGAGCCGAACAGCACCAGGTCGGACATGATGTAGACCCACATGCCGAAGA
This sequence comes from Stenotrophomonas sp. 21LCFQ19, assembly GCF_056861425.1. Lineage (NCBI taxonomy): Bacteria > Pseudomonadati > Pseudomonadota > Gammaproteobacteria > Lysobacterales > Lysobacteraceae > Stenotrophomonas > Stenotrophomonas sp. 21LCFQ19. The sequence continues at coordinate 74,931 of NZ_JBSPUF010000011.1, read as the reverse complement.
CCTTCATGCCACCCTGGTCGTGGCCATGGTCGTCATGGCTGTGCTCGGCCGCCTGTGCGTTGTCTACGGCGACGTTGGACATGATGTTCATGCAATCACCCTGTGCTGCTTGAGCTTGTTCTGGTGTTGGTTCTCGATGGCGGCCACTTCTTCGGCGCTGACGTAGTAATCCACGTCCTCGTCGTAGGAGCGCACGATCAAGGTGACGATCATCACCACGAAGCTCGCACCGGCCAGCCACCAGATGTGCCAGATCAAGGCGAAGCACAGCGCCAGGATCCAGATGTTGAGGATCAGCGGCACGCCGGTGTTACGCGGCATGTGGATCGGCGCATAGTGCTTGGGCGGCTTGGGCAGACCCTGCTTCTTGGCTTCGTGGAAGGCGTCCAGGGTGTCGGCCTTGGGCACCACGGCGAAGTTGTAGAACGGCGGCGGCGAAGGCGTCTGCCATTCCAGCGTGCGTGCATTCCACGGGTCGCCGGTGATGTCCTGGTTCTGCTTGCGGTCGCGGATGCTGACGTAGATCTGCACCAGCATCAGCACGATGCCTGCGAGCACGAACAGCGCGCCGACGAAGGCGGCAATCAGGTAGGGCGTCCACGCCGGGTTGTCGTACTGGTTCATGCGCCGGGTCATGCCCATGAAGCCGAGCATGTACAGCGGCATGAAGGCCAGGTAGAAGCCGATGATCCAGCAGGCGAACGACCACTTGCCCAGGCGTTCGTTGAGGGTGAAGCCGAACACCTTCGGGAACCAGTAGACGAAGCCGGCCAGGTAGCCGAACAGCGCGCCACCGATGATGGTGTTGTGGAAGTGGGCCACCAGGAACAGGCTGTTGTGCAGCAGGAAATCCGCGCCCGGGATGGCCAGCAGCACGCCGGTCATGCCGCCGATGGTGAAGGTGACCAGGAAGGCGATGGTCCACAGCATCGGCACGCTGAACTCGACGCGGCCGCCGTACATGGTGAACAACCAGGTGAAGATTTTCACGCCGGTCGGGATCGCGATGATCATCGTCATGATGCCGAAGAAGGCATTGACGCTGGCACCGGAGCCCATGGTGAAGAAGTGGTGCAGCCACACCACGAACGACAGGATGCCGATCGCCAGCGTTGCACCCACCATCGACTTGTAGCCGAACAGCTTCTTGCGCGAGAACGTGGCGGTGATCTCGGAGAAGATACCGAACGCCGGCAATACCAGGATGTACACCTCCGGGTGGCCCCAGGCCCACACCAGGTTGACGTACATCATTGGGTTGCCACCAAGGTCATTGGTGTAGAAGTTGAAGTCCAGGTAGCGGTCCAGGGTGAGCGCGCCGAGGGCGACCGTCAGGATCGGGAACGCGGCAATGATGATCACGCTGGTGACCAGCACGGTCCAGGTGAACACCGGCATCTTCATCAAGGTCATGCCCGGCGCACGCATGCGCAGGATGGTGATGAAAAGGTTGACGCCGGTCAGCAGTGTGCCGACACCGGAGGCCTGCAATGCCCATATGTAGTAATCAACACCTACCCCTGGACTGAACTCGATGCCGGACAACGGCGGGTACGCCACCCAGCCGGTCATCGCGAACTCGCCAAGGCCCAGCGAGATCATCATCAGCGCAGCGCCGACCACGAAGATCCAGAAGCTGAAGGCATTGAGGAAGGGGAAGGCCATGTCGCGCGCGCCGATCTGCAGCGGCACCACGATGTTCATCAGGCCCACCACGAACGGTGTGGCCACGAAGAAGATCATGATCACGCCATGCGCGGTGAAGATCTGGTCGTAGTGCTCCGGTGGCAGGAAGCCATCGCTGCCGGGGCCGGCCGCGGCCAGCTGCGCGCGCATCATCAGTGCATCGGCAAAGCCGCGCACCAGCATCACCAGCGCCACCACGATGTACATGATGCCGATCTTCTTGTGGTCCACGGTGGTGAACCAGTCGCGCCACAGCACGCCCCACAACTTGAAATAGGTGACGGCGGCGAGCAGTGCGATGCCGCCAAGCACCATGCCCGCCAATGTCACCACGACGATCGGGTCGTGCAACGGCACGGCGTCCCACGTCAACTTACCGAACATGCTCATTACTCCTGGGAGGCCTTGGGTTCTGCGTTGTGGCCGGACGTGGCCGCGGTGTTCTCACCCACGCCGATGAACTGGTCGATGACCTTCTTGAACAGCAGCGGCTCGACGCTGGCGAAGTGGCGCACCGGTTCTTTGCGCGTCGGCGCGGCCAGGCGCTTGAATTCGTCGAAGCTGAGTTGATCCGGCGACTGCCGCACTTCTACAACCCAGTCATCGAATTGCTGCTGGCTCATCGCGGTGGCGACGAACTTCATGTTGGAGAAGCCGTGGCCGCTGTAATTGCCCGACATACCGTCGAACTTGCCTTGCTCGTTGGCCACCAGGTGCAGCTGCGTGCGCATGCCGGCCATCGCATAGATCTGCCCGCCCAGCTGCGGGATGAAGAAGGTATTCATCGTCGAGTTGGAGGTGATGTCGAAGGCCAGCTGCTGCCCGGCCGGGAAGTTGAGCTGGTTGACCGTGGCGATGCCCAGGTCCGGGTAAACGAACACCCATTTCCAGTCGGTGGCGATCACTTCCACATGCAGCGGCTCGCCGGGAATATCCAGCGGCTTGTAAGGGTCAAGCTCGTGGGTGGATTTCCACACGATCACGGCCAGCACGGCGACGATGATCAGGGGCACGCCCCAGACCACGATTTCCACCTTGGTCGAGTGCGCCCAATCGGGGATGTACTTGGCCTTGGTATTGCCGGAGCGGTAGCGCCAGGCAAAGACGAAGGTCAGCACGATGGCCGGTATCACCACGATCAGCATCAAGGCGATGCAGATGATGATCAGGTCGCGCTGAGCAATGCCCACGTCGCCCTTGGAGTCCAGTAGTACCCAGTTGCAGCCAGACAGGCCCACGCATGCCAAAGCGGCCAGCGCTGGGCGGATGCGTTTCCAGCAGATATTCATTGAAGGTCGACCCTGTTGAAGGAGCTCTTGAGCGGGGACCGCCGATGCCCGGCGCATAGGCCGGGAGCGGCTACACTGTCCGTACGGCGGTGCCTACAAAAGGATTGCCGATCCAGTCAAGTCCATACAAGATGCATCATTGTATGGGTTGGTGCACGTACAAAGCAGGGAAGGTTCACCCGATGCAGCAGCCAGCCGCAGGCCGACGCCTGAAAAAGCCCAACCGGACCTGGGTCCGTCCCTTTGCCGAGGGCACCGGTCCGCTCTACCTGCAGATTGCCCAGCAGGTACGCGATGCCGTGGACGATGGCGTGCTGCAACCCGGCGACCGCCTGCCGCCGCAGCGCGACCTGGCCCAGCTGATGGGTGTGGACCTGACCACGGTTACCCGTGCCTACGCCGAGCTGCGCCAGTCCGATCTGCTCGACGCGCAGGGCGCCGGCGGCACCTTCATCGCCATGTCGGCCGGCAACAGCTCCACCTCGGTCGACCTGAGCATGAACATCCCGCCGCTGCTGGGCAGCAGCCCGTTCGCGCAGAGCATGGAGCGCGGCTTCCAGCAGCTCAGCCAGCAGCTGGGGCAGGGCGAGCTGATGAGTTACCACGTCGGCGCCGGCTCCCGCGATGACCGCGCCGCCGCCGTGCAATGGCTGGCGCCGATCCTCGGCAGCGTCTCCGCCGAGCGGGTGGTGATCTGCCCCGGCGCGCAGGCCGCGCTATGCGCCATCGTGCTGGCCAAGACCCAGCCGGGTGACCTGATTGCCGCCGAACAGCTCACCTATCCGGGCCTGCTGGCCGCCGCGCGTGTGCTGCAGCGGGGCATCGTCTCCATCGCCATGGACGCCGAAGGCATGCTGCCGGACGCACTGGAAGCGGCCTGCCAGCAGCGCAAGCCGGCCCTGATCTACCTGATCCCGACCATCCAGAACCCGACCACGGCGACCATGTCGCAGGCCCGCCGTGCCGCCATTCTGGCCATTGCCCGCCGCCATGGCGTGGCGGTGGTGGAGGACGATCCGTACTGGCTGCTGGCCGCCGACGCGGCACCGCCGCTGGCGGTGGATAGCCACCCGGATGCCCCGGTTTACTACGTGTCCACCCTGTCCAAGTGCCTGGCGCCGGGGCTGCGCACCGCCTATCTGGTGGTGCCGCCGGGCGAGCCGATGGAGCCGCTGTTGGACGCCCTGCGCTCGATCGCGCTGATGCCGACCCAATCGATGGTGGCGGTGGCCTCGCACTGGATCCGCAGCGGCCAGGCCGATGAGATGGTGCGCCGCTTCCAGCAGGAGCTGCGCCAGCGCCAGCAGATCGCCGCGCGCATCCTGCCCAAGCCTTATCAGGCACACCCGTCCGGCCTGCATGTGTGGCTGCCGTTGCCGCCAAGGCTGGACCAATACCGGCTGATCCAGGCCGCACAGGCGCAAGGCCTGGGCATCGCCAGCTCGGAGGCTTTCAGCATCGAGGAGCAGGCCGGCAATGCCATTCGCCTGTCGCTGGGCGGGGCGGTGGACCAGCACAGTCTGGCGGCGGCCTTGACCAAGCTGACCGAGGTCATCTCGGCTGCGCCTGAGACGCGGACGCAGGCTATCGTTTAACTGGCCTCCGGTCATATCCATACAAAAATGATACATTGCATATCTTGTATGGATATGCGGGTAGCTGCTGTGCGTCGGGACAAGCTGAAGTTTCATCTGGTGATGCTGGGCTGCGCCGGTTTCGTGGTGCTGGCGCTGGCGTCGCTGGTCTATGTCTGTTCGCGGCCGCAGACCGCCGATGTGCAGGCCAGTGAGCGCGCGGCCATCGAACAGTGCCTGCAGCGCAGCCGCGCGCCGGAGCGCACCGAAATCTACCGCCGCGCCCAGGCCGATTCCTGCGCCGAGATGCTGGAACAGTACGAGCACAAGTTCGGCGCGGACTCCGCCTCGTGAGCCCGCCCAACGGCGCATCACCGCGCCGGCGTGGGATGCGGTTGTGGATCGCAGCGGGCTGCGTGTTGATGGCCGGTATCGCGATAGCGCTATGGCAGTACTTCGGCCTCAGTGAGCAGACCACGTTCGCCGAGCAGGCCATCGTCTTCGACGACACCCAACTCAAGCTGCCGCCGGAACTGGCTGGCGCGAATGGGCGCATCCGCGTCGTGCATTTCTGGGACCCGGCCTGCAAGGTCTGCAACCGTGAAACCGGCGCGCACCTGAGTTACCTGATCAGCATGTACCGCCGCGCCAACATCGATTTCTACGCGGTGCGCCGCCCGGGCACGACAGGTGAGCTGCCCGAGTATCTGCGTGGTCGTTTGCAGGAACTGCCGACAATTGAAGGCGCCGAACATATCCCGGCCAGCCCTGCGGTTGCGATCTGGGATCGGCAAGGGCACTTGGCTTACGCCGGACCGTACAGCATCGGCATGGTCTGCAATTCGGCCAATAGTTTTGTGGAGCCGATTCTCGACAAACTGGTCGACGGAAAAACGGTACGGCCGCGCGGTTTGTTGGCGGTGGGCTGCTACTGCCCGTGGCAAAGCAAGCCTTGATCTACTGCTGATGAATCTGCATGCGCGCCAACGTGCGTGGACGTTCTGTCCGCGCACAAAAAACAGCGGGCACCCGCTCCAACCGACCGATGGTTGTGAGCAGGCACCCGCCGCTGATGCAAACAATACGTGGCTACATCGTCCATACATGGTGCGACAGGATGTCGCAGTTTTTGCCGGTAAACAGGGGGTTTGGCGATGAACTGGATGGACAGCGCGCTGCGCAGCAACGGCCCGATCTACCTGCGCATCGTCAACAGCATCGAGCGCAGCATGAACACCGGCGAGCTGGTGCCCGGTCATCGTCTGCCATCGCAGCGCGCATTGGCCAAGCAGCTCGGCATCGACCTGACTACTGTTACACGCGCCTTCGATGAAGCACGCAGACGCGGACTGATCGAAGCGCGCGGACCGCAGGGCAGCTTCATCGCACCGCCGAAAGCAGCCTTCGGCCAACCGGTGGACCTGAGCATGAACGTGCCGCCGGTACCGGATGCCTTGGCCTTGAACGATGCACTGCGACGTGGTGCAGCCGCCGTGCTTGCGCGCAGCAATGCGCCCAACCTGATGACGTATCACCTGGCCGGCGGCAGCCCAACCGACCGGCATGCGGCGACCAGCTGGCTGCAGCCGATGCTGGGTGATGTTGCCGATACGGCATTGGTGGTTGCCGAAGGTGCGCAGTCGGCGCTTGCCTCGATCCTGATCAGCCAGACCCAGGAAGGCGAGGTGATTCTCTGCGATCACCTGGTGTACCCGGGCCTGCTGCAGGCGGCACGATCGTTGGGACGCCGCTTGCTGCCGGTCGATGGCGATGCGGAAGGAATGTGCCCGGAGGCGCTGGAACGTGCCTCGCGGCAGAGTGGGGCGCGCGTGGTTTACCTCAATCCCACCTGCAACAACCCGACGGCGCTGACGATTCCCTCGCAGCGACGTGTTGAGCTGGCACGTGTGCTGCAGCGGTTGGATCTGCTGGCGGTCGAGGACGATCCGTATTGGCATCATGCTGTGGAAAAGCCAATGCCGATTGCGGCGCTGGCACCGGCGCAGGTGTACTACGTATCAACCTTGTCGAAGGCGATCAGCCCAGGTTTGCGCACGGCATTCGTGCGCTGTCCTTCGGAGCAGCATGCCGAAGCGCTGGCGACTGCGTTGCGTTCGATCTGCCTGATGGGCCACCCGCTGGTGATGGCGCTGGTCAGCCAACTGCTGCTGGATGGTTCGGCGACTGCATTGTTGAATCAGGTGTTGGATGAGGCGCGCGAGCGCACCGCGCTGGCTACATACCTGCTGGTGCCTTCGTTGAAGGTGCGAGCATCAGGGCTGCATGCCTGGTGCAGCCTGCCAGAGCAAAACCGGCAAAACCGGCAAAACCGGGGTCAGAGTGGGGTTTCGTACCGAAACCCCACTCTGACCCCGGTTTTGACCTGTAGTGCCGAGCCATGCTCGGCAAGGGCTTTACAAGGAATGCTGTAGGAGCGGCGTTAGCCGCGAAGCTGACGTTGCATCAACCGAAGCTCAACCGCGAACGGCACCCCTCCCCAACCCTCCCCTTGCCTGCGGCAAAGGGAGGGGGCAAAGCGCGTATCGCTCGGATACAGTCCGCGTTAGCGCTTTACCGCATACGCACCAAACGTGCTGCCGATGAATCCACCCGCGGTGTCGGTACTGAGCAGGCTCGCATCAAGCGTTTCGCCAAGGCGTTGCCATTGCCCGGGTTGTGGCGAGAACCATGCCTGCGCGCGTGCGCCATCCAGGGTGAATCGCAATCCAGTGTTGTCGCCAGCGCCGCTTAGTTCCTTCTGCGCCAACAGCGTGCCTGTCTCTGGTGAATCCTTGCCGGCGCGCAAGTACAGGGCTATCCGGCGCGTACCATTGCTGGCTTCGACGCCCAGCACATAGTGATAGCGCTCGTTCTGCAGCCAAGCCAATCCTGCCAACTCGCCATCAGCCACAGACGCGGCCGAAAGCTGCATATCCAGGGTCGCGCGATGGTGCTGCAGGCGGTGCCCCAGATAGTGGGCCTGTTCTTCCGCACCCTCGGCGCCCAGCGGCGTCGTGCCCGTTTGCAGCTTCAGACCATCAGCGCCCGTGATGAACCATGCGCGCTTCGGCGGATGCAGCGTCAGCCATTGTGGTGGCAGCGTCGCGTCGCTGAAGTTTTCCGTCCAACTGGATACAGCGCTATCGCTGATTGGCACGGATGCTCCAGCAATCTGTGGGCGCGGCAACTGCAGCGGTACTTCGGCGCCACGCGGCAGCACCTGCGGCCAGCCATCCTGCCATTGCACCGGCAGCAGGAAGGTTTCACGGCCTAGATTGTATTGATTGCCACGGTAGGGGCGGGTGGCGAGGAATACCGTCCACCAGCTGCCATCAGCCAGCTGCACGAACTGCGCATGCCCAGCCGAGGTCACCGGATTGGCGCGCTTGGGATCGAGGTCGCGCTGGGTCAGTACCGGGTTGTTGGGACCTGCCTGATACGGACTCATCAGGCTGCGGCTGCGCCAGATCATCTGCGCATGCTGTTCGCCGGTGCCGCCTTCGGCGGCGGTCAGGTAGTACCAGCCGTCGTGCTTGAAGATATGCGGGCCTTCGATGTGCTCGGGCTTGCTGGCTGGGTTGGCGCCGCCATCCACCAGCAGACGCCGCTCACCAATGGCTTTGCCGCTGGCCAGGTCGATCTGCTGCAGCCAGATCGCGCGGTGGCCGTCGTAGCGCAGTTCGCCATCGGGCACGTCGTTGTGTACCACCCAGCTGCTGCCATCGGCATCGAAGAACAGAGAAGGATCGATGCCGCGCACCTGCAGCCAGACCGGGTCGGACCATGGCCCGGCCGGGTTGTCGGCATGGATCACGAAGTTGCCACCGTCGCAGTAGAAGCAGGTGTTGACGATGTAGAACTTGCTGCCGTGATGGCTGATGGAGGCGGCGAACAGGCCGCGGGTCAGCTCGTCCTTGCCGTAGTTGATCTGGCCTGGGCGGTCGATGGCGTTGCCGATCTGCGTCCAGTTGACCAGGTCGCGGCTGTGGTGGATCGGCAGGCCGGGGAAATAGCCGAACGTGGAGTTGACCAGATAGAAGTCATCGCCGGCACGCACGATCGACGGGTCCGGGTAGAAGCCGGGCAGGACCGGGTTGCGGTAATTGCCGGCCGCCAATGGCGTATGCCGGTCGTTGCCTTGGTAGCTGATCGAGTGCACCAGTACTTCGGCATTGCTGGCCGGTGCCAGCAGGTAGAGCAACATCCACAGCAGACGACTACGCATGGGCGGCTTTGTCCAAGCTTGGAGAAGCCTTGGAATCTAGCAGTTAAGGAGCAAAACCGGAGCAAAACCGGGGTCAGAGTGGAGTTTCGTACCGAAACCCCACTCTGACCCCGGTTTTGCTCCGGTTTTGCCGTTCTGACTCAGCTGGGCTTGAACAGCTTGCGCTTGCCGGTGAGTACCTTTTCCTTCGGGGTGAGCTTGGCCACGCCGGGGATCAGGAAGTCGGTGGCGGTCTGCCCGAAGCGGATCTTGGAGGCCAGCCAGAGCGGCATCTTGCCGCGGCCAGTCCAGGTGTTCCAACGGTTCTCGGGATCACGGTACTTGGGTTTGACCTTCGGGCCCTTGCGCCGGGCGGGCTTGCTCTTGGCTGCGACGGCATCTGCGCCAGGACCGAACAACTCCTCGATCGTATAACCGGTCTGCTTGGCCAATGCGGTGAGTTTGCGCCTGACCTTGTCCGCAGGTTGACGTTGGGTGAGCGCTTTGTGCCTGTCCTGTGCGGCGCGGATGAGAGTGTTGAGCTCTCGAAGATCAAGAGGGGTAAGGTCGATACTCATGGCGTAAGCCTCAGTTCTTGGCTCCGGGGTGTCAAGCCGCTGTTGCGGATCGCGGGCGTTGGCAGCACAGGGGCGAGGCCTGGAGCGCTGCCCATGGGGCTGATCGGCTCGGCAGGTGTAGCCCGGGTAGGCGCAGCGCACCCGGGGCTGTTGGCGGGAGGTTCCAGCATCGCCAGTTGCCTGTTACCCGGGTGCGCTGCGCTTACCCGGGCTACCTCTTTGGCGGCCTCGCACATAGGAAACCCGATGACAGGGATCTGACATCGGGTCTCGGGTGGCGCGAATACGGGTGGCTTCGATCAGCGGTGACTGCGTGAAAGCACCATCGAATAGGCAAACCGGCCCGGCGGATGCAGGCTGGTCGCGACCAGCAGCAGGCGGCCGTTGGCATCGCGGTAACGGCGCTGCACGCGCATCGCCGGCTCGCTCTTCTTGATGTCGAGCAGCTTGGCGTCGGCTGCTTCAAATGAAGCGGCGTCAAATACCTGCTCCACCCGCGACAGCCTGGTCGGGTCGAGGAACTTGGCCAGCGCACGCGCGGCGCCGGCCACTTCCAGCAATTTCTCGGTCGGTACACCGGTGCGCACCGGGATCAGCATCTCGGTGACGGCGATCGGCTCGCGGGTCTGTTCTTCCAGGCGCAGGCAGTGCAGGCGCAGGTATTCCTTGCCTTCGTGGATGTCCAGGCGCTGTGCCATCGCAGGGTCGGCCAGCTTGCGTTCGGCCTCCAGCACCTGCAGGCGGGTGCTGTTGCCGTACTGCATCAGCAGGTCGACGGTGTCGATCTCGTGCTCGTAACGCATTGCCGAGTTCTGCGCGATCACCCGCGTGCCAGCGCCGGGGCGGCGCTGCACCAGGCCGGCGCTGATCAACTGCGCCAAGGCCGCGCGTGCGGTGTGGCGGCTGACGCTGAAACGCTCGCACAGCTCCAGTTCGGTGGGTAGCAAGGTACCAACGGCGTACTCGCCCTTCTCGATTGCCGCCTGCAGTAGGTCGCCCAGTTCGGCATAGCGGGGCTTGCTGCGTCGCGTACCAGTCATATGTACAGATCCTTGTTCAAAGTCTGAGCGAGAGTTCCTGCCAGCTGCGCTGCAGGGGTTCACGGTGTTCGGGTGCGGCGATGGCGATCAGGGCCTGGGCCCGTGCATGGACGTCGAGGTGGCGTAGATCGGCTACGCCATGTTCGCTGACGATGCAGTCGGCATCTACGCGGGCAAGGCTTACGGGACCGGTGGGTAGCATCGGCACGATCCTGCTTTCGCCCTTCGAGGTACTGGCAGGGAGTGCAATGATGCCGCGACCAGCGGTCGATTGGCGAGCGCCTTGCAGGAAATCAGGCAGGCCGCCCACACCACTCAGTTGGCGTCCAGACAGGAACTCGCCGTTCACCTGGCCCAGCAGATCCACCGACAACGCGCTGTTGATGGCGGTCAGGCGCGGGATACCGGCCAGTACGTTGTGGTCGTGGGTATGGCCGACCTCGCGGAAACTGATGCTGCGCGGGGCTATGTCATACAGCGCCTGTGTACCCAGCGCGACGCCTGCCACCACAGCATCCGGTGCTGCCGACAGCGCGCCGGATTCGAGCAGGCCGAGCAGGCCATCGGAAACCATGCCACTGTGGATGCGCAGGTTGCGCCGCTCGCGCACCGCGCGTAGCACCGCCGATTGCAGGCGGCCCAGGCCGAGCTGGAGGGTCGCGCCATCCTCGACCAGGGTAGCGACCTGTGCCGCAACCGCGTCCATCGCAGCATCGGCAGGTGGATCGGGGATGGCCAGCAGCGGCGCATCCTGCTCGATGGCGGCGGTGATCCGCGACAAGGGAATGGACGGCCCGCGCGTGCGCGGCATGCGCGGGTTGATATGCGCCAGGATGCGGGTCGCGCGTGGCCAGGCCGCCGGGGTGAAGTCGCAGGCAATGCCCAGCGAGCAGTTGCCGTCCTCGTCAGGCGGCGACACCTGCACCAGCACGGTGTCGAAGGCCACGCTCTCGCGCAGCCAGCGCCAGGTGGAGGTATAGGTCATCGGCAGGTAGTCGACGCGGCCCGCCAGCCACGAACTGCGCAGATCACCGCTCAGGAAGATCGTGCGCTGGCGTGCCTGCGGGTGCAGTCCGGCAAAATCGAAGGTGTTGACGGTGGGGATGTGCACGCCGGTGAAGCGCAGCCCGCCGCAGCGCTCGGTGCCGCTGCGCAGCCAGTGTTCGAACAGCAGGGAATGTCCGGCACAGCCGGGCGCGTAGACGTCGGGTCCCTGCGCGAGGTAATCGAAGAAGGTGTCGGCATCCAGAAGTCGGGGCATGGGGCTGATTGCGGCGTTCGGGAGACGGATCATATGATATGTCCGGACAAAGTCGGTTATGCTCCTTTCACGCGGTTGCTGTTCCCACCACCCAAACCCGCTGTTGCGGGCCTGCACCGAGACCTCATCGCGCGATGACCACGCCTGTTGCCAGCCTTACCGAACAGCTCGCCCAGCGCCTGCAACGGCCGGTGGATGCCGCCGCCCGTGAGCGTGCTGCCTTGCTGCTGGTCGATTGGCTGGGCTGCGCCCTGGCTGCGTTGCGCTATCCGATTGCCGCCCAGCTGCAGTCGGTGGTGCAGGCGCAGGCTGGCGGCAATGTGGTGGCCTTGGGCGCTGGCCGCCGCAGTGCAGCCGACGCGCTGCTGCTCAATGCCGCGCTCGGTAATGTGCTGGAAATGGACGATGTGCACCGCGCTGCCATCCTGCATCCCGGCCCGGTCGTCATCCCGGTCGCGCTGGCTGCAGCACAGGCCGAAGGCGCGGATGCGACGGCGCTGCTAGACGCCATCGTGCGCGGCTATGAAGCCACCATTCGTGTCGGTCGTGCGCTGGGCAAGACGCATTACCGCTATTGGCATCCCACCTCGACCGCTGGCGCCTTTGGTGCGGCGGCTGCGGCGGCATCAGTACTGAACCTGCCTGCTGAATCGCTGGCCGATGCGCTGGGCAATGCCGGCAGTCGCACCGGCGGGCTGTGGCAGATGCGCCACGAGCCGGTGCCGACCAAGTCATTGCATAACGCCGAAGCCGCACGCAGTGGCTGGCTGGCGGCGCAGTTGGCGCTTGCTGGCATGCGTGGGCCGCGCAGGATACTGGAAGGTGAGCAGGGTCTGTTTGCCGCCACTGCGCCGGACGCTGTACCGGAACTGGTGGTTGCCGACGAAGGCGACTGGCTGGTCCACAGCACCAGCCTGAAGCCGTGGCCGGCCTGCCGGCATGCACATCCGGCCATCGATGCGATGCTGGAAGCGGTCGCGCAGCTCGATCCCACTGACGCCGCGCAGATCGAACGCATCGAAGTACGCACCTATGCCGAGGCCCTGCGCTTCTGCGACCGCGCCCAGCCACAGACCGAGCTGGAGGCCAAGTTCAGCCTGCAGCACGCGCTGGCCTCGATCCTGGTCAATGGCCGGCCGCAACTTGCGCACTACACCGCCGAAGCCTGCAGCGATGCTGAACTGGCGCCGTGGCGGCAGCGTATCGCGTTGATCGAGGATGCAGCCTGCAGCCAGCGTTTCCCAGCGCACTACGGCGCCAGCGTGCAGCTGTGGCTGGCCGATGGCCGCAGCGTGCAGGCCGAGCGCATCGATGCCTGGGGCGACCCGGAATGCCCGATGTCGGCCGACGATGTGCTGGCCAAGGCGCTGGCCTTGGCGCAATGGGGTGGCGTATCCGCAGGCTTGGCGCAACCCCTCTTTGGGCAGGTGCAGGCGTTGGCCAATGGCGGCAGTCTGGACGCCTTGAACGCCATGTTGGCGCGGGTGGCCTGATGCGATTGACTGAAGCGCTGTTGCAGCATGCGAGCACGCTGCGTTTTGAAGACCTTTCCGCCGAGGCGATCGCGGCCACGAAGGTGTTCGTGATGGATTCGGCGGCCGTGGGGCTTTCTGGCTCCGGCCCGCAGGTGCCGCTGACCCAAACCGTTCGACGCAGCGCCGCCAGCTACGGCAGCGGCAATGCCGCGCGTGTGTGGGTGACCGGCGAAGCCTTGCCGGCGGCCAGCGCGGCGATGGTCAACGGCTACCAGATCCACAGCCAGGAATTTGATTGCGTACATATGCCGGCAGTGGTGCATCCATTGGCGGTTATTCAATCGGCCTTGGTTGCCGCCGCCGAGCAGCGTGCAAACGTCGATGGCGTGGCGGTCGATGGCAAGGCCTTGATCGCAGCGCTCAATGTTGCGGTCGATGTAGCCACGCTGATCGGCATCAGCGGCCGCGCACCGATGCGCTTCTTCCGACCTTCGATGTGCGGTGCACTCGGTGCAGCAGCTGGCATTGCCCACCTGCATGGCGCTGACGAGGAACTGCTGCGTCGCGCGCTCGGCCTGACCTATAGCCACCTGTCCGGCACCATGCAGGCGCATGTGGAAGGCTCGCCGACGCTGGCCTTGCAGGTCGCACTGAATTCGCGCGCTGCCCTGAGCTGTTGGGAACTGGCTCGCAATGGCTTCCCGGCGCCGCGCGAGATGCTGGAAGGGCCCTTCGGCTATCTGCCGCTGATCGAGGGCGAATTCGACGTCGGACCGTCGCTGCAGATGCTGGCCGCGCGCGAAGCGCAGATGCTCACCGTGAGCCACAAGGTGTTCCCGACCGGCGGCGCCGCGCATGCCGCGCAGGACATGCTGATGGAGCTGCGCCAGCAGCACGGCCTGCAGCTGGACAACGTCGCCAGCATCGAACTGCAGGCGCCGCCGCTGGTGCGCCGCTTGGTCGGCCGCAGTTATCAGCCCACAATGGAAGCCAGCTACGCCCGGCTGTGCCTGCCGTTCCTGCTCGGCACTGTGTTGCTGGATGGCAAGGTCGGCTTGTCCGCCTATGCGCCGGACAAGCTCGCCGACGCGCAGCTGGCCGCGTTCGCCAACCAGGTCAGCCTGGTGCCGAACGACTGCGACGATCCCAATGCGCTGGTGCCGCAATCGATGGCGGTCACCCTGCGTGATGGCCGCGTGCTGCACAACCACCGCGATGCCGCCATCGGTTCACCACAACGGCCGCTGTCACGCGCCCAGCAGCTTGAGAAGTTCCACCACTGCCTTGACCACGCCGCGCGTCCCTTCGATGCCGGCCACCGTGCTGCCCTGATCTCCCACTTCGACCAATTGCAGGACATCGACGATGTCAGGCAGCTGGTCGACCTGCTGATTGTCGAGAACCCATGACCTACGCCACCTATTTCGAATCCTTCGATGTCAAGGAGCTGCTTCAGCAGTTCCCGCTGGACCAGGCCTTCACCGACAAGTTCAAGACCATCAGCCGCGAGGAACTGCGCGCCGAGCAGAACGCGATGTTCCTGCGCTGCGTGGCACGCGCCTGGCAGATTCCGTTCTACCAGCGCCTGTGGGGCAATGCAGGCATCAAGCCTGGAGATATCCAGAGCCTGGACGACATCACCAAGCTGCCGGTGTTCGGCAAGCACGAGATCATGGCGTCGGTCGAAGGCAATCCGCCGCTGGGCGATTTCCACGGCTGGCAGGACGGCACCGACGCTGGCAACAAGCCGCTGGTCTTCCACACCACCTCCGGCACCACCGGTCGCCCGCAGCCGCTGGTGTTCTCGCCGCATTCGCGCGAAGTGCAGAGCTTGCTGCTTGCCCGCCTGTACCGCTGGCAGGGCATGCAGCCCGGCGACGTGGTGCACTCGGTGTATGGCCACGGCATGATCAACGGCGGCCATTACGTGCGCGAAGCGGTGACGCATTACACGCAGGCGCTGTTCTGCTCGGCCGGCACCGGCATCGAGATGCGCTCTGCGCAGCAGGTGCAATTGATGAAGAACATGGGCGCCAACGTGATTGTTGGCTTCGCCGACTATATCAAGAAGCTGGCCGACGTGGCCCGCGAGAACGGCCTGGTGCCGGGCAAGGACATCCCGGTGCGGATGATCTGCGGTCACCTCGGCCGTGAATCGCGCGAGTCGTTGTCGGCCGCTTGGGGCGGTGTCGAACTGTACGACTGGTATGGCGTGGGCGACACCGGCGCGATTGCCGGGCAGGGCCCGGACCAGGATGGTCTCTATCTAATGGAAGACGCGCAGTACGTCGAAATCCTCGACGTGGACAGTGGTGAACTGGTGGCCGATGGCGACACCGGCGACATGGTGGTCACCTGCCTGTACAAGGACGACATCTACCCGATCATCCGCTTCAACACCCACGACGTGACCCGCGTGCTGACCACGCCCTCGCCGCTGGGCATGAACCTGCGCCGCATCGAAGGCTTCCTTGGCCGCAGCGACAACATGGTCAAGATCCGCGGCATCAACGTGTTCCCGCAGGCGATGGCGCCGGTGCTGGAAGAACATGCATCGTTCGCTGGTGAGTTCATCTGCGTCGCCAGCCGCGACGAAGGCGGGCGCGACGATCTGGCTGTGCACGTGGAAACCCGTGGCGCATTGGATGACGCACAACTGGCAGCGGAGTTCGCCGCGTTGCTGCGCCAGCGCCTCGGTGTTGAAATGAGCATCGTGCTGGCCGCACCGGGTGAGCTGGCGGCATTGACGGGTATCGAAGTTCGGCAGAAGCCGGTGCGTCTGATCGACAAACGTTTCGCTTGAGGAAGACCGCGTGAGCAAGGCCGATGCGCAGTTGTTGAGCATGGATATGACGGCGCAGGCGGCCTTGCTGGCTGCCGGTGACGTCAGCTGCACCGAACTGATCGAGCAGCAGCTGGCGGCCATCGCTGCCAGCCAGGTGCAGATCAACAGCTA
This sequence comes from Stenotrophomonas sp. 21LCFQ19, assembly GCF_056861425.1. Taxonomy (NCBI): domain Bacteria; kingdom Pseudomonadati; phylum Pseudomonadota; class Gammaproteobacteria; order Lysobacterales; family Lysobacteraceae; genus Stenotrophomonas; species Stenotrophomonas sp. 21LCFQ19. The sequence goes on along the minus strand of NZ_JBSPUF010000011.1, from coordinate 58,868 downwards.
TATCCATGTCGATGCGGAAGGCGCGTTGGCCGCGGCCACGCAGTCCCAGCAACGCCGCCAACGTGGCCTGGCGCGTCCTTTGGAAGGCCTGCCGATCGCGGTCAAGGACAATATCGACGTTGCCGGCATGGTCACCACCGCTGGCATGGAGACCCGCCGTCACAGCGCAGCCGCCAGCAGCGACAATCCTGCGGTGGGTGCCTTGCGCGCAGCCGGCGCGGTGATCGTCGGCAAGCTCAACATGCACGAAGCGGCGATGGGCGTCGACAACGACAACCCGTTCTATGGTGCTTGTCACAACCCGCATCGGCACGGTTATACGCCGGGCGGTTCCAGCGGTGGCAGTGGCGCGGCGGTGGCCGCTGGTTTGTGCGCGGCGGCGCTGGGCACCGACACCATGGGTTCGGTGCGCATCCCGGCAAGCTATTGCGGTGTGGTTGGGCTCAAGCCCAGTTGGGGCGCGATCAGCACGCGCGGCACGGTTGCCCTGTGCAGGCGGCTGGATCACATTGGCCCATTGACGCGTTCGGCGCGTGACCTGCGCCTGTTGCTGCAGCTCATGTCTGGCTTCGATCCGGACTGCGCGCAGTCGCGCTTCATCCAATACGCCGCGCCGGATGCGGAGGGCCTGCGCATTGGCGTGGTGGATCTGTTCGATGCAACCGATATCGCGCCCGACGTGCAGGCGGCATTCGAGGATGGCCTGCGCGTGCTGGTCGGCTTGGGCCATCAGCTGAAACCGCTGCCGGCACCGGCATTTGCGTCGGCACGCGCACGTCGCGCTGGCCTGCTGATGAGCGAAGCCGAGTTGCTGGTCGAACACGCCGAGGCCTGGGCCGCTGACCGCAGCAAATTCTCGCCGCTGCTGGTCAAGCTGATGTCCTGGGCAGAAGGCCGCAGCGCTGCCGAGCTGGCTGCCGCCTCGCAGCTCGCCGATCGCGGGCAGGTGCAGCTGCAGCAGTGGCTGGCGCGTTGCGACGTGCTGGTAATGCCAACTGCGCCGCAGCGTGCATTCCCGTTCGGAACCCCGGCGCCGGCCAGCCAGGCCGATCTCACCGCTTACGCCAACCTGGCCGGCAACCCAGCCTTGTCGGTACCGCTGCCGGTAGCTGAGGGAGAGTTGCCCGCCGGCATGCAGCTGATCGGCAATGTGGGCGACGAACTCACGCTGATTGCGCTGGCGGAGGCGTTCCAGCAAGCGATTGGCTGGCAGCCCGTGCTGCCCGAAGCCTGCAAAACCTGGTGGCCGAAATGAAGCTGCTCGAGGGCGTTCGCGTTCTAGACCTGTCGCGCATCCTTGCCGGCCCCTGGGCCACGCAGGTGCTGGCCGACTTCGGCGCCGATGTCATCAAGGTCGAGCGCCCCGGCGTGGGTGACGACACCCGCAGTTGGGGCCCGCCCTACCTGCAGGACGCCGACGGCAATGACAGCAGCGAGTCGGCGTATTACCTGTGCGCCAACCGCGGCAAGCGCTCGGTGGCGATTGATTTCACCACAGGGGAAGGGCAGGCGCTGTTGCGCGAGCTGATCGTGCACTGTCACGTGCTGGTGGAGAACTACAAGGTCGGTGGCCTGAAGAAGTACGGGCTGGATTTCACCAGCCTGCAGGCGATCAACCCGAAGCTGGTGTATTGCTCGATCACCGGCTACGGCCAGGATGGCCCATACGCGCAGCGCGCCGGCTATGACGCGGCGATCCAGGCCATAGGCGGCCTGATGAGCGTCACCGGCGAGCCAGACGGTGCGCCGGGTGCCGGCCCGCAGAAAGTAGGTGTGGCCGCGACCGATCTGATGACTGGCATGTATGCGGCGACGGCGATCCTGGCTGCGTTGCGCCATGCCGAACGCACCGGTGTTGGCCAGCAGATCGATCTGGCGCTGCTGGATACCCAGGTCGCATGGCTGGCCAACCAAGCTTCCAACTATCTGATCGGCGGCGTGGTGCCGACCCGGCAGGGCACGGCGCATCCGAACATCGTGCCGTACCAGGTGATGCCGGCCGCTGATGGCTATTTCATGCTGGCGGTTGGCAATGACGGTCAGTTCGCACGCTTGTGCGAGGTGATTGGCGAGCCCGAGCTGGCGCGTGATCCGCGCTATGCCAGCAACAACGCCCGGGTTGCGAACCGCGAGCTGCTGGTGCCGCATCTGCAGCAGGTGTTGCGCACGCGGCCGACGTCCGAATGGTTGGCGGCGCTGGAGCAAGCGGTGGTGCCGGCCAATCCGGTCAACCGGATTGATCAGGTGTTTGCTGACCCGCAGGTGCAGGCGCGTGGTTTGCGGATTGAGTTGCCGCATGCCGGTGGTGGCAGCGTGGCGATGGTGCGTAATCCGTTGAAGTTCTCGGCAACGCCGTTGCGCTATGAGCAGGCGGCGCCGGTGTTGGGGCAGCACACCTCCGAGGTGTTGGGGGAGGTGCTTGCTGTTGATGGCGAGCGGCTGCGGGTGTTGCGGGAGCTGGGTGTGGTTGGGGTTGCTGCTGAAGCTAAAAGCTGAGTGCTGAGTGCTGAGAGCTGGAGCTGGAGCGTTACCCCTCCCCAGCCCTCCCCTTGGCTGCGCCAAAGGGAGGGGGCAAAGCGGGTCGCTGCCATCTGACAGATCGCAGGCTTGCGCTCCCTCCCTTTGGCGTAGCCAAGGGGAGGGTTGGGGAGGGGTGCTTTTGGCGATCAATCTTCAGCTGGAGCATTGCCAGCTTCGCGGCTTACGCCGCTCCCACAAAAATACAAAAAAAACCAAAGGGCGAATCACGCGCCGCCAGGGAACCCCTGCTGCCGCCACGCCTCATACACCACCACGGCGACCGAGTTGGACAGGTTCAGGCTGCGGTTGTTTGGCTGCATCGGCAGGCGCAGGCGATGGCCATCGGGCAGGGAATCAAGCAGATCCTGCGGCAGACCGCGGGTTTCCGGGCCGAACAGGAAGGCGTCGCCATCGGCGAACTGCACGGTGTCATAGCGAACGCTGGAGCGGGTACTCAATGCAAACAAACGCTTCGGGGCGATGCGCGCCAAGGCGGTTTCCAGGTCCGGGTGGACCTGCATCTGTGCGTACTCGTGATAGTCCAGGCCGGCGCGCTTCAGCTGCTTGTCACTGAGGTCGAAACCCAGGGGCTCGATCAGGTGCAGCCGCGCGCCGGTGTTGGCGCAGAGCCGGATCACATTGCCGGTGTTCGGCGGGATCTCGGGCTGGTAAAGCACTACATCGAAAACAGGGGCAGAAGTCATCGGCGCAGTTTACGCCGGGTGTTGCGTCATCGCTGGCTTAGTTGGAAACCATGCCCTGCGCGACGACCTTGCCGATGGCTTCAGCAGCGGCTTCGGCAGCCATGGCCTGCACCTGCTCAACCTCCGGGCGGACGGTGATGGCCGGCAGCGACACCATCCACTGGCCGGCGCGGGTGCCGATGGCGACCGGGCTGGCGGAGGCCAGCTGGCTGGCGGTCTGTTCGGCCATCAGCTCGACCATCTGGCCGACGGTCGGGCGAACCTGCACCGCAGCCAGGGTCGGGATGTTGCTGCTGGCTTCGTGCTGGGCCTGTGCCAGCTGATCAGCGGAAGGGCGAACCTGCACGGTGTCCAAAGTGACGATATCCGAAGCCTGGACCGAAGAAACAAAGCCGGTGCTGGCGACGAGGGCGATGGCAAGGGCGAGAGACTTGGCGTTCATGGCGGGACCTGTTTGGTGTGTGTGGGCAGTGGTGTGGTAGTAAGGTAGTACAGTGATTTCCGTAGTGCAAGAACTTTCTTTGCTTTTTTTGATTTGTTCAGCAATCAGTCATTTATTGTCTGAAGTGATCTGGCTGCGAGTAATAGGCAGCAGGATGTGTGCCAATCACATCTAATTGATAAATAAGGGTTTGTTGATTATGAAAAGTGTCCGCTGTCCGGACACTCGCCGCGTCTGCAGTGACCGGACGGACACCGGTGCAGCTGCTTCGGTACCCATGACGCATGGCGTATGACGATGTGACGGCGCCCGGTTAGGATCTGCGTTCACCTTCATACCCAAACGGAAATGGAATGAACGCAGCTATGCCCCGCACCGCCTTGTTGACCTTGGCCCTGAGCGCCGCCCTGGGCGGATTCGTTGGCGCCCCGCTGGTTGCGGAGGCCAAGCCGGCCGCCGCCGCTGCGTCGGTCGATATCCCGTATGAAGAGTTCACCCTGCCCAACGGCCTGCGCGTGGTGGTGCACACCGACCGCAAGGCGCCGATCGTGGCGGTGAACATCTGGTACCACGTCGGTGCCAAGGACGAACCGGCCGGGCGCACCGGCTTCGCGCATCTGTTCGAGCACTTGATGTTCCAGCGCAGCGAAAACCACGACGGCGAGTTCTTCGAACCCTTCAAGCAGGTCGGCGCCACCGACCAGAACGGCACCACCAATACCGACCGCACCAATTACTTCCAGAACGTGCCGACCACCGCGTTGGACATGGCGCTGTGGATGGAGTCGGACCGCATGGGCCATCTGGTCGGCGCCATCGATCAGGCCGCCCTGGATGAGCAGCGCGGCGTGGTGCAGAACGAAAAGCGCCAGGGCGAGAACCAGCCTTACGGCCAGGTCTGGGACAAGCTGACCCGCGCCATGTACCCGGCGGGCCATCCGTATCACCACGGCGTGATCGGTTCGATGAACGACCTCAACGCCGCCTCGTTGGATGACGTCAAAACCTGGTTCCACACCTGGTACGGCCCGAACAACGCGGTGCTGGTGCTGGCCGGCGACATCGACGTGGCCACCGCCAAGGAAAAGGCCGCCAAGTTCTTCGGCGACATCCCGGCTGGCCCGACCATGGCGCAGCCGGCGGTGAACGTTGCGCAGCGCGCTGCCACCACCCGCGAAGTGATGACCGACAAGGTGCCGCAGGCGCGTATCTACCGCGCCTGGAACGTTGCCCAGGTTGGTACCACCGATATCGATCAGCTCGACCTGTTCTCCTACGTGCTGGGCGGTGCCAAGTCCTCGCGTCTGGACCAGCGTCTGCTGCACAAGGACAAGCTGGTCGACAACATCAGCGCGATGACCGATGCCTCGCAGCTCGGCTCCAACTTCCTGATCATGGCCACGGTCAAGCAGGGCGTGGACCCGGCCAAGGTCGAGGCGGCCATCGACGAGGAGCTGAAGCGACTGATCGCCGAAGGCCCGACTGCCGATGAGCTGGAGCGCGCCAAGGTGCAGTCACGTGCCGGCTTCGTGCGTGGCATCGAGCGTATTGGTGGCTTCGGCGGCAAGGCCGACGCGTTGGCCCAGTGCACCGTTTACGAAGGCAACCCGGGTTGCTTCCGTACCTCGCTGGCCAATGTGGATGCGGCGACTGCGGCCGACGTGAAGGCAGCCGGCGCCAAGTGGCTGGGCGTGGGCGACCACACCATCGTGGTCGAGCCGGGTGAGCGTGTTGCGCTGGCCGAGCTGCCGTCGGTCAAGCCGGCGCCGTTCAACGTGCCGGCCGTGGACTCCAAGTACACCACGCTGCCGAGCCAGGTCGACCGCAGCGCCGGCGTGCCCAAGACCACCAGCTTCCCGGAACTGAAGTTCCCGCAGATGCAGCGCGCCACGCTGAAGAACGGCACCCAGGTGGTGCTGGCCGAGCGCCATGATGTTCCGGTGGTGCAGTTCAGCTATGAGTTCCCGGGTGGCTTCACCGCCGACCGTGGCCGCAAGCCGGGCACCGCCAACTTCACCATGGGCATGCTGGACGAAGGCGCTGGCCAGCTCGGCTCGCTGGCGTTCGCCGATGCTGTGGAAAGCCTGGGTGCACGCGTCAGCGCAGGTGCGTCGTTGGATGGTTCCAACGTGTACCTGTCGGCACTGAAGGAAAACCTGGCGCCGTCGCTGGCGCTGTATGCCGACGTGGTGCGTGCACCGCGCTTCGAGCAGAACGAGATCGACCGCATCAAGGCCACCTGGATTGCAGGCATCCAGCAGGAAAAGGCGCAGCCCAATGCGGTGGCGATGCGCGTGCTGCCGCCGCTGCTGTACGGCGCAGGCCACCCGTATGCGATTCCGTTCACCGGTAGCGGAGACGAAGCGGCGATCCAGTCGCTGACCCGTGACGACCTGACCTCCTTCCACAAGCAGTGGATTCGTCCGGAAGGCGCCACCCTGATCGTGGTCGGTGACACCACCTTGAAGGACCTCGTGCCGTTGCTGGAGCGTAGCTTCGGTGACTGGAAGGGCGAGGGTGCGCGGCCGAAGGTGGAGGCCCTGACCAATGTGGATCGCCCGCAGGCATCGCGCGTGTTCCTGATCGACCAGCCGGGCGCGGTGCAGGCCAACCTGTTCGCCGGTCAGGTCGCGCCCTCGACGATGGATGCGGGCACCACCCGCTTCGACATCGCCAATGGCGTGCTGGGTGGCGACTTCACCTCGCGCCTGAACATGAACCTGCGTGAGGACAAGCACTGGTCCTATGGCGCACGTTCGTCGGCCTCCAATGCCTTGGGCCAGCGCCCGTGGATGGCGGTTGCACCGGTACAGATCGACAAGACCGGGGAGGCGATGAAGGAAATGAACGCCGAGATCAGCCAGTTCGCCAGCGGCCAGCGTCCGCCGACCGATGCCGAGGTCAACCGCATCCGCAACATCCAGACGCTGAGCCTGCCGGGTGCCTACGAAACCGCATCGGCGGTGATGAGCACCATCGGTGGCATCGTGCGTTATGGCCGTCCGGACGACTACGTGTTCAAGCGCAAGGCCGAGATCGAAGCGATGACCCCGGCGCAGGTCGCCGAGGCAGCCAAGATCCTGGATCCGTCCAAGCTGACCTGGGTGGTGGTAGGCGACCTGAAGCAGACCGAGGCCCCGGTGCGCGCCCTGAAGCTGGGCGAAGTGACCGTGATCGACGCCGACGGCAAGCCGGTGGAGAAGAAGTAAGCGGCAGGGCGTAGCCGTCTTGCGCTGAAGCCTTACCGGGAAGTCCCCTGCCGAGCATGGCTCGGCACTACGCTTCTGCCCCCTCCCTTTCGCGCAGCGAAGGGGAGGGCTGGGGAGGGGTTCTTTAGCCCCTCTCCCGTGTACGGGAGAGGGGTTGGGGTGAGGGCAGCTTTTAGCTTTGGCCGGTAAAGCCCCTGCCGAGCATGGCTCGGCACTACACCTTTGCCCCCTCCCTTTCGCGCAGCGAAGGGGAGGGCTGGGGAGGGGTAGGTTTTGTCTTTGCCGCGCACCAAATCACCGGGATCACCACCTGTTCATCCATTCCCGGCACAATCCCTGCTGATCTTCACAAGGAATAGTCCATGCGCGTCCTGCTTCTGTCCGCCCTGATCGCCAGCACCGCCGCCTGTACCTGGGTGCCGATTGAATCCGGCGGCAAGGCCGTACGCGTACTGCCCGCAGGTCCGGTTGCACCGGGCTGCGTGACCAAGAGCGATATCGAGGTCACCGTGACGAACAAGGTCGGCTTCTACAACCGCAACCCGCTGCGCGTACAGGAAGAGCTCGAAACCCTGGCCCGCAACGAAGCCCCCAGTGCCGGCGCCAATGCCGTGCAGGCCATCGGGCTGCCGGCCGATGGCAGCCAGCGCTTTGCCGCCTTCCAGTGCCCGCCGCGTTGATTTTCCAGCTGTCTTACGGCCCCGGCGGCTCCATACGCCGGGCCGCCGATTTGTAAAGATGCGGTAAAAATGCGCAGGCGCTAGAATGGCGACCCCTTCGCCTGAGTCTTGGCGCTTTCTGATGCCTTTTCAAAACGTCTCGATCGCGGGACTGGCGCATATTGATGCGCCGCATACGCTGACCTCAAAGGAAATCAACGAGCGGCTCCAGCCCACGCTGGAACGCCTGGGCATTCGTGCCGACGTGCTTGGCGATATCGCCGGCATCCACGCGCGCCGCCTTTGGGACCAGGGTACACAGGCCTCGGACGCCGCCACCATGGCCGGCCGCAAGGCGCTGGAAGATGCCGGCATCACCGCCGACAAGGTTGGCCTGCTGATCAATACCTCGGTCAGCCGTGATTACCTGGAGCCGTCCACCGCTTCCATCGTGTCCGGCAACCTGGGCATCGGCGAAGCGTGCGTCACCTTCGACATCGCCAACGCCTGCCTTGCCTTCATCAATGGCATGGACATGGCGGCGCTGATGTTGGAGCGCGGCGACATCGACTATGCGTTGATCGTCGACGGCGAAACCTCCAACCTGGTCTATGAAAAGACCCTGGAACGCATGATGTCCCCGGACATCACCGCCCAGCAGATGCGTGACGAAGTCGCTGCGCTGACCACCGGTTCCGGTGCGGCGGCAATGGTGATGGCGCGCTCGGAGCTGGTGCCGGACGCCCCGCGCTACAAGGGCGGCGTGACCCGTGCAGCCAACCAGTGGAACAAGCTGTGCGTGGGCAACCTGGACCGCATGGTCACCGACACCCGCATGCTGCTGATCGAAGGCATCAAGCTGGCCACCAAGACCTTTGAAGCTACGCGCGAAGCGCTGGGCTGGGCGGTGGAGGAGATCGACCAGTTCGTGATCCACCAGGTCAGCCAGCCGCATACCAATGCCTTCATCAAGGCCTTCGGCATCGACCCGAAGAAGGTGATGACCATCTTTGGCGAGCACGGCAACATCGGCCCGGCGTCGGTACCGATCGTGCTGAGCAAGCTGCGCCAGCTGGGCAAGCTCAAGAAGGGCGACCGCGTCGCGCTGATGGGTATCGGCTCGGGCTTGAACTGCACGATGGCCGAGGTGGTCTGGTAAGTTCCGGCCTGGCCGCGAACTTCCAGATTGCATGCTTTTCCTTCTCCCCTTGTGGGAGGAACAAAGGGCCTGCCCCCGCGAAGGCGGGGGTGCCCGAAGGGCGGAAAAGGGGACGCGTGCGCAGCACGCAAGCGCCTGGAGTTCGAGCGGTAGTCCACGCTCCTCCACTCCGGCCAACCCTCTCCCCAACCCCTCTCCCGGCGGGAGAGGGGCTTAGCAGCCGCAGGTGCAACCCGATGAACAAACTCCCCGGTTACCCCAGCAAGACCCACCGCTTCGAAGTCCGCCCCGGCTTGTCGATGAACTACATCGATGAAGGCCCGAGCGACGGTGAGGTGGTGGTGATGCTGCACGGCAACCCGTCGTGGAGCTACCTGTGGCGGCACCTGGTCAACGGCCTCAGCGACAAGTACCGCTGCATCGTGCCGGACCATATCGGCATGGGCCTGTCGGACAAGCCCGACGACAAGCGTTATGAGTACACCCTGCAGTCGCGCGTGGATGATCTGGACGCACTGCTCAAGCACCTGGGCATCACCGGTCCGGTGACGCTGGCCGTGCACGACTGGGGCGGCATGATCGGCTTCGGTTGGGCGCTGTCGCACCACGATCAGGTCAAGCGCCTGGTGATCACCAACACGGCCTCGTTCCCGTTGCCGCCGGAGAAGCCGATGCCGTGGCAGATCGCCATGGGCCGGCACTGGAAGCCGGGCGAATGGTTCATCCGCACCTTCAATGCATTCTCGTCCGGCGCCTCGTGGCTGGGCGTGAGCCGGCGCATGCCAGCCGATGTGCGCCGCGCCTATGTGTCGCCGTACAACAACTGGGCCAACCGCATTTCCACCATCCGCTTCATGCAGGACATCCCGCTGTCGCCAGCCGACAAGGCCTGGTCCCTGCTGGAGCGTGCGGCGGCAGCGCTGCCGTCGTTTGCGGATCGCCCGGTGTACATCGCCTGGGGCCTGCGTGACATCTGCTTCGATCATCATTTCCTTACCGGCTTCCGCAAGGCATTGCCGCAGGCTGAAGTGACCGAGTTCGAAGATGCCAACCACTATGTGCTGGAAGACAAGCACGAAGTGATCGTGCCGGCGGTAAGAGCCTTCCTGGAGCGCAACCCACTGGGGTGAGCCGGGGCTTGTGGGAGCGCGGGCACTTGTAGGAGCGGCGTCAGCCGCGAAGCAAGGGATAGATCCGCTACGGCTACCTCCGCATCCTGCAAGCCGTTGCCTGGCGTTTCGCGCAAAGCGCGCGCGATGATTGATTTCTCGCGGACTGAAGCGTTGCCAGCTTCGCGGCTGACGCCGCTCCTACAGGCTCGCGTAGGTGTGCGAAGCTCTGTGCTTCTTTGCACAGGGAGTGACAGATGGATTTCGACAGCCTGGACCGTCAGTTGCGTGACAGCGCGCAGGACCTTGCGTTGAGCAACGAGGAACGCTCCGCACTGCGCGAGCTGGGCGTCGAACTACCGCCCGACCGCCTGCGCTTCCTGCGCAATCGCGCCTTCGATATCGCCCGCGAACAGGTCGCTGCCAATCCTGCCGAAGCACTGCCGATGCTGAAGTGGGTTGAACAGGTGGTGCGCACGCTGGACGTCAATGCTGGCCCGGTCGAAACCCTGACCAGCACCTATTTCTCCCCGGGCGATGCCTGCATGCAACGCCTGCGCGCGCTGTGCGCCAGCGCCAAACAGACCCTGGACATCTGCGTGTTCACCATCTCCGATGACCGCCTCAGCGGAGTCATCCTGGACGCGTACAAGCGCGGCGTGACGGTGCGCATCATCAGCGACAACGACAAGGTCTACGACGACGGGAACGACGTCCGGCGCTTGAACGAGAGCGGCATCCCGGTGCGGGTGGACCACAGCGAGTACCACATGCACCACAAGTTCGCGCTGTTCGATGGCAAGCAGCTGGCCAACGGCAGCTTCAACTGGACGCGCACCGCGACCGAGCACAACGATGAGAATCTGGTGGTCAGCAATGACCGCAACCTGGTGCGCAGCTTCGCGCAGCAGTTCGAGGTGTTGTGGGGGCGTTACAAAGCGCTTTGAGGGGCGGACTTTCGCTTCTCGCCTTTCGCTTCTGGCTTTCTGCTTTTATGTCGTTGATTTACTTGCCGTCATTCCCGCGCAGGCGGGAATCGCTCTGGCTCTTGCTTCGGCTTCTGCCTTGGCTTTGGACAGGGCAAGGGTGAAGAGCAACAGCAAGAGCGATTCCCGCCTGCGCGGGAATGACGGCGTAAGGGCAAGGGCCAAAGCCCAAAGCCCAAAGCCCAAAGCCCAAAGCCCAAAGCCAACAACTACCGCATCACCCTCAAGCGGCAATCGGCGTATTCGGCGGTGACGACGGGCTGTTGCCGTTGTCGTCCGGATGGTCATCGCCATCGTTGTCGGCATCATCGCGCCAGCGCCAGTCGGCCAGGGTCAATGCGGGCATGCCGTGGGCGATGCGCGCGCGGTCGCACTGTGAGCTGGCCTTGCCGTATTCCCAGGAGGCGTCCACCTCGCGGCACACGCTGGGCCGGTTCGGGTGGATGGTGCAGCGTGAGTACACGCCGATCTCCGAGTCCAGGGCCACGCAGCGGATCGGGTCCGAGTAGGTGCCCTGCATGCACAGCCGGTGCGGGTCCAGGCGCTGGGTCAGCTGATGGGGCACGCCGCCTTCGGTGACTTCGTCCGATTCCATCCAATGGAAGGCAACGCGGTATTGGGTGCAGCAGGCACCGCAGGTCAGGCAGGGATGGGGCATGGGATACCGGCCTAGGCGGCAGGATTAGGACAAAAGGAAGGTGCGAAATTTTCCACGGTGACGGCCTGCGCGCAAGATTTTTCTGCATTGGCGACAATAGGAAGATGAACGAAACCTGCAATATCGCCGCGCGCCTGCCCGAGCTGGCGCGTGAACGGCCCGACCAGATCGCCATCCGTTGCCCCGGCAAGCCCGCCGCCAATGGCATGGCCGCCTATGACGTGATCCTCGATTACCGCACCCTGGACGCCCGCAGCGACGCCATTGCCGCCGGATTGGCGGCCAACGGCATCGGCCGCGGGGTGCGGGCGGTGGTGATGGTGCGGCCGGGGCCGGAGTTCTTCCTGTTGATGTTTGCCCTGTTCAAGATCGGCGCGGTGCCGGTGCTGGTCGATCCGGGCATTGATAAGCGCGCGCTGAAGCAGTGCCTGGATGAAGCACGGCCGCAGGCCTTCATCGGCATCCCCTTGGCGCAATTTGCGCGGGTGCTGCTGGGCTGGGCCAAGGCGGCAACGGTCAAGGTCACCGTCGGTCGACGCTGGGGCTGGGGCGGGACCACGCTGGCGAAGATAGAGGCCGATGGTGCAGGCGCGGGCAGCCAACTGGCCGCCACCGCGCCCGACGACGTGGCCGCGATCCTGTTCACCAGCGGCTCCACCGGCGTGCCCAAGGGCGTGGTCTATCGCCACCGCCATTTCGTCGGCCAGGTGGAACTGCTGCGAAATGCCTTCGGCATGCAGCCCGGTGGCATCGACCTGCCGACCTTCCCGCCGTTCGCGTTGTTCGACCCGGCGCTGGGCCTGACGTCGGTGATTCCTGACATGGACCCGACCCGGCCGGGCAGCGCCGATCCGTGCAAGCTTCACGATGCCATTGCCCGCTTCGGCGTGACCCAGCTGTTCGGTTCACCGGCCTTGATGCGGGTGCTGGCCGAGCACGGCCAGCCGCTGCCAACGGTGACCCGCGCCACTTCGGCGGGTGCGCCGGTGCCGCCGGAGATCGTGTCCAAGATCCGTTCGCTGATGCCGGAAGACGGCCAGTTCTGGACGCCATACGGCGCCACCGAATGCCTGCCGGTAGCGGTGATTGAAGGCCGCGAACTGGTCGATACGCGTGAGGCCACCGAGGCTGGTGCGGGCACCTGTGTTGGTCGCGTGGTCGCACCGAATGTCGTGCGCATCATTGCCATCACCGACGAACCCATTGCTGACTGGAATGGCGTGCGTGAGTTGCCGGCCGGTGAAGTGGGCGAGATCACCGTGGTTGGCCCGACAACGACCGATAGTTACTTCAACCGGCCGCAGGCAACGGCGGCGGCCAAGATCCGCGAAGTACTGGCCGATGGCGGCGAGCGCATCGTGCACCGGATGGGCGATGTGGGTTGGTTCGATGCCGAAGGGCGGCTGTGGTTCTGCGGGCGCAAGACGCATCGGGTCGAGACGGCGACAGGGCCGCTGTATACCGAGCAGGTGGAGCCGGTGTTCAACACCGTGGCAGGTGTGCGGCGTACGGCTTTGGTGGGTGTTGGTGAGCTGGGCCAGCAGGTGCCGGTGCTGTGTTACGAACTGCTGCCGGATCAGCATTTCGCTGAAATCGAGAAGCAGTTGCGGATCTTGGCATTGGCTCATCCGGGCTTCGCAGGCATCGAACACTTCCTGCGTCACCCGGGTTTCCCCGTGGATATCCGCCACAACGCCAAGATCGGGCGCGAGAAGCTGGCAGTGTGGGCGCAGGCGCAGCTGGGGTGAGCTGGAAGGCTTGAAGCACGAGCACGAGCACGAGCACGAGCAAGAGCAAGAGCAAGAGCAAGAGCACCCCTCCCAACCCTCCCCTTCGCTGCGCGAAAGGGAGGGCTAAAGCTTTGCCCCCTCCTTTTGCTGTAGGCAAGGGGAGGGTTGGGGAGGGGTAAAGCGCAGTGTTCTTTGAGTCGATGGACAGCTTGAATCCAGTGATTCCCTGACAGGCTCCCATCGCCAGCAATCGCAGGCTTTCCGTACCAAGAACGGAGAGCTGCAATGGACAAGCTGCGAAGGCGTGCCAGAGCCTTGCGCAACACACCCACCGATGCCGAAGACCGCCTATGGCAGCAACTGCGCCGGCGCCAGTTGGCAGGTTTCCGCTTCCGTCGGCAGATGCCCTTGGCCGGATACATCGCCGACTTCGTCTGCCTTGAAGCGAAGCTGATCGTCGAGCTGGATGGTGGGCAGCATCTTGAGCAGCTTGCCTATGACCAGCGGCGGACCGAGGTGCTGCATGGGCTGGGCTTTCGGGTGCTTCGCTACTGGAATGACGAGGTTCTGCAGCGGATGCCGGCGGTGTTGGAGGACATTCTGCGGGCCTTGGCGCGCGGCGAAGAGCACCCCTCCCAACCCTCCCCTTCGCTGCGCGAAAGGGAGGGCTAAAGCCTGGCTGCTCGACGCAACCGCAGCGCTGCTGCTGTTGCCCCCTCCCTTTGCCGCAGGCAAGGGGAGGGTTGGGGAGGGGGGCTCTTGCTCCCTCCCTTGCGCCGAAGGCGGAGGGGAGGGCTGGGGAGGGGTAACGCTCTCCGCCAACATCCCCTGCAAAGCACCCAAACACCACTACTGCGATACTGACGGACAAATCTCAATGCTTCCGCCGCGGCCAGTCGGCGCGGAAGCCCAGCAACAGAGCGATCAAACGAATGAAGATTCTGGTTACCGGTGGTGGTGGTTTTCTCGGTCAGGCCTTGTGCCGTGGCCTGGTCGAACGCGGCCATCAGGTGCTGAGCTTCAATCGCGGGCATTACCCGGCATTGCAGGAAATCGGGGTAGGGCAGATCCGTGGCGACTTGGCCGATGCCAATGCCGTGCATCACGCCGCTGCCGGTGTGGATGCCATCTTCCACAATGCCGCCAAGGCCGGTGCCTGGGGCAGCTACGACAGCTACTTCCAGGCCAATGTGGTCGGCACCCGCAACGTGCTTGCCGCCTGCAAGGCGCATGGCATCGGCCGCCTGGTCTATACCTCCACGCCCAGCGTCACCCACCGCGCCACCCATCCGGTCGAAGGCCTGGGGGCGGATGAGGTGCCTTACGGCGAGGACTTCCAGGCGCCTTATGCCGCCACCAAGACCATCGCCGAACAGGAGGTGCTGGCCGCCAATGGTGCCGATCTGGCAACCATCGCCCTGCGCCCGCGGCTGATCTGGGGCCCGGGCGACAACCAGCTGGTGCCGCGGCTGGCCGAACGCGCGCGCGCCGGCCGCCTGCGCTTTGTCGGTGATGGTACGAACAAGGTCGATACCACCTTCATCGACAACGCCGCGCAGGCGCACTTCGATGCCTTCGATCATCTGGTGGTCGGTGCGGCCTGCGCCGGCAAGGCCTACTTCATTTCCAACGGCGAGCCACTGCCGATGCGCGAACTGCTCAACCGCCTGCTTGCAGCGGTGGGTGCGCCCGGCGTGGAGAAGTCGATCTCGTTCAAGACCGCTTACCGCATCGGCTCGGTCTGCGAAAAACTGTGGCCGCTGCTGCGCTTGTCCGGCGAGCCGCCGATGACCCGCTTCCTCGCCGAGCAGCTGTGCACGCCGCATTGGTATTCGATGGAGCCGGCACGCCGCGATTTCGGCTATGTGCCCAGGGTGTCCATCGAGGAAGGCCTGCGGCGTTTGGCCGCCGCATCCTGAATGGACCGTGTCGTCATCATCCGGCGCTAACGTTCCTGTCACCGTATCGCGACCGGCAATTGCCGAGGATGGAACCCTGATTCCAACCGAGGACCCAGCCCATGCTGCATTACGCCGTCGTTTTCTTCGTCATCGCCATCATTGCCGCCGTACTCGGCTTCAGTGGCATTGCCGGTGCGGCCAGCAATATCGCGTGGATCCTGTTCGTCGTCTTCCTGATCCTTGCGGTGGTGTCGATGTTCCGCAAGAAAGGCTGATCACTCCTGACGCCAGAAACAGAACGGCCCGCATCCTCGTGGAGGGTGCGGGCCGCGTCGTTTCAGCAGTTTAGATCAGGCCGACGTGCTGATCGAGCTGCGCAGGCCCTTGTCTGCGGCGTTGCGCTCCAGCGCCAGCTCGATCAGGCGGGTGATCAGCGCGGTATAGCCCAGACCGCTTGCGCCCCACAGCTTGGGATACATGCTGATCTTGGTGAAGCCGGGCAGGGTGTTCAGTTCGTTGATGACGACGTCGCCGGCCTCGGTGAGGAACACGTCGACGCGTGCCATGCCGATGCAGTCCAGCGCCTGGTAGGCGCGCACGGCGATCTCGCGGATGCGCTGCTGCGCATCGGCAGCGATATCGGCCGGGATCACCGTCTCCGCACCGCTGGCGCTGATGTACTTGGTGTCATAGGCGTAGAAGTCGTCATGCACCACCACTTCGCCGCAGACGCTGGCCTCGGGCACGTCATTGCCCAGCACTGCGCATTCGATCTCACGGCCGACAATCGCCGATTCCACCAGCACCTTGTGGTCGAACGACAGGGCCAATGCCATCGCGGTGGCGAACTCGTCGGCGGTGCGCACCTTGCTCACGCCAACCGAGGAACCCTGGTTGGCCGGCTTGACGAACAGCGGCAGGCCGAGATGCGCGACCAGCGCGTCGTAGTCGGCGTGTGCAGCAGTGACATGGTTGAAACAGGCAAACGGCGCCACCGCCAGGCCGGCATCGCGCAGCAGGCGCTTGGCCATGTCCTTGTCCATCGCCGCGGCTGCGCCAAGCACGCCGGGGCCAGCGAAGGGCAGGTTCAAGGTGCGCAGCAGGCCCTGCAGGGTGCCGTCTTCGCCGAGGGTGCCGTGCACGATCGGGAACACCACATCCAACTGCGGCACGTCGCGACCATCGGCGGCCAGCAGCTGGCCGCGCTCGGCGCCGGGCAGTACCGACAGCACCGGGCCGGAGGTGTCCAGCGCAATGCGCTTGGGATCATCGGCATTGAGCAGGAAACCGGCCGCATCGCACAGGTGCCACAGGCCCTGCTTGTCCACGCCGATCAGGCTGACGTCGAAACGTTCCTTGTCCAGCGCATCGAAGATGTTCTTCGCCGACTGCAGCGAGACCTCGTGCTCGGCCGAGCGACCGCCGAAAATGATGCCAACCCGGGTCTTGCCCATTGCCTGTGTGCTCCTGACGCTGTGTTTGGTGGTGTCTGCATAGCATGAACGCAAACGCCGGAAATGGGGATTGGGGATTCGGGATTTGTTTATCGCGGGGCGCTGACATGAACAAACCCTGTGCGGACGATGCATCAGAGCCCGTAGCCCGGGTAAGCGCAGCGCACCCGGGAGCAAGCCAGCACCGGCTTCCCACGCGTCCGCCAACGGCCCCGGGCGCGCTGCGCTTACCCGGGCTACGTCGCGGGGCGTCGCAACATCGTGCATGGCAGGCTCCCGATCCCGGCCCTCCGGTAGAATGCCGGCATGCCTGCATCCCCCCTCAAAATGATCAAGCCGCTGGCCGGCCGTGCGCTGGAAGTGGCCTTGAACCGCGCGCTGGCGCTGGACCCGGATACCCGCGCCGCACTGGCCTCGCTCGACGGCCAACGCATTGCCCTGACCCTGGAGTCGCCGTCGCTGGCGATGCAGATCGGGGTCGCCGGCGAACGCCTGACCGTGGGCCCGGTTGATCCGTCGCTGGAACCGGACCTGGCCGTGCGCAGCACGCTGGGCGGGGTGCTGGCGCAGCTGCCATTCCTGGCCAATGCACGGCGCGGCAACAGCGCGCCGGCAGGGCGGGTCAAGGTCTCCGGCGATGCCGAGCTGGCGCGCCGCCTGCAGCAGCTGGCCACCCGTTTTGATCCGGATTGGCAGCAGCCTTTTGTCAAAGCCTTTGGCGAGATCCTCGGCGTGCAGATCGCGCAGACCCTGCGTGCAGCCTTGCTGCAGGCCAGGCGCAGCGCCAAGGATCTGGCCGAAACCGCCGCCGAATACGTTACCGAGGAGTCGCGTGATGTCGTTGCCCGTGCCGAGCTGGATGCCTTCCATGATGATGTGGACGTGATCCGCGATGACGTCGAACGCATGGCCGCGCGCATCGCGCGCCTGCGTCAGCGCGCCGGAGGTGCCGCATGAAGGCGACCCGTGCCATGTTCCGCGCCAGTCGCATCGGCCGGGTGATCCTGCGCTACCGGCTGGATGACCTGCTTGACGGCACCCCGGTCGAACGTTGGCTCGGCATCGCCAAGCCGTTCGTGCCGCGTGCCAGCGCCGATATCGCCTCGCAGTCGCGCGGCGCGCGCCTGCGCCTGGCGCTGCAGGAGCTGGGCCCGATCTTCGTCAAGTTCGGCCAGATCCTGTCCACCCGCCGCGACCTGGTGCCGCCGGACGTCGCCGCCGAGCTGACCCTGCTGCAGGACCGGGTCAAGCCCTTTGACGGCGAACGCGCGCTGCAGATCGTCGAGCAGGCGCTGGGTCTGCCGATTACCGAAGCCTTCGCCAGCTTCGACACCACGCCGCTGGCCTCGGCCTCGATCGCGCAGGTACACGCGGCAACGCTGGACGATGGCCGTCAGGTCGTGGTCAAGGTGCTGCGCCCGGATATCGAAAAGCAGATCGCCGGTGACATCGCCCTGCTCAAGTCGCTGGCTGCATTGGTCGAGCGCACTCATCCGCGTGCCGACAAGATTCGCCCGCGCGAGGTGGTGGCCGAGATTGAAACCACCCTGGCGGCAGAGTTGGACCTGCAGCGCGAGGGTGCCAACGCCAGCGTGTTGCGCCGCTTCTGGGAAAACTCGGACGATCTGTACGTCCCGGAAGTGATCTGGAGCCATACCGCCGAGCGCGCGCTGACGCTGGAGCGGGTCTGGGGTATTCCTTCCGACGACATCGTGGCGCTGGACAAGGCCGGCATCGACCGCAAGGCGCTGGCCGCCAAGGGCGTGCGCGTGTTCTACACGCAGGTGTTCCGCGACAACTTCTTCCATGCCGATGCACACGCCGGCAACATCTGGGTCGACATCGATCCGGCGCGCCGCGACAACCCGCGCTTCATCGCGCTGGACTTCGGCATCATGGGCCAGCTGTCGGAAGAGGATCAGTTCTACCTCGCCGAAAACTTCATGGCCATCTTCAACCGCGATTACCGCCGCATCGCCGAGCTGCACCTGCAGGCGCAGTGGATGCCGAACACGGTACGTATCGATGAGCTGGAAGCTGCGGTGCGCGCGGTCTGCGAACCGTACTTCACCCGCCCGCTGTCGCAGATCTCGCTGGCCGAAGTGCTGATGAAGCTGTTCCGCACCGCCCAGCGTTACCAGCTGACCCTGCAGCCGCAGTTGATCCTGCTGCAGAAGACGCTGCTGAACATCGAAGGTGTGGGCCGCCAGCTCGACCCCAACCTGGACATCTGGGAAGTGGCCAAGCCGGTGCTGGAACGCATCCTGCGCGAGCGTTACAGCCCGCGTCGCGCGTTGAAGGAACTGCGCAAGCGCCTGCCGGAAATCATGACCCAGGCCCCGGACATGCCGGCACTGCTGCACAGCTGGCTGCGTCAGCAGGTGGAAGGCAAGCATGAGCTGGCGATGCGCTCACAGGACATCGTCAATCTCGAAGGCACGTTGCAGCGCATGCAGCGTCGTGTGGTCACTGCAGTTGCCGGTGTTGGTTTGATGGTGGTATCGGCGCTGTTGTACGGCCTGCAAGCGGGCGGTCCGCAGTTCGCTTCGGTGCCGCTGTGGTCGTGGGTGACAGGCGCGGTCGGTGCGATTGCCGTGGCTTCGGCGTGGTTGCGTCGATGAGTGATGTTGTCGATGACGCATTGGAAGCGCCGGTTGTTTTTGAACCGCTGCCGCTGCTGTATGAAGACCAGTGGCTGGCGGTGGTCAACAAGCCAGCGGGTTTGATGGTCCACGACAGCAAGCTGGCGCGCGGCGAGGATGATTTCCTCGCTGACCGCCTGCGCGAGCAGCTGGGCAAGCCGATTTTCCTCGTGCACCGGCTGGATCGCGCCACCAGTGGCTGCCTGCTGCTGGCCTTCGATCGCGAAAGCGCCAGCACCTTGGGCAAGACGCTGATGGGCGGCGAGGTGGAGAAGGACTACCTCGCGGTATGCCGCGGCTGGCCGGCCGAGGATGCGTTCACCGTCGATCACGACCTGGACGGCGGCCCCGGCAAGCCGGTCAAGAAGCAGGCCATCACCCACTTCCAGAAGCTGCTGGAAGGCGAGTTGCCGATTCCGTCGACGGGCTTCCCGACCTCGCGTTACGCGCTGCTGCGTTGCCAGCCGCAGACCGGGCGTTTCCGGCAGATCCGCCGCCACCTCAAGCACATGTTCCACCACATGATCGGCGACACCAGCCACGGCGATGGACGGCACAACCGCACGTTCCGCATGCAGGGCGTGCACCGCATGCTGCTGCACGCCGAGCGCCTGGCCTTCCCGCATCCGCAGGATGGTCGCCGCATCGAAGTGCGCGCACCGCTGGACCGCGAGTTCCAGAAAGCGATGGACCTGTTCAACTGGAAGCTGCCGGACTGAAGTAGTGCCGAGCCATGCTCGGCAGCAGCCTCACCTGTAGTGCCGAGCCATGCTCGGCAGAGGCTTTCCCCGCAACCCATCAGCACGCGCAGGATTGTGGGAGCGGCGTAAGCCGCGAAGCCCACAAATCATCAGATCGCAGAGATGCCGGTGATTCCAGTATTGCCAGCTTCGCGGCTTACGCCGCTCCCACAAAAACCGGAGCGCTAGCACCCCGCCGTTGTAGTGCCGAGCCATGCTCGGCAGGGGCTTCCCCGAAGATCCATCAGCTCTTGTGGGGGCGGCGTCAGCCGCGAAGCCCACAAACCATCAGATCGCAGAAATGTCGGTGATTCCGATATCGTCAGCTTCGCGGCTTATGCCGCTCCTACAAAAAACAGAGCAGCTCTACCGGTGAGGCCCATTGCCGAGCATGGCTCGGCGCTACCGTTGGGCGCTTATTTGACTTCGCTGTTGATCTTTTCCAGGTCCTTCTGCAGGTCGGCCATCAGCGGGGTCATCTTCTGCTGGATGGCGACCATCAGGTTCTGCATCAGTGCCGGGGTCTTGTCGAGCAGGCTCTGGCCGGCCGGGCTCTCGTAGAACTCGGCCATCGCCAGCACGTCTTCCTTCGAGAACGACTGCTTGTACAGATCCACGTACATCGGCCGCATCTGCGACCAGGCCAGCGCCTGCCGCAAGGTCTGCGAGGTGCGCTGCTGGATGCGTTGCAGCCCGGCCTTCTGCTCGGCAGTCAGTGACTGTTTCTGGGCAATCTCGGCGAACTGCTGCGCCTGCATGGCTTCCATCTGCGGCAGCATCGCGTCGAGCATGTTCTGGGCGCGGGAGGCGGCCAGCAGGCGGTTGACGTCGGCATCGGTGGCCGGGGCCGCCCATGCCGGCGCGATACCGGCAAGCGCCAGGCTGGCGGCGACCAACAGGGGCGCGCAACGGGTACGGAGGGTCTGGCGGCAGCGCTGCATGGATCGTCCTTGTGATGGGCTGTGCTTGAGCATAACCGCCGCCTTGCCGGGGCTGAATACAGGTTTCTGACTTTTGGGCGCAGGCGAGCAGGCAGTTGCGAGTGTCGAATTGCGCTGTAGTGCATTGTTTTTAATGAAAAATTTACATATTGAGGTCCTGCCTAACATAATTTAGTGACAGGAGGCTTACTGAAATTGAAAAAAATAGAGACGAGGGTCACGTTTCTATCTATGCTTGGCACTAGAAGTTGTACACAGGGGGAGTACGTGGTCTCGCAAGCCACGTACTCGCAACAACTAGGGAACTGCGATGGACAGTCTGTTCAAGGGGCCGACCGTACTCGTCGTGGCCAGCTGGGTGGCGATTCTCACCCTGCTGTTGGCTACGGTATTGCTGTTGATCATTGTTTTTCTGCGGGTAAGGGCGCAGCGCCGGGAAAAGCGCGATACCCAGGCTCGGCAGCACTGGAACGATGTCCTGCAGCGCGAGCTTGCCGGTGAAACCGTGCCTGTGCACCGATTGCAACGCGGTGAGGTCATAGGCTTCATCGAAGCGTGGAACAGCGTCTGCGAGAGCCTGCCGGAAGCGTCGGTACGGCGCTTGGCGCCGCTCGGCCATCGGGTGGGTCTGGAGGAGGCGGCGCAACGCATGTTGCGTGGCAGCTACCACGACCGCGCGATGACCATCATTGCCCTGGGCCATCTGCGCGACCGGCATCTCTACGACCTGTTGGCCAGGTTCCTCAACGACCGCAGCCCGATTGTCTCGCTGTGCGCGGCGCGGGCATTGGCGCAGGTGGATCCGCCGCGCGCCATGTCTGCCTTCGTGCCGATGATCACCGAACGCGAGGACTGGGTGCCGGGCAGCGTGGCGCGGATCCTTGCAGAAAACGAGGATGGCAGCGCCGCTCGCGAGATCAGCAATGCACTGTTGCGTGCCAATGCCGACTCCACCGTGAAGCTGGTGCGCTTCCTTGCCGACATCGATCCGCAACGTGCAGCGGTGGTGGTACGGCAGTTGCTGGAAGGGCACGTGGATGACCACATCATTTCGGTCTGCCTGCAGCTGATCAACGATCGCCAGGATCGTGAGCGGGTCATTGGTTTCCTCACGGCGTCGCGTTGGCATGTGCGCATGCACGCGGCAGCCGCCCTGGGTCGCATCGGCGAATCTGGTGATGCGCGGCGATTGGAAGCATTGCTGTCCGACAGCGTCTGGTGGGTGCGCTATCGCACCGCGCAGGCCTTGTTCGGTTTGCCGGGCATGGGCGCCGACGCCTTGCGTGAAGTGCAGTCGCGACAGAGTGATGGCTACGGGCGCGACATCATCGAACAGGTGCTGTCCGAGAACGCGATGAGGAGTGCGACATGAACGCTTATTGGCAGATGCTGGTGAGCTACGTGCAGCAGATTCCGTGGGTGAGTATCGCCGACTCGCTGCAGTGGTTCTTCATGGCCTACTTCGTCGCGATCAACCTGGCCTACCTGCTGCTGAACTACATCTCGGCCTACCAGATCGTGCGCTACATGCGTGAGTACCGGGCCAATTACCTGCCGGCCGGTCTGCGTGAGTACCAGCCGCCAGTGAGCATCATCCTGCCGGCGTACAACGAAGAAACCTCGGTGGTTTCCTCGGTGCGCTCGCTGCTCAAGACCAGCTACCCGGCATTCGAGATCGTGGTCGTCAACGATGGCTCCAGCGACCGTACCCGCGATGCATTGATCGAAGCATTCGGACTGGTGCGGGTGCCCGAGGCCTATCGCACGCGCCTGCAGACCGAACCGGTGCACGGGGTGTATGCCTCGGCCAGTTGCCCGCGCGTGCGCATGGTCGACAAGGCCAATGGCGGCAAGGCCGACGCGATCAACGCCGGTATCAACTGCGTGCGCTACCCGCTGTTCTGCGTGGTTGATGCCGACAGCATCCTGCAGCCGGAGAGCCTGTCGCGGGTGGTGCGGCCCTTCCTGGAAGACAGTCGCGTGGTTGCCAGCGGCGGCGTGGTGCGTGTGCTCAATGGCTGCACCGTGCGCGACGGCATGCTCGACAAGATCGGCCTGCCCAACAGTTGGCTTCCCAGCTTCCAGTTGGTGGAATACCTGCGCGCCTTCCTGTTCGGACGCATGGGCTGGTCACCGATGAACGCGCTGCTGATCATCTCCGGTGCCTTCGGTGTGTTCTACAAGGAAAGGGTGATCGCCATCGGCGGTTACCGCACCGACACCGTCGGCGAGGACATGGACCTGGTGATCCGCCTGCACCGCAATCTGCGCGAGGAAAAGCGCGACTACCGCATCGTGTTCGTGCCCGACCCGGTGTGCTGGACCGAGGCGCCCACCGACCTGTCATCGCTGCGCAGCCAGCGCATGCGCTGGCAGCGTGGCCTGGCCGAAAGCCTGTGGACCAATATCGGCATGCTGTTCAACCGCCGCAGTGGCGCCGCCGGCTGGGTCGCGTTCCCGTTCATGCTGTTCTTCGAGTTCCTGGGGCCGATCATCGAGGTCGTGGGCTATGTCTCGATGATCGTGCTGGCCCTGTGCGGGCTGGTGCAGCTGGATGTGTTCCTGATCTTCCTCGCTGCGGCCGTCGGCATGGGCATCCTGCTCTCGGTCAACGCGATGCTGCTGGAGGAACTGTCTTTCGGTCTGTATTCGCGACCGGCGCAGCAGCTGCGTCTGTTCGTTGTGGCGATCCTGGAGAACTTCGGCTACCGCCAGGTGAATTCGGTATGGCGTTTCTCCGCCACCATCCGCTGGATGTTCACCCGTCGCAAGCGGCATAGCTGGGGGCGCATCAGTCGTGATGGTTCCTGGCAGCAGAGCCACAAAGAAGACGTGCCGGTGGCGGTGGCAGTTGCATCTTCAGTGATCAGCGAATCGAGTATCAACAAATGATTGCCAGGAACCGTTCCATGACCCAGCACCATCCCCTCCGTGCGCCGCGGCATGTGCTGTCGCGTTGCCTGTTGCTCGCCCTGGCCGCTGCACCGCTGTTGGCGTTCGCCCAGGAAGCACCGGACAGCCTGACCCTGCAGCTGCAGCAGATACGCGAGCAGTCCGAGGCCACCAATCGCGCCGCCACCATCGCCCGCTACAGTGCGCTGCTGAGCGAGCATCCGGGCAATGGCGATGTGCTGTTGGCGCGTGGCCGCACCTACGCCTGGGATGGCCAGTACGCTGCCGCCGAGGCCGATCTGCAGCAGGTAGTGAAGAACAGCCCGACCTATGCCGACGCCTGGTCGGCACTGGGCGACATGTACCGCTGGAGCGACCGTCCGCAGCAGGCAGCCGATGCCTACTCGCATTGGATTGAACTGGCACCGCAGGACCCGGCAGCACGCATCGCGCGAGGCCGCGAACTGCGCGCGCTCGGCCAGACCGCTGCCGCGCGTGCCGATCTCGACGCCGCCGCCACGCTGGGTGCCGATCCAAAGGAAATCGCCGAGCTGCGCCTGAGCCTGTTGCCGCGCATGGCCAATCCGGATGTGGTGGCGGCCGATGGCTACCGCTGGGGCGCAAGCCTGGGCTGGGATCACACCCGCTTCAGCGGTGACCGCGATAGCTGGAACGACAACGACCTGACCCTGCGCCGCTACTTCCCGCGCGGCTCGTTGGGGCTGGAACTCCTGCGCGCCGATCACTTCAATACCTCCGATACCGCCTGGGCGCTGGACGGCTATGCACCGCTATGGTCGCGTGCCTACGCAAACCTGCGTTACCAGCGCGGTCCGTCCAGCGGTGTGCTGCCCAGGCAGAGCTGGCGCGTGGAAGTGTTCCAGGGCGTGGGCAATGGCTGGGAACTGTCGGCCAGCGTCGACCAGCTGCGCTTCTCCGACACCACCGAGTTCTACGGCGTCGGCGTCGGCCGCTATGTCGGCAACTGGTATGGCCGCTACAAGCTGCAGCACGTGCCGGGTGTCGGTTCGGGCAGCTGGAGCCATCGCGTGTTGCTGCGCAATTACTACAAGGGCGATGCCGACGACTACCTGGAAGTCAGCGTCAGCAGCGGCCGCAGCACCGACCTGGACCGCTTTGGCGGGGTGGTGCGTGACAACAACGCCGCCATCGGCGTTGCGTGGCGGCATCAGGTCACGCCCAACTGGGGTTTCAAGCTGGGCGCCGGTTATGCCGACGATGACAGCGGCTTCGATGAGCAGCGTTTGTCCGGCTCCATCTATACGCGCTGGTAAGGGAGCAGCTGACGATGATTTCCACGCATGACGGCGGCGCCTGGGCCCGCTTCTCTTCGGCCTTCCCGGTGTTGCTGCTTGCGCAGGCGGTGCTGGTCGCGATGGCGGTCAGCAGCGGTGTGGCAGCTGCCGGCGGCAGTACGCAGACCGGCGCGATTGTCGGTATTGCCGGTGCACAGGCGCTGCTGATGCTGCTGCGCTCGGTGCCGATCCTGGTGCTGTTGTCGCTGCCACTGCTGGCGATCAAACGTGCCTTTCCGCGGTACATCGCCTTGGGCGTGCTGTGGTCGCTGTTCATCGTGGTGCAGGTGCTGCTTGACCAGTATTTCCAGGTGGCGCATGTGCCGCTGGGGGCGGATCTGTTCGGTTACAGCCTTGCCGAAATCCGCACCACGCTGGCCGATGGCGCACCCTTGGGGTTGCGTGGCGTGTTGGCGATGGCACTGCCGCTGCTGGTGTTGTGGGCGGGCCTGTTGTGGCTGGCACGACGCGATGCGCGTGGCTCCACGGTGTGGAGCACGGTGTGGTTGGTGGCTGCGGGTGTTGCCTGGATTCTCCCGCTGCCCAGCGGTGCGGCGGCGTTGAAGGACGTTGCCTCGCGGGACCTGGCCTGCAACAAGCTGGCCTGGTTCAGCGGCGATGTGTGGCGCTGGTTCAAGGGCGAGTCGGATGTGGCGGTCGTTCCCAGCGCCGTCGCCAGCGATGAGGCTCCGCTGGATCCGAACTTCCCGTTCCTGCGCCCGGAGCAGACGCCGGACGTACTGGGCCCCAATTTCTCGCCGACCAGCGATGGCCGTCCGCCGAATGTCGTGTTGATCGTGGTCGAAGGTCTGGGCCGCTCGTTCTCCGGCCCGCAGGCATCGCTGGGCAGCTTCACCCCGTTCCTCGATGAGTTGGCTGGGCGCAGCCTGTACTTCGACAACTTCCTCGCCAACCAGGGCCGCACCTTCGGTGTGCTGCCGACCCTGATTGGTTCGGCACCGTTCGCCGACGAAGGCTTCACCGGTCTCGGCGATCGCATGCCGGCGCATCCTGGTTTGTTCAGCGTGCTGCGCCAGCAGGGCTATAACACCGCCTTCTACAACGGCACCGACACCAGCTTCGACAACGAGCGCGCCTATATGCAAGGCCAGCAGGTGCAGACGCTGGTCGACATGAACAATTTCGGTGATGGCTATCAGCGCAATCCCTTCAGTGCCTGGGGTTACCCGGACAAGGAGCTGATCTCGCGGGTGCTGGCCGACAATGACAGCGTGCAGGCGCCGTTCCTGACCGCGATCCAGACCATCTCGATGCACACCAGCTACGAGTTCCCGGATCAGGATGTCTACCGCAAGCAGTTCGAGCAGCGCCTGCAGCAGCTGCAGGTGCCGGAGGCGCAGCGTGCCAGCTACCGCGCCAGTACCGACATCTACAGCACCATCCTGTACACCGACGAGCAGCTGCGTCGCTACTTCGCCTCGGTGGAAAAGACCCCGTGGTATGCCAATACCATCTTCGTCATCACCGGCGACCATCGCTTGCCGGAGATCCCGATGGGCGAGCATGTGGACCGCTACCACGTGCCCTTGATCGTGTTCTCGCCATTGCTGAAGCAGCCCAGGCGCATCCGTGCGGTGTCCTCGCAACTGGACGTGACGCCATCGCTGATCGCCTTGTTGTCCAATACCTATGGGCTGAAGCGGCCGGCACAGACGCCGTGGCTGGGCACCGGCCTGGACATGGCCGAGAGCTTCCGCAGCAACCAGCAATTCCCCTTGAAGCAGACCAAGACCAGTGCGCCGGAGTATCTGGCCGGGCGTTGGTGGCTGCATGACGGCAAGTTGTTCGAGCTGCAGGACGGCATGCACCTGGCCGGAACCGACGACGCCGGCGTGCGTTCCTGGGCCCTGCAGCGGCTGCAGCGTTACACCCAGGCCAATGCGATCTTCATGCAGAAGAACGCGCTGACGCCGGAAGGTGCGACGCCGAAATTGGTCGCGTACAGCGCGCCTGCAGCTGCTGCCGAAGTGGCGGCCGCACCAGCAGCGCATGGTGTGTCGTTGGCCTCGGCCGAGCTTGCCACCGTCGCCGATGGCGTGCGCTTGACCGCGGTGTTCAGCAGTGGCGATCCCAAACCAAGTCGCTTGTTTGTGCCGCTGGCGGTAATGTCCGCCGAGGATGGCCGCGAACTGCAGGAAGTGTATGGGCAGGCAATGCAGCTGCCGCCGGGTGGCAGCCAGCAGGTGCAGTTGCAGCTGCGCCTGCCGCAGGAGTGCGGTGGCCGTTGCTACGTGTCGGTGTTCCCGTCCGATCCGGACAACGGCAAGGCGATCGGGCAGGGCCGTTACCATCTGCAGGTGGACGCCGCTGCAGGCGTGGAGAAGTCGCAATGAGCCGGATGTTTGGTCTTGGCTTGTTGACCGTGCTGTGTGTACTGCCAATGGCGCAGGCGGCAGCGGCCAGTCGCGCGATCTGGACCTGGGAAGCCGAGTCGTACGCGATGATCGAAGACCCGGCGGTCGCCGATGAAGCGGTGGCGTATCTCAAGTCGCAGCGTATCGACACCGTGTATCTGTATGCCGACGCCTACAAGGACCGCAATCTCATCGTCGAGCAGCCACAGTTGTACCGCGCCTTCATCGAACGCCTGCACAGCAAGAACATGAAGGTGTATGCCTTGCTGGGTTCCTGGTACCTGAGCACACAGAAGTACGTGTTGCCGGAGCACCGCAAGGAGGCCGAGGCGATGTTCCGGCGGGTGGTGGACTACAACGCGTCGGTGCCGGAAGTCGCGCGCTTTGATGGCGCCAACCTCGACATCGAGCCGCATATCCTCGACGAATGGGATGACGACACGCGTGCGGACTTGCTGATTGGTTTCCTCGACATGAGCGCGGCGGTGATGCGCATCAAGCAGGAGAGCGGCGCGACCTTGGCGGTTGGTCCGGCGATTCCGTTCTGGCTGGACGGCATCGAGGTGGACTGGAATGGACGTCATCGTCCGGTCAGCGAGCACACCATCAACATCTACGACTACGTTGCCTTGATGGACTACCGCGACAAGGCCGAGGGTCGGGACAGCATCCTCTCGCACGCGGCCAGCGAGATCGCCTATGCCAATGAAGTCGGCAAGAAGGTGGTGATCGGGCTGGAAGTCTCGTCCAACGACATCGACAAGGTCACCTTCCATGAAGAAGGGCCCAAGGTGTTCGAACAGGAAGTGCGCAAAGTGGAACGTGCGCTGCGTAACGAGCCCTCGTTCGACGGCTTCGCGATCCATCACTACCGCGCCTACCGGCGCTGGGCTGGGCAGTATTGGGAATGAATGGAACCCTCCCTCGCGCAGGCTGTGCTCCCTCCCTTGCGCGCAGCGCAGGGCAGGGCCGGGGAAGGGTGCCTTTGCTTGAGCCCCCTCCCTTTTGCGCAGCAAAGGGGAGGGCTGGGGAGGGGTGCTTCTAAAGCCTCAGCCGCCCAGCAAAGCTCAGCCACAAGTCGCTGTAGTCAGAACCAGCGCAAGTACTCAACCTCAGCCGCGAAAGGCACCCCTCCCCAACCCTCCCCTGCGCTCCGCGCAAGGGAGGGGGCAGATGGCTGCGCCCCCGGCAGACGTCGCGAGCGCACGCTTCGCTCCCTCCCTTTTGCGTAGCAAAGGGGAGGGCTGGGGAGGGGTGCTTCCAAGGCCGCCGTACCCCGGCAATCAGCCCGCCCCCAAGATCAAGCTCTGTAGCCCGGGTAAGCGCAGCGCACCCGGGATGCAATGATCGGGTGAGCGTTACTGCCAGCCAGGAAGAGCCCCGGGTGCGCTGCGCTTACCCGGGCTACGTTGGCTGTGCTGTCACACAAAGGCAGCCGCGAAAGACACCCCTCTCCCCAGCCTTCACCTGCGCTATGCGTAAGGGAGGGGTCAGCAGCCGCGGGCAGGTGAGGAGGCAACCGCTGCGCTTTACCGATGGGAGGCGGCTAAAACCGCCACAGCCCTTACAATGCGCCGATGGCGACGGAGCAGATTGAAATCTCGGAACGATTGGCGATACCGGAAACGGAGATCGTCGAGCGTTTCGTGCGCGCGTCCGGCGCGGGCGGGCAGAACGTCAACAAGGTCTCCACCGCGGTGGAGCTGCGTTTCGACATCGCCGGTTCGCCGTCCCTGCCCGAACCACTGCGCGAGCGCCTGCTTGCCCGTCGCGACCGCCGGGTGACCAGCGAAGGCGTGCTGGTGATCGATGCGCAGCGCTTCCGCACCCAGGACCGCAACCGCCAGGATGCGCGCGAACGGCTGGCCAGCTTCATCCAGGCCAGCCTGAGCGTGCCCAAGCCACGGGTGGCGACCAAGCCTACCTACGGCTCGAAACTGCGCCGCCTGGACCAGAAAAAGGAACGCGCGCAGGTCAAGCGCGGCCGTTCCACACGTAATTGGGAGTAGTGCTTGAGCAACACGCCACCGACCGTTCCGGTTGTTCCTGCCGCCGTCCCGCAGCGCAAAGGCGCCGCCTTCAGCCGTTGGCTTGGGCGCAGCGTGCTGCGTCTGGGCGGCTGGCATATCCGTGGGCCGGTTCCGGACCTGGCCAAGGCGGTGGTGATCGCTGCGCCACATTCGTCCAACTGGGATGGCCTGTGGGGGCTGGCGGCAAAGATGGCCTTGGGCCTTGAAGCCCGCATCCTCGGCAAGGACAAGCTGTTCTGGTGGCCGCTGAGCCTGGTGCTGCGGCGCATGGGCGTGGTGCCCCTGGACCGCAGTTCGCCGCAGGGCACCGTCGGCCAGGCGGTGGCGATGATCCGCGACAGCGAGCAGATCTGGTATGCGCTGGCGCCGGAAGGCACGCGCAAGCCGGTGACTGAATGGAAGGGCGGCTTCCTGAAAATCGCGCGCATGGCCGATGTGCCCATCATCCCGGCCTATTTCCATTACCCGGAAAAGGTCATCGGCTTCGGTCCGGTGTTCCATACGACCGGTGACGACGTGGCCGACATGGCCGCCGTTCGCCAGTGGTACCGGCAGTGGATGGGCCGCAACCGCGGCAGCGGCTGAGCCGCCGCGTCCGGCGCGGCTTGGCGCCACCATCGGCACATGCCGCTCACAGGGGAACGGAGTAGGGTGATGGGCTGTTCGAAGCCCGTTCCCAAGGAGCCGTTTCATGTCGCGTACCGTTGTTCTGGCCGCCGCCATCAGCCTTGCGCTGGCCGCCTGTTCTGGCAAGGAGTCCACTGCCCCCGTGACCGCCAATGCACCTGCGGAGGCCGCCAAGCCGGGCGATGCCTCCACCAACCCGTTCATGACTGTCAGCTCGCTGCCGTTCCAGGCACCGGCCTTCGACAAGATCAAGGACAGCGATTACCTGCCGGCCTTCGAAGAAGGCATGCGCCAGCAGCTGGCCGAGATCAAGCAGATCACCGACAACACCCAGCCGGCCACCTTCGACAACACCTTGCTGCCGATGGAGAAGTCCGGCGCCATCCTGGACCGCGTCAGCCGCGTGTTCTTCAGCGTGGTGCAGGCCGATACCAACCCGGAGCGGCAGAAGATCCAGGAAGACGTGGTGCCCAAGCTGGCCGCGCATGGTGATGCCATCCACCTCGATGCCAAGCTGTTCGCGCGCATCAAGAGCATCTATGACGGCCGCGCCGAAGCCGGCCTGGACGCCGAGCAGCTGCGCGTGGTCGAGGAAACCTACAAGGGCTTCGTCAAGGCCGGTGCCGAGCTCAGCGATACCGACAAGGAAGCGCTGAAGCAATACAACGCCGAAGAAGCCACCCTGTCCAACGACTTCCACAACAAGCTGGTCGCGGCCACCGCCGCCGGTGCGGTGGTCATCGATGACAAGGCGCAGCTGGCTGGTCTGTCCGATGGCGACATCGCCGCCGCCGAAGACGCTGCCAAGGGCCGCAAGCTCGACGGCAAGTGGGTGCTGAGCCTGCAGAACACCACCCAGCAGCCGGCACTCGGCTCGCTGCAGGACCGCGACGTGCGCGCCAAGGTGCTGCAGGCCTCGGAAACCCGCACCGAGCACAGTGATGCCAACGACACCCGCGCCATCATCCAGCGCCTGGCCCAGCTGCGTGCGGCCAAGGCCAAGCTGCTCGGCTTCCCGAACTACGCCGCCTACAACCTGACCGACCAGATGGCGCAGACGCCGGCCAACGCGCTCAAGCTGTTGACCGACACCGTGCCGGCGGCCACCGCCAAGGCACGCGGCGAGCTGGCCGAGATCCAGAAGGTGATCGACGCACAGAAGGGTGGCTTCAAGGCCAGCGCATCGGATTGGGACTTCTACGCCGAGCAGGTGCGCAAGGCCAAGTACGACCTGGACGAGTCGCAGATCAAGCCCTACTTCGAGCTGGACAACGTGCTGCAGAACGGCGTTTTCTACGCCGCCAACCAGCTCTACGGCCTGACCTTCAAGGAGCGCAAGGACCTGCCGGTGTATCACCCGGACGTGCGCGTGTTTGAAGTTACCGATGCCAACGGCCAGCCGCTGGCGCTGTTCTACGCCGACTTCTACAAGCGCGACAGCAAGTCCGGTGGCGCCTGGATGGACGTATTCGTCGAACAGGACGGCCTGACCGGCACCAAGCCGGTGGTCTACAACGTCAGCAACTTCACCAAGCCTGCCGCCGGCCAGCCCGCGCTGCTGAGCTGGGACGACGTGACCACCATGTTCCACGAGTTCGGCCACGCCCTGCATGGCATGTTCTCCAACACCAAGTACCCGAGCGTGGCCGGCACCGGCGTGCCGCGTGACTTCGTCGAGTTCCCGTCGCAGTTCAACGAGCACTGGGCTTCGGACCCGAAGGTGTTCGCCAACTACGCCAAGCACTACCAGACCAAGGCAGCGATGCCGCAGGAGCTGGTCGACAAGATCGCCAAGGCCAAGACCTTCAACCAGGGCTACATGACCACCGAATACCTGTCGGCGGCGCTGCTGGACCTGGCCTGGCATACGCAGGGCGCTGACGCACCGCTGCAGGACGTGGACAAGTTCGAAGCCGATGCGCTGAAGCGCTACAAGGTGGATCTGGCCCAGGTGCCGCCGCGTTACCGCAGCAGCTACTTCGACCACATCTGGGGCGGCGGTTATTCGGCCGGTTACTACGCCTACTTCTGGGCGGAGATGATCGACCATGACGCCTTCGAGTGGTTCAAGGAGAACGGTGGCCTGACCCGTGAGAACGGCCAGGTGTTCCGCGACAAGATCCTGTCGATCGGCAATACCCGTGACTTGGCAACGGCCTACCGCGACTTCCGCGGCAAGGACCCGAGCGTCGAACCGCTGCTGCACAACCGCGGCTTGAAGTAAGCGGGCTCGAAACAAACGCTCGCACGTGTGAGCGTGTGAAACGACGAACGGCAGGGGAGACCCTGCCGTTCGTGTTTGTGCGTGTGCGGTGCTGCAGGCTGCAGCGCGCTGGTGTTACTCGCAACGCACCTTGGTGATGACGTTGTTGGCATCGGTATAGACGCGCAGGCGGTCCTGGCGGATATCGCGGGAAACAATCGTGGTTGGGCCGATCGGATTGACCAGGCCTGCACCGCTCTCCGTCTTCAGGCGACGCACGGTGGCCTCGTCATTCACCGTGCCCACCGCCCATTGCACGGAGGCATCGCTGCAGCGGCCGAAATTGGGATCGTCGCTAAGCGGCGGCGCACTCAGGCAACCGCTCAGGGCGATGCTCAGCAGGCCGCCGACCAGCAGCGGGCGGAGGATGGCAGCGGTGTAATGCGGTGTGATTTGAGGCATGGGGCAGTTCCTCCGTTCGAATATGTGAGGAGCATAGCAGCGGCCCAATGTCTGGTTGCTGTTTTGCAGGACTGCCAACCAAGTCGCGGCAGGACAATGAATGACTGCTAGGATCGTTCCGGTTGTATCTCTGACCTGATCAAGCCAAGGAAGCTAACCCCATGAAATCAGCCAAGCGATCCATCATTGCCGCCTGTGCCACCGTACTTTTCGGTATGGCAGGCGTGCAGTCCGAGGCCGATGCCTGCACCCGTTTCGTCTACCACGGCGCCGGCAATGAAATCTTCACCGGCCGTTCGATGGACTACAAGATCGACACCGGCACCCATCTGTGGATGTTCCCGCGTGGCATGCAGCGCAACGGCGAGACCGGCCCGGATACGCTGAAGTGGACCTCGCGCTACGGCAGCGTGATCGCCAGTGCCTACGACATCTCCACCACCGACGGCATGAACGAAGCCGGCCTGGTCGCCAACCTGCTGTGGCTGGCCGAGTCCGAATACCCCGAGCGCAACAGCGGCAAGCCCGGCCTGGCCATCTCGGTGTGGACGCAGTACATGCTCGACAACTTCGCCACCGTCGAGGAAGCGGTGAAGGTATTGAGCGCCGAGCCCTTCACCCTGGTCAGCGATGCAGCGCCCGGTGAGCAGCGCCTGGCCACCTTGCACCTGTCCATCTCCGATGCCAGTGGCGACAGCGCCATCATCGAGTACATCAAGGGCAAGCAGGTCATCCATCACAGCCGCGACTACAAGGTGATGACCAACTCGCCGATCTTCGAAGAGCAGCTGGCACTGGAAACCTATTGGCGGCAGATCGGCGGCACGGTGATGTTGCCCGGCACCAACCGTGCCTCGGATCGCTTCGCGCGCGCCGCCTTCTATATCGACGCCATTCCCAAGTCGACCGACCCGGTGGAATCCACCGCCAGCGTTTTCGGCGTGATCCGCAATGTATCGGTGCCGTACGGCATCACCACGCCGGACCAGCCGAATATCTCCTCCACGCGCTGGCGCACGGTCTCCGACCAGTCGCGCATGCGCTACTACTTCGAATCCGCACTGGCACCCAATGTGTTCTGGGTGGACCTGAAGAAGATCGACTTCAGCGAGCGCGGCGGCAAGGTGAAGCGTCTGGACCTTGGCAACCAGCAGCGCACCATCTACGCGGGTGAAGCCAACGCCCAGTTCAAGGACGCCAAGCCGTTCCGTTTCCTGGGCATTTAAGGCGAGCAATCGGCGTGCCCGGGCAACCGGGCGCGCACCATCTGGAGCTTCAATGAAAACCCGATTCACCTGCAAATACCTGTGCCTGCTGCTGGCAATTGGCGGCATTCCGCTCGCGCACGCACAGAGCAACGACAACGATGACAGCTGGCGCTTCCAGGCCACACCTTATGTGTGGATGAGCGGCATGGAAGGGCAGGTACGGCCGTTCCGCAGCGCACCGACGGCGGATGTGCACAAGTCCTTCTCCGAGCTGATGGAGGACCTCGACGCTGCGGCGTTCATCACCGGCACCGCACGCCGCGGCAACTTCGTGCTGCAGGCCGATTTCACCCATGCGTCCACCTCGGATTCGACGCCGCTGCCGATTGGCGTGGCAGCGGACGTGAAAGTGAAGCAGACCTCGGTAACCGTGACTGCAGGTTATGCCTGGTCGGCGAACGAGCGTACCGGCATCGACCTGTTGGCCGGCGCGCGTTACTGGGACATCAATGCAGCGGTGAACGTGCCCGGCCTGGTATCGGCGCGTTCGGATTCCACCTTCGTCGACCCGATTGCCGGCGTGCGTTGGCGACAGACGCTGAGCCCGCGCTGGAGCAGCATTGCCTATGTGGATGTAGGCGGCTTTGGTGTGGGTTCGGATTCGACCTGGCAGCTGTTGGCACTGGCCAACTACCAGGCGACGGACAACTTGTTCGTATCGATGGGCTACCGCCACCAGAGCCTGGATTACCGCGACAAGGGCAAGCGCCTGGATGTATCCCTGTCAGGCCCGATGTTGGGCGTGACCTACCGCTTCGGGGCAGGTAAATAAAGCCCGAAGCCTAAAAGCCCCTCTCCCTCCGGGAGAGGGGTTGGGGTGAGGGTAGGGGGCGAAGCCCCTGACAATCATTCCCCGCAGGTGCTTCGCACCAACCCTCATCCGCCCTCCGGGCACCTTCTCCCGAGGGGAGAAGGAAGGCGCTAAAGCCCCTCTCCCTCCGGGAGAGGGGTTGGGGTGAGGGTGGGGGGGGGCCAGGGCAATCATCCCCCGCAGGTGCTTCGCACCAACCCTCATCCGCCCTCCGGGCACCTTCTCCCGAGGGGAGAAGGAAGGCGCTAAAAGCCCCTCTCCCTCCGGGAGAGGGGTTGGGGTGAGGGTGGGGGCGAAGCCCCAGGGCAATCATTCCCCGCAGGTGCTTCGCACCAACCCTCATCCGCCCCCCGCCTTCGCGGGGGCAGGCTCTTCGGGCACCTTCTCCCGAGGGGAGAAGGAAGGCGCTAAAGCCCCTCTCCCTCCGGGAGAGGGGTTGGGGTGAGGGTGGGGGGCGAAGCCCCTGACAATCATGCCCCGCAGGTGCTTCGCACCAACCCTCATCTGCCCTCCGGGCACCCCCGCCTTCGCGGGGGCAGGCCCTTTGCTTCTCCCGAGGGGAGAAGGGTCAGACCTCAAGCATCACTCCACCTCGTTCGGATCCGCCTTCCAATACCCGGTCGCGCGAATCCACTCTTTCGGCACCTGCAAATGCCCTTCCACAAACTTGCGCATCATCCGCGCACGCTTGGACTCGGTGGCAATCCAGTAGTGCGTATCACCATCAGGCTGCTCGAAATCCACCAGCGCGTCCTCCAGCAAGGTACTGCTGGCCGCATCAAAGCCATTGCGCTCGAACCACGACACAGTCACCTGCGCCGCGCTCTCCAGCGGCTGCCGGTCACCTTCTTCCGGGATCTCGATGAACACCTCGGCCACCGCACCTTCCGGCAGTTCTTCCAAGCGCCGCGCAATCGCTGGCAATGCGGTCTCATCACCAATCAGCACATAGCAGTCGAAGTCATCGGCCACCACATGCGAACCACGCGGGCCGGCAACCACCAACGCGTCGCCAACCTTGGCGGTGGCTGCCCAACTCGTGGCCGGGCCATCACCATGCAGCACGAAGTCCAGCACCAGCTCACCAGCATCGGCGTCGTAGAAGCGCGGCGTGTAATCGCGTGCCGGTGACGGCTGCTTGCCTTCCGGATAGCGCGGGCCCTGTTCGGTGAGTTCCGGCAATACAAATTCGCCTTCGGCATTGGCGAAAAACAGCTTCACATGGTCATCCGGTGAGCGGCTGTCAAAACCTTCCAGCGCATCGCCGCCTACAACAACGCGCTGCATGTTCGGGGTCAGGCGTTCCGTGTGCACTACCTGCAGCTGGCGGAAACGCGGGGTCATGCGGATCAATTGGGTTTCATGCTGTGACATGGGGGTACCTGGGGTCAGTGTCGGCAAGGCCGGGATGACGTGGCTGGATCGCTCTGGCTGGGTCGTAATGAATAACGGTGGTGCGAATCAGTTTTCCTGCGACTGCTGCTGTACCAGTGCGGTCGCTTCTGCAATCAAGCCGGCGATGCGCGCGACATCGGCGTCCTGCCAATCGCCTTTGCGCAACATCAACGAGTGGGTGAACTGGTGCATGGCATCGCGTAGCGGCGCCGGCAGGCT
The DNA here is from genome assembly GCF_056861425.1 of Stenotrophomonas sp. 21LCFQ19. Taxonomy (NCBI): domain Bacteria; kingdom Pseudomonadati; phylum Pseudomonadota; class Gammaproteobacteria; order Lysobacterales; family Lysobacteraceae; genus Stenotrophomonas; species Stenotrophomonas sp. 21LCFQ19. The sequence goes on along the minus strand of NZ_JBSPUF010000011.1, from coordinate 22,416 downwards.
TTCCCTGGCGATGACGCGCGAGTTGTGGCGGGCACGCATGCGCGCGGTTTCCACGTCCTCGGCGCGCAGCTTGAGCTGGGCCTGGCCAAGATTGGTGATGTGGTAGCGCTTGCGTCCGCCGTCTTCCTCGGCGCTTACCCAGCGCTGCTTCTCGAAGTCTGCCAGCAGCGGATACACCGAGCCCGCGCTGGGCGTGTAGACGCGCACGAACATCTCGCTGATCTGCTGGATCAGCTCGTAGCCGTGGCGCGGCTGCTCGCCGATCAGCGACAGCAGCAACAGGCGCAGATCGCCACGGCCCAAGGGGCGCGGGGTGGGGGAGCGGCGGGGTTCCGGGCTGGTCATGGAAGTTTTCGATATATCGAATTTGCGCAAAACGATATATCGAAAACTCTTCCGGCGCAAATGGCAGCGCCTCCCATGGGACGGTGCAGACCAGCAAGGTGGGCATTCCTGGTGAATGGCGGGGCCGTTCGCTGGCCCGGCTGTCATCGGGCTGACCCCGGCAGATGGCAATTTCGCCCCGTGTTTAGCGCCATTAAGGATGTTGGCAGGGGTGCGGAAGCTGTCTCCGGCTGTCCTCGTGGGCGCATGAGAACTGTCGCGAACTGTCTTGCAGACACTGGCTTTTGCCGCTCCATACGCATGCGTAGCCAGCTTGGCAAGGTACCGGGTGCGCTACACTTTACGGCTCAAAATAATGACAAGCGCGCGCGTGCGTGCAGTAACTGGGAGCGCTAATGAACTGGTTGAACGAGATGCTTGATAACGACACGAATCCCCTGGAAACCCAGGAGTGGATCGAGTCGTTGAAGGCCGTTATCGATGTCGAGGGCCCCGAGCGCGCACATCAGTTGCTGGAAGGCATGGTTGAACTGACCCGTCGCTCGGGCGCGTTCCTGCCGTTCTCCCCCACCACCGAATACGTCAACACCATTGAGCCGCAGCTGGAAGCCAAGAGCCCCGGCAATGCGGAACTGGAATGGCGCATCCGCTCCATCATCCGTTGGAACGCGATGGCCACCGTCGTGCGCGCCAACCGCAAGCCGGGCGACCTGGGCGGCCACATCGCCTCGTTCGCATCGGGCGCCACGCTCTATGACGTGGGCTTCAACCACTTCTGGCGCGCGCCCAGCGACAACCACCCGGGCGACCTGCTGTTCATCCAGGGCCACAGCGCCCCGGGTATCTATGCGCGTTCCTACCTGGAAGGCCGCATCAGCGAGCAGCAGCTGGACAAGTTCCGCATGGAAGTGGACGGCGGCGGTCTGTCGTCCTACCCGCACCCGTGGCTGATGCCGGATTACTGGCAGACCCCGACCGTGTCGATGGGCCTGGGCCCGCTGGCTGCCATCTACCAGGCGCAGTTCCTGCGTTACCTGGAAAACCGCGGCCTGATCGAGAAGAGCGACCGCAAGGTGTGGTGCTTCATCGGCGACGGCGAGTCGGACGAGCCGGAAACCCTGGGCGCGATCGCGCTGGCCGGCCGCGAAGGCCTGGACAACCTGATCTTCGTCGTCAACTGCAACCTGCAGCGCCTTGATGGCCCGGTGCGCGGCAACGGCAAGATCATCCAGGAACTGGAAGGCGTGTTCCGTGGCGGCGGCTGGAACGTGATCAAGCTGCTGTGGGGCGGTTACTGGGATGCCCTGCTGGCCAAGGACACCAATGGCGTCCTGAAGAAGCTGATGATGGAAACCGTCGACGGCGAATACCAGAACTGCAAGGCCTTCGGCGGCGCGTATACGCGTGAGCATTTCTTCGGCAAATACCCGGAAACCGCTGCCATGGTTGCCGGTCTGTCCGACGACGACATCTGGCGCCTGAACCGTGGCGGCCACGACCCGCACAAGGTGTACGCCGCCTACCACCAGGCCGTGAACACCAAGGGCATGCCGACCGTGATCCTGGCCAAGACGGTCAAGGGCTACGGCATGGGCAGCGCTGGCGAAGCGCTCAACCCCACCCACCAGACCAAGAAGCTGGACGACGAATCGGTCCGCCATTTCCGCGACCGCTTCAACATCCCGGTCACCGACGAGCAGCTCAAGGACGGCCAGGTGCCGTTCTACCACCCGGGCCCGGATTCGCCGGAAGTGAAGTACCTGCAGGAGCGTCGCGCTGCTATGGGCGGCTACCTGCCGCAGCGTCGCCAGAAGGCCGACAAGTCCTTCATCGCACCGAAGCTGGAAACCTACGAGCGCCTGCTCAAGGAATCCGGCGAACGCACCTATTCCACCACCATGGCCTTCGTGCAGACGCTGAACATCAGCCTGCGTGACAAGGAACTGGGCCCGCGCCTGGTGCCGATCGTCGCCGACGAAGCGCGCACCTTCGGTATGGAAGGCCTGTTCCGCCAGATCGGCATCTATGCCCCGTACGGCCAGAAGTACAAGCCGGTCGACGCCGACCAGCTCATGTACTACCGCGAAGACCAGAGTGGCCAAGTGCTGCAGCAGGGCATCAGCGAGCCGGGTGCCATGTCCTCGTGGATGGCGGCCGGTACCAGCTACTCGGTCAGCAACGTGCCGATGCTGCCGTTCTACATCTACTACTCGATGTTCGGCTTCCAGCGCATCGGCGACATCGCCTGGCAGGCAGCGGACATGCGTACCCGCGGCTTCCTGCTCGGCGGCACCGCCGGCCGCACCACGCTGAACGGTGAAGGCCTGCAGCACGAAGATGGCTTCAGCCACATCGTCGCTGGCGGCATCCCGAACGTGCGCAGCTACGACCCGACCTTCGGTTTTGAAGTAACCGTCATCCTCCAGCACGGCACCAAGGCCATGATGGAAGACCAGATCGACGAGTACTACTACATCACCCTGATGAACGAGAACTACGCCCACCCGGCCATGCCGGAAGGCGCAGCCGAAGGCATCATCAAGGGCATGTACCTGCTCACCGATGCCGGCAAGCCGAAGAAGGGCGAGCTGCGCGTGCAGCTGCTGGGCAGCGGCACCATCCTGCGCGAAGCCATTGCAGCGGCCGAACTGCTGGACAAGGATTTCGGCGTCACCGCCGACATCTGGAGCTGCCCGAGCTTCAACGAACTGCGTCGCGACGGTTTCGACGCCGAGCGCTGGAACCGCCTGCACCCGGAAGCCGAACCGCGCAAGCCGTACGTCACCGAGCTGCTGGAAGGCCGCCAGGGCCCGGTCATCGCCGCAACCGACTACGTGCGCGCCTACACCGACCAGATCCGCGCCTTCGTGCCGGCTACCTACTCGGTACTGGGCACGGACGGATTCGGCCGTTCAGACACGCGTGCGAACCTGCGTCGCTTCTTCGAGGTTGACCGTTATTACATCGCGCATGCGGCCATTGCGGCGCTTGCGAAGGATGGGAAGATGACGGCGAAGGATGTTGCCCGGGCTATCAAGCAGTATGGGATTGATCCGGAGAAGGCTAATCCTGTTGGGGTTTGATTAAAGTTATTGTTGATTGAGAAGGGGGGCTATGCCCCCCTTTTTTTAATTTAGGAAGGGGGCAAGGAATGCGACTTTACTTTGAATCTATTGTTAATCGGCTGAAGGCGATCGAGTCGGATGTGGAGGCGCGAGTTGTATGGGTCTCATCCGTTAGGCATGTTATTCAGGTGATTGATTATTGTCTCGTGGAATGGCTTGCCGAGTTTCCACCAAATGTGGGAAGTCATCCTCCCAAGGAGCTGCTTGAGGCGCTATATTGCGCCGCAGATGGTTCTTTGGTTGAAGCGCTTGACGTGCTTCTTGTGGCTGCCGAGGGTTGTGGTTGGCAGGGAGTATATAAATGCTTGGTTCAAGATATTCCTGAGGGCAATTGCTCTGCCACGCTGTGTGGCTCGCAGCCAAAGACGTTACAAGGTTTGTTGCGGGCTACAGTGGAGCTTCGCAACGATGGTGGGGAGGGGCATGGTCTTCCTGGCGGGTATTTGCGATCTGAAGAGGAAGCTGCATTTGCGTTTGTACTTTCCTGTTTAATGCCTCTTTTGCCAGAAGCTCAGCGGGATGGTCAGGTTTTCTTTGGACCTGCGGAGAGAAGAATTTCGGTTGGGATGATAAAGGTTGTCGGCGGCAATCCAGTCCTAATTCGGTCTATTCATAAAGTTAGCCCCTCATCCATCAGGATTAAGTCGCAATATTATGATGCGTCGGGGATTTTGAATTCTCTGAAATATGAGGTTGCGAACCCATTTCCGAAGTTCGATGGGCCGCTTGTACCAGTTCTGAGCGTTTTTGATAACTCATGGAATCCCATGTGTTATATCCCTTCGCGGATTACCGATACCTTCACTGCGCGCGACAAAGAAATACATGAAATCAATGAATGGCTCGGTGATGTTGAGTCGCGAGCTTGCTTGATTTTCGGTGATGGAGGGGTCGGAAAGACCACTCTGGTGATCGAAGCATTACATCGCTTGCTCGAGGAGGATCTGCCCACGGAGTGGAAGCCGAAGCTTATAACATTCTATACGGCCAAGCGAACTCAGTTTGGAATGGATGGTATATCTCCAGTTGGGATGGGTTTTCCTAGCCTTCATGGCCTTCTCGTTCATTTGCATGGACTGCTTCTAGGGCGATCCCCCTCTTCGGATTTCTTTAGGAAGGATGTCGGGGCAGCGGCCTCATACATGCAATTGGCTATGCGGGACGAGCTAAAGCTAGAGAAGACTGAACATCTCATAGTTATTGATAATGCGGAAACGTTGATCGAATCGGATCAAGATCGCGAGACTCTTGGGAGAGAGATCAAGGAGGTTTCTCGGAGGCTTGGGAGAGTGATTGTTACGTCGCGCCGCAGAGAACTCCTTGGCGCGGAGCCGGTCGAAGTTCAAATACTAAGCCCGCTGGATGCCGTATCTTTCTTGAAGCAGCGAGGTGTTGATAAGCTGGGTATTAAAGCGCTTAAGAGAAGTAAAGATGCCGAACTGTTGGAGGTCGTCCAGCAGCTCGAACGCAGACCCATTGTTCTTGACGCTCTAATTAACGTTCTTCAGGATCCCGCCTACGACACAGTCGCGAAAGCTAAGAATAGGGTCTCTGGGATGCTGGCAAGGGATCTCGGGAGATTTTTGTTCTCAGATGCCTGGACTAGATTTTCTCAGTCTATTCAAAAGCTGCTGATACTTATGACGCGTGTTGCGGACGTTCATGATGCGCAGCTTTTGAGGATATGTGGCGACATTTACGGCGTTTCAATTCAGGATTCTGAAAAGGCGCTGGAGGAATCCAATGGCATTGCATCTGTGGTTCATTTGACTGGAGATATTCAGGTTAGTTTCTCCAGGAACTTCCTTGAGTTTTGCAGGGGGCGTGAATGCCCGCAAGCTGACGTCAATGCTGCGCTTTCGGCCTATCGGGCGTTCTGGGATCGTGCGCGAGCATTCTCAGGGGATCGCATTGCTGCCGCGTTCCGTACGCCTCAGGCGCGAGCTGCACATAAGTATCGCAACGAGAAGAACTGGGAGGAAGCTGAAAAGATGTATGAGCAGGCTGTGTCTGCTGATCCTATGAACGGGTTACTTTATGATCGCTACGCATACTTCCTCGTTCAGGATAGGAGGCGGCCAGTTGAAGCGCTTCATAAATCACAGCGTGCCACTGAACTGCTGCCATCTGAAGCTGAGGTATGGTTCACGCGTGGATTTGTTGAGTCAAAAGTAGGAAATGCGAGAGCCGCGAAGATCTCTCTGGAGAAGGCAGAGCGCCTCGGCTTCTCTCCTTTGCGATGCGCTATTCAGATGTGTTGGGCTTACGTGTTGGCTAAGCCAAGGCAACTGGCGTTAGCTAAATCTCATTTCTTAGTTGTTACCGCTCGATCATCGCAAATTGACCCCAGATCTAAAGAAGCTATAGAGATCGAACGACTAAAGTTGAAGATTGGCTTTAGTGGCTAGCGGTCGAAAGCAAGGGCAGGTGTCGACTCCCCGCATTTCAATGCCAGGCTAAATTAGAGGTTTCCGGTTCGTGGTACTGGCGGAATTCGGCGGGCATCAGCCCGCCGAGGCTGTCGTGAGGTATCTCGGTGTTGTAATCGGCCAGCCACCGCTCCGCCTGTTCGCGTGCTTCTCCGAGATTCCGGAAGACGTGCATATCCAGCACGCCACGTCGGAAACTGCCGTTGAAGCGTTCGATGAAGCCGTTCTGCATCGGCAGTCCTGGTTCGATGAAATCCAGTGCGATGTTCTTGCGCTCGGCCCATTCCGCCAGCGCCAGGGCGATGAACTCGGGGCCGTTGTCCAGGCGAAGCTTTGCGGGATAGCCTCGCCACGCCGCAATTCGTTCCAAAGTGCGAATGACCCGTGTAGCTGGAAAATTCAGATCAACTTCGATGGCCAATGCCTCGCGACTGAAATCGTAGATTACGTTGAATGTACGGAACCGTCGCCCATCCCAAAGCGCGTCGGACATGAAGTCGATCGACCAGCTGCCGTTGATCTGCTCACCGGCCACCAACGGCATCGGGTGTCGATTTGGAAGACGCTTCTTCCCTCGCAGACGCTGATTGAGCTTCATAAGGCATTACACACGTCAGACACGCTTGTGATTCCATACCAAACCGCGGCGACGAATCAGCTGAAAGAGCTTGCCGAAGTCGGGCTCCGGAAAACGCTCAGAGAGCTCGGCCAGTAACACGATCACCTCTTCGTCCCTATCCGGTCGATTGACACTTGGCCAGTACCGTAAGGTTAGGTAACCTCTGGCGTAGGGAAATTCTGAGTGCATGCAATGCGATTTCGAATGGGGGAGTTGTATCGCTATCCGCGGCCCGCTAGGTCCGATGAAAGGGCCATCGATGGGATTCCTAATTTTTATCACGTTGTTTCTGATCCTGGTCACGCCACGCTGCAGTTGGAGCGTGGGATCAACGCTCCAGTGGTAACGGAGGCAGTTGGCGGAAAAAGATTGTCGGTGATTTTGCTTGCGAGCAATGAGAATAAGCGCGGCTCAGTTGAGAATCCTTGGCACGATACGTTGGCGCCGGATGAAGGGTTTGCTAGATATTTCGGCGATAACAAATCTCCGGGTGTCGACCCTGGGAGCGCTCGAGGAAATCGAACGTTGCTCGAGCAGTTTGAGCTTCACACTTCCCCGAACAGGGAGAAGCGGGAGCTAGCGGCACCAGTTCTTCTGTTTCGATCATCACAGAAGGGATTCAAAGAGTTTGCTGGACTGGCGCTGATTACCGGTGCTCATCGTGTGACACAATTCGCAGAGAAGAACGGCGGGTACTTTACGAATTATCTGTTTGATCTCGCGGTTCTTTCGTTGACCGAGGAAGACGAAAGCTTACCGATGGCGTGGATTCGGGAGCGCCGCAATCCAGCCAAGGAACCCTCGATAGCCAACGCGATGGCGCCGAAAGCGTGGCAGCACTGGATTAAGTATGGAAGTCCTGAGATCGAAAAGGTAAGACGGCGTGTCGCCCGATATCACATTCTGAAAAAGAAAGACCAAGTGATGCCGGTAACGTCAGTGGCTGGTCGGACCTTGGAGACGATCTATCAGTTCTATGCGGAGAAGAGGCACAGATTTGAGGCGCTAGCGAGTCTTGCGTGTGAGTCTCGCGTTCGCGGGACTGGTGCGGCTTACCGGCGGGGCTGGCTTACGAGAGGTACCGGCGATGGCGGCCTGGACTTTGTAGGTCGCATAGACATCGGGGAAGGATCGTGGGGGACAAAACTTGTTGTTCTGGGTCAGGCCAAGTGTGAGAAGGTTGACACGCCTACGGGTGGTGTACATATCGCAAGGACTGTAGCGCGTCTGCGGCGCGGCTGGGTCGGAGCTTATGTCACAACATCTTTTTTCTCGGAAGCTGTACAACGAGAAGTCCATGAAGATCAATACCCCGTCATGCTGCTGAACGGTGCGGTCCTTGCCGGAGAAGTTGCGAAGATGCGCATCGCGGGCGGCTTTGGAAGCGACGATAAGTTTCTCGAGCACGTTGATTCCACATACGAAGAGCAGGTTAGTGGTCGGCGGCCCGAGGAAGTTCTATGGGACTAGACGCCAGTGCCTTCTACTTCAAGGTAAGGCTGGCCTGTGGTCCTTCTGGATCAAGCGATTTCGCTTTATCTTGTTCGAGTTTTCGCGTTCGTTGTTGGATTGGGCTGGCTATGCCCCAATAGGAAGATGCCTCTGCAACGCTCATCCGGAGCAGCTCGGTCGATCCTAACTCCAGGGTGCGTTTTGCAGTTCTTGGTTTGCATGACAAGGCGGTCATTACTGAGCTGGCTACCGCACGAGCTAGAGGAGGCGGGACGGAGTTGCCCACTTGGCGAGCTCCGTGCCATTTGGTTGCGTGCAAACGGAACCAGTCAGGGAATCCGTGCAGACGAGCCATCTCGCGCACAGTGATGCATCTGTTCCACTTGTAATGGATGGGGCGAGGGCTTGTGAATGCACCGCGGGCTGAATCTGTCCCGGCGCGCAACGTGTTGCTAACGCCTTTGGGTGACAGCTTAAAGAACCTTGAAATTGGCTCAACTTCGCCGGGAATCGTCTCCGAGAACCGTTCCCTCGAGAGCTCGGTGTGCTCAGAGCGAAGGCTTGAAGTGAGTAGCACCGGGTCCCACTTGCGGCGGTAGCCGAAATGCCAGCCCTTCTCCGTTTCGCACCTCATAAGTTGTGCATACGAGCTAAGCTTTGCCCAAGTTCTGGTCGCTACTTCATCTGTGGCCTTCAATTCATCAAAACGCTCGGCATCCGGAAGGTCGCCGAGCGCGTCTTTGCAAGTTGGACCGAATGGGAGGTCGCTACGGCTTGTACCTGGCTTCGCTGTGATGGGATTGGGATAGCTTGGGACCTTCAGGCCCCTCTTTGCGCCCATAAGGAACAGTCGCTGGCGATCCTGGGGTACTCCGTACATGCAGGCATTAAGGACTTTCCAGTCTCTCAGAACGTCGTATCCGGCATCGTCAAAGGCATCGATGATCTCGTCTAGAAATTTTCGATGCTTACCCACCGTTAGGCCCTTGACGTTCTCGAACACAAAGTAGCTCGCATCTAGCTCGCTAACGATCCGAACGAAATCCTTCACAAGGGAGTTGCGTGGATCGTCGAGAGCACGTTGGCCAATAAGCGAAAAGCCCTGACAGGGGGCGCCGCCGAAGACAACGTCAACCTTCTGGTCCCCGATTCTGCTCGCGGTGCGAATTTTCGCGCCCGTGAGTTCAGTTACGGATCTTGGAATGACAGCGCATTCCGGGAAATTGTACGCATGCACCGCGGCGTGAACTGGGTCGATTTCAACTGCAGCAACAACGTCAAAGCCAGCTTGTTCGAAGCCCAGGCTTAGGCCGCCAGCACCTGCGAAGAGGTCAATTCCGATAGGTCTACTCATGCTTCAAATTATACGGCTAGCTCGGATGAAAGTCGATCGCCTAGCTGCCTTGGTGTGTGTAAGCAAGGTGCTCGGAAAGTGCTCTATGTTGGCTGGGTTTGGTCTCAGGAGGTGCGACTTAGAGGCTTCTGAGAGCTGGCTGGGTGTGTGGGCTTCGGGCGATGGGATGGGGCGTCGCTCGGTGTGATCGAGCCAAGAGGTTGAGGGCTATCGTCTTCCGCGTGATCATGGTTCAGCTTCGCGCTATCGGGCATGTCTTCGGCCAGGTCTGCAGCTTGGTGATTTGCTGTTGGCTGTTGTTGATAATGGTGCGGTTTGGAGCAGCTGCGGTGTGACATTGAAGGTTGATTTCAATGTAGTAAGGGGAGGAGGGGGCTCCAGATAATTGCGGCGATGCTGGTGCGAGTCTTTCAGGTTGAAGGGGGAGTGTCGGTGGGCTTCCTGGTAAGATCCTACTGTTTGCAGTGGCTTTTAGTCTGTTTTTGAATATCTACTGGAGGCTCTGGCGTGGCGTTGAATAAGAAGCTAAATCGTTATTCGGAAATAATCGGTGAGCTGTTCCATAGCAGATATGTTGCAGGAGCCGAGGTTGTTGCTTTCGAGCGGGATGAATTTACGGCCGCGGCTGAGGCTCGTGGTGTTGCTTTGCCAAAGAATTTGGGTGATGCAATTTATTCGTTTAAGTATCGAAATCCTTTGCCGGATACGATCATTCAAACGGCTCCGGAAGGGTATGAATGGGGTATCTACGGTGCTGGCCGGGCGAAATACGAGTTTCGATTGAAACGGCCGCTATCGATAGTTCCTCGGGAGAATCAGATTGTCGTAAAGCTTCCGGATGCGACACCAGAGATCATTGCTGCGCACGCGCTGGGTGATGAACAGGCGCTCTTGGCGAAAGTTCGATACAACCGTTTGATAGACATTTTTCTCGGAATAACCGCCTCATCGCTACAGAATCATCTCCGAACCACGGTAGCAGGAATTGGGCAAATCGAGATCGATGAACTTTACGTAGGGCTGGATAAGAGTGGAACTCAGTTCGTGGTTCCCGTGCAGGCGAAAGGAGGTAGAGACAAGCACGGCAGGCAACAGACTGAGCAGGATATTTCTTGCTGCGAAGATAAATTTCCGGCCTTGGTCTGTAGGCCTGTTTCTGCGCAGTTCATTAGCTCGAATAAAATAGCTATGTTCGAGCTCGCAATTCAAGATGACGAGATCAAGGTTGTCTCTGAGGAGCACTATGAATTGGTGCCAGCAGCAAGCATTTCGACTCGAGATCTAGATATTTATCGTAACCGGCGCCGGGGTTGATTTGCAGAGAAGGTGCCGATGATTCGCGTTCGAAATGTTCGATCATCGTTTTGATTCGATAGCCATAGGCTTGATGACTAAATAAATTGGCTTCTAGAGAAAAGGAAAGTCGCTATGGATGGCATTGTTAGTAGATTGTTGGATCTGAATGAAGGGCGTCTGCTGGTTCCGGTAGTGCTTTGCTTTTCTGTTGTTCTCCTGATCAAGGCCTTTGTGGCTATAGGCCATACGCGGGGCAATGCTCGTAGAGAATTCCTTGAGCTTTTCCAGGAGGGGAGGTCATCGGACGAGCTCTGGCTGTCTGTTGCGATTCGACACCAGTTTGGTGCGTATCTGCCTGTCTCGCTGATCAAGCGCCTGCTGGCCTTTGATCAGCCTGCGCGCGCATTGATGGAAGTGGCATCAGCTTGGGAGCTGATAGAAGTTGATGACGGAACGGGTAGTGTGATTTGGCGTAAGAAACGGCATAGGTCGCCGATTTGGCGGCGATGGATAGCGAGGGCTCATCTTTTGGGCTACTTCGTTTCGGCGATGGCAGCCGCTCTACTTGCTTACGGGCTACTGGCTGGTGACCTAGGTTCGCCTGTGTCAGTTTCTTGGTGGGCGTGGGTGGTCATTGGTGCTGTCTTTGCGCTCTGGTCACTTCATCGCCATGAACTTTTGAGGGATGGCAGCAGGTCGATTAAACGATGGCTGGGGCTGAGTTAAGCGAGATGTGATGTCGCATATTGGGGCTCGGACTGTGGGTAACTGGTCAGGACTCCACCGTAACGTAAGAGCTGACCATCATCGACGATATGGCGAGGTTAGTGCGTAGAAAACCACGTAACCCCAACCGAATTCGGTACGATACGCGCGGGGACAACGCGGTGCCGGGGGATCGGCGGCAGCGTTGCGAGTTCTTGTTTGGCATCCGTCGTTCCACATGGGGTGGACCAGCGCGCCTTCGCCTGCCTTTTTGTCGAACACCCAATGATCGCCACCCTCCTAGTCGGCATGCTCTGCGTTTACCTGCTGAGCTTCAGCTTGATGTTCCAACTCATCAGTCGTCGCCTTCAGGACGAGAAGATGGGTATGGACGTCTTTGCGGCGGCCAACCTGATGCTGGGCGGGGCCTATGTGCTGCAATTGCTGGAAGGGCCACCCGGCTGGAGTTGGACCAGTATGGTCAACCACACGCTGACGCTGTGCTCCTTGCTGGCGTACTGCGTGGGCGGGGCGCGCTTCTTTGGCCTTACCACGCCGTTGGCCAGGCCGCTGTTGTATCTGGCGGTGGGCTACAGCCTCCTACAGATTCTGGTGAATTGGGCAGTCGGCCCCGTGGCGCGCTATGCGCTGCTGGCCGGCACCTGTGCGGTGTGGTTTGTCAGCATGGTGGCGGTGCTGCTGTACGGCGTGCGCAGCTTCGCCAAGGACCTGCGCGGTGAGGTGTTGCTGTTTGCCGGTTTGATCAGCGGCATCTGCGTGCTGAACGTCATCAAGCTCAGCAAGCTGCTGTCCGGCGGCTTCGAGGCGCTGAGCATGGACGGCCAGTTCTCGATGATCTTCTATGTCTATATGTGCTCGCTGGCGACCATCCTGCCGCCGTCGATCGTCTGGCTGGTGCTGCGTCGGCTTACCGACAGGCTGCGCGGCATAGCTGCCAACGATCCGCTTACCCAACTGCTCAACCGTCGTGGCCTGGGCACGGCGCTGGATGCCAGTTTCCGGCGGCCGGGTACCACCGCGCGCTTGCTGCTGATCGACGTCGACCATTTCAAGCGCATCAACGACAACTACGGCCATCAGACCGGCGACGCGGTGCTCTGCGGCGTGGCCGAGGCCTTGCGTGCCTCGGTGCGCAAGGACGACCTGCTGTGCCGGCTGGGCGGCGAGGAGTTTGCCGCCATCTGCGTGGGCGCCAACGAAGCCTCCGCCCTGCGCGTGGCCGAGCGTGTACGCAGCAGCATCGAACAGGCAGTGATGTTGCAGGGGCCACGCTACGAAGGCCTGCGCTGCACCGTCACCATCGGCGTCTCCGACAGCTTCACCAGCGAAGCCGGCCTGGCCCACGCCATGCAACAAGCCGACGTAGCCCTCTACCGCGGCAAACACACCGGCCGCAACCGCGTAGAGCAAAATCGGGGTCAGAGTCGGATTAACGCGGCGCTGGATACGGTGCACTAGCCCTCTGCATTCGCTTCGGATTGCTGGCACTCTTGGGTCATGCCGAGGCGACGGCCGATTCTCAGGGGGGAAGGGATGCGGTTCTGGTTAGCACGTGTATTGAACAGGTCAGCGCCTGCCGGGCGAGCTGATGAGCGCCAGCTTTCCGGGCGCTGTCCTGACGGGTCTCCAAATTCGCCTTGTGAGCGAGCAGGCGCAGATCGCGCTGAAGCGCTGCAGCGTCCGCATCACCTCTGGATGGGGAGGCTGGCGCTGCTCCTGTTGCTGGGCCTCGTGCAACCGGCGTCAGCCGCCGGGCAGGCGGAGGTTCCACCCGTCCGCGTCCTCATCAGTTATCAGCACATGGGCTGGGACATGATCGAGGAGAACTTCGTGCTTGAGCGGGTGGCCAGCAGGCAGGACTACACCTTGCAAGGCAGCTACGAGGACCGCAATGGCGGTCGCAAGCGCGTGCAGCGTGACGTCGATGCCGCTGCGGTAACCGCCTTGGTTGAAGCGGTTCGGGAGCCAGCCTGGGATGGGGGGCGTGGGGTTCGCGGCGTTGCCGCGCACTATCGTCGCGGCCAGCTGATCCCCAGCGGGGATTGGCGGAGCCATCCATCGAACGGTTGCAGCAAAGCAACGCAGCGCCTGGTTGGCGCCCAATACGTCAAGAACAAGGGTGTGCAGACGCTGGTGGATGACCTGTATGGCGATGGCATCAACTGGACCGATGACTATCCGTTCGCAGTCAATCAACTGATCTGGGCCGATGGGCGACGGCAGGTGTTGCACTCGGAATCGCAGAAGGCGCTGATGCTGCCTTGGCGTTTGGGCGAACCCGATAACAAAAGGGATTCAGCGCCAGAAAACTGGTCGATTCCCATCAGTGAGCGCTTGAGAGCGTTGTTGCCGGCCAATAGCTTCCTGCATGCGCGCCTTGATGGTATGGAGGCGATGGCTCGGAAAATTGGCTATCGGGTGCAACATGCGGTTGGGCTGCAGTGCAGCGCAGATATCGAAAAGCGCGATACCCGGAAATAGCGCAACGGCTTGAAGGCAGCGGGGCAATGCGGGAACCAGACGCTCGACTGGCTGGGTTCTCAGCGGGCTTTGGCGGCTACTACATGCATTCAAGTGATATCCCTACGCGGATCACTTTCATTGAAGACGGTGTGCGTCTTGCGTGTAAAGACGGAGATCTGAATCATCTGCATGGGGCTTCAATGCCGCACCGGATGAAGTGGTGTGTCTTCTGGAATGCCGCTCGGATGTAGGCAGAACTTCGCTCATAGTCCTTGGTTCGCAAGTTAAAAAAACGCGAGGAGTCGCCATGATAGAGAGGGAATTTCTCGCGTATTGCGTAGTAGGAACCTCGCTGTCAGAAGAATTAAGTTGCATCGCAGGTTCGCAGTCTCGTCACAGATGAAGTTCGAGCGCGGTCGCCAACAGAGCGGCGCTGCGATAGAGATAGTCGTCTAGGAGATAATAATGAACATTCAAAGGAAGCTATTTGCAGTAGTCATATCTGGAGTCGCGTGTATTGGTCACGCTGCCGAGCGGAATCCACCTAATCGGGACCATGAAGAGCCGCTGGCGGACTTGGCTGCGTCGAGTACGGTTATTCCAGGATCCATCGTCGCCAGCAGCGACTATCTTGTCTTTGAGTCGGTTGATGGAACCGGCAAGTCATACAGTGCAGAGTACGACCCAGCGACATCAACTGTGACCGCCATCAGTGGCGGCAACATGATCCAGAAGAAGTTGAGCCCTCATGAAATGCAGATTGCCAACAGCAAGGCTGAGCACGCGGTTGGCGTAGGGGCAGGGTCGCTGGCCCTGATACCCATCTTCATGGGAGCCGCCTGCTACATCAATGACCAGATCACAAAGCACAGTGTTATCAGGGCTTGCGCCGCGCAAGGTTCCACTCCGGTGATGGATGACACGGGTTTATGCGGATTTGGTGCTTCCTATCGATGTGAGAGGCTACCGGATCCTCCTGTCCCCAAGCCAGCCCCTACACCGGTGCCGGGTCCATCAGGCTCTTACGGGGGCATCTGGGGCAGTGATGGAAATGGTGGATACCGTCCAATTGGGGCGAGCGACTACTGGTCAGTCTGGACTTACGACGATGATTGGTTTTGATGAGTTGGAACATCGCGATCATCGAACGTCGATTGGAACGCATGTTCACTTCAACCAACGTTGCTAGCGGGCATGACAATGCGCTCTACAGCTGCGAGTAAAGGGGGGGTATTGAGCCGTGCGACATGGTCAATTTTACAGTGGTGCTTAGCAGCATTCGCGGTTCTATGTGTGTCGCTCTCTATCACCCTGTCGTCGGCTGTATCGGGTCCGTACTCCATGGACATCACTTTTGACGTCTTGCCGACATCCTTGCAGTTCAACGAAGTCGACTGGAGTCAAGCGGACGACGATCAGGGAATTCGCTGTACTGACGAAACGAACACACTCAATGATGGAGTCAGCTGGGTGCGATGTCGCTTTGTCGCCAATGAGATCAACGATGCGAAGCAGTATCTGCATCGGCAAGGCATGCAGACCGGGGCGGTCTATCGAAACATCCGGATAACGCCGGTGAACGGTGGCTGCGGTTTCTATGTGGCGTCTGTAGTTGTCGCAGCTGGGCTTTCCATTCTGCTGATGCGATTTTTTTGCTGGAGTCTGTCGTCAGAGTTGAAGTTGATAGGCAACCTTGGCTGGCGAGCCCTTGCTGTGTTGGCTGCACCCACAGCGCTCTGCATAGTGTTGGCGTCGCTGATCTCTTGGATGGTTGGGGTGGAGGCAGGTAATTTAGTTGTTCAATCTTTCAGTACTTCGGAGCAAATCTCCTTGATGGTAGCGGCAATCTTGATTGCGCCGTTGCTGGAGGAACTTCTGTACAGGGGATTGGTTTATAGCCTTCTGCATCGCGCTAGCGGGTCGGTACCTGCTTGCATGGTAGGTACCGGCTTGTTTGTCATCTCGCACGGGTCAATGGAATTCTGGGATAGTGGGACTCTGCGGTTAGCGATGCTTGGCGTTATTTCAGTCAGTCTGTATGCAATCAGAGAACATTTTGGTTCACTCATCCTCTGCATCGGTGCGCACGCGCTCTTCAACGCGGTCGT
Organism: Stenotrophomonas sp. 21LCFQ19; assembly: GCF_056861425.1. Classification (NCBI taxonomy): domain Bacteria; kingdom Pseudomonadati; phylum Pseudomonadota; class Gammaproteobacteria; order Lysobacterales; family Lysobacteraceae; genus Stenotrophomonas; species Stenotrophomonas sp. 21LCFQ19. The sequence goes on along the minus strand of NZ_JBSPUF010000011.1, from coordinate 6,499 downwards.
AGTGCTCGCATGGTTCTCTGCTGCGGGCTGAGTGGAAGAAGAAGCCGGTGTCAGGGTTGGATTTGTGCGGCTATTGAAAGTTGGCTTCTTAAGTTCGTGCCAGATTTTCTCTGGCAGGAATTTCCGGGCAGAAATTCCTGATGTTATTCGCTATAGCTCTAAGGGGCCGGAACGTCACGTGGGTTTAAACTTGATCTGAGTGCCCCATCGTTCAGCGAGTTTAGGAGTGGGGAGGCGGCCCCCTTTCCCGGGAGTTCCACTCTGATCCTGATTTTCGCCTATGCTCCGCCTACCAGCGGGGGCTGGATAACCAAGGAAGGGGGCGGTATGCGGGTCTGGCTGGCGCTTGTTTTGTGTGTTGTGTCGGCGGGGGTACGGGCTGGCGATACCATCGATATCACGCCGTTCGTGCAGCAGGACGTCTACGAGTGGGTGAAGATATCGCCCGATGGCAAGCACTTCGCGGTGACCAAGCCGCTGGAAGACCGCACTGCGCTGCTTATCCTGCGCCGCGAGGATAACGCCTTCACCGCCAAGATCATGGGCGGCCCGGATTCGGTGGTTGACGATTTCTGGTGGGCCAACGATGAGCGGGTGGTGGTGTCGCTGTCGCGCAAGCAGGGTTCGCGCGATGAGCCGGTATCGGTCGGCGAACTGTATGCGGTGAATGTGGACGGCAAGTACAGCATGTTGCTGGCCAGTCCCTACGGTGTGCGCGAACATCCCGGGCTGGTCACGGAGGTGCGCAATACCTTCGAACAGTCGGTCTACATGCTCGATCCGTTGGCGGGCGATACACGCAACGTACTGGTGTCGGCGGTACCGGTGGCGAGTGATCCGGTCGTCCGTATCGAAAAGCTCGACATCTACAGCCGCAACCGCGTGCATATTGCCGAAGTTCCGGTGCGGCGGGCGAGCTTCGTGTCCGACCAGGCCGGTGAAGTGCGCTTTGCGGTGGGCGCCAAGGCCGACAACGTTTCCAAATTGTTCTACCGCGAGGCGCGCGGGCAGGACTGGCGGCTGATCAATGATGAAGGCAGCAGCGGCCATCGACGTTTCCCGCTGGGGTTCAGCGCGGACGGCAAGCTCGCCTACCTGCAGGTGGAACACGCCAGCGGGCCGGACAGCATCGTGTCCTGGGACCCGGCCAGCGGTGCCGAGGTGGAGTTGCTGCGCGATCCGCTGGTTGACCCCTACCAGGTCCTCTACGACCTGGATGGCAAGACGCCAATCGGCGCCTCGTACATGAACGAGCGTGTCAGCAACCGCTTCTTCGACGAGACCGCGCGTACTGCGCGCTTCTACCGCAGCCTGGAAAAGGTCTTCGTGAACGACGCGGTACGCATGACCTCGTCGACCAGCGACGGGCGCTATGTGCTGTTGTTCGTGTGGAGTGACCGCAACAACGGCGACTACTTCCTGTTCGATACGCAGGAGCGCAAGGCCGATCGGATGTTCAGCCGCCGCGAATGGTTCGAGCCGCAGCAGGTGCCGCCGTCGCGCTACATCAGTTTCCGCGCCCGCGATGGCATGCAGCTGCATGGTTATCTGACCGAGCCCTTGAAGCCTGCGAACGGGCCACGACCGATGGTACTGCTGCCACATGGCGGACCGTTCACCATCTTCGACCAATGGCGCTTCGACGATGACGCGCAGCTGCTTGCAGCCGCCGGTTACGCGGTGCTGCGGGTCAATTACCGTGGCTCAGGCAACTACGGCCGCGCGTATACCGAGGCGGGCAGCCGCGAGTGGGGCGCGCGCATGCAGGACGACCTGGCCGATGCCACCCGCTGGGCAATCAATGAAGGTGTCGCCGACCGCGAGCGCATCTGCATCTACGGCGCCAGCTACGGTGGTTACGCCGCATTGATGGGCGCGGCACGCGACCCGGACCTTTACCGCTGCGCGGCCGGCTATGTTGGCGTCTACGACCTCGAGCTGATGCATCGCAACACCTCCCAGCGCAGCCAATCCGGCCGAACGTGGGCAGGCGAATGGCTGGGCGAGCGCGGCGATCTGGGCGCACGTTCGCCCGTATCGCTGGCCGACCGCATCAAGGTACCGGTGTTCCTGGCGGCCGGCGGCAAGGACGAGCGCGCACCCATCGAGCACAGCAAGCGCATGGAACGCGCCCTCAAGAACGCAGGCGTACCGGTGGAAACCTTGTACTACCCGAACGAAGGCCACGGCTTCTACACCGAGCCGCACCGCCGCGAATACTACGCCCGGTTGCTCTCCTTCCTAAGCCAGCATCTGGGCGGAGCAAAAGCAAAACCGGGGTCAGAGTCAGGTATTCGCAGCTCGGCGAACTGACCAGCGCAAGGTTGCCACTGCAGTCGATGCACTAGCGCGCCAGCCCCGCCTTTCGGGGCCGGCCGCTCTTGCCGGGCGTCAGACTGCGGCCGAGTTGCGCCTCGATCGCGGCCCGGAAACGATCGTTGCCCATGGGCTGCTGGCGGTTGAGGTGGTCACGGAAGCTCGCGGCGTCTTCGTCATTCGCGTCCTGCACGAACTTCCGGTACACCGCCTGTCGCTGCTTCTCGCAGGCATCCAGCGTGGCGTAGCAGACGTGGGCCTGTATGGCCGGGTTCGCCACGCCATAGGCATTGTGCCGGTAACTCGACCACGGATAGTCGGCGGGTTGCAGCACCATTCCAGCGCGGACAGGATTCAACTCGATGTAGCGATAACAGCGCAGAAGGTGCTCGTCATTCGCGACAAGGTGCGATTTGTAGCGGCCTTCCCATAGCGTACCGGTGCGCTCGTAGGCGTCGTTGATATAGCGGACATAGCGCCGGCCCAATGCCTGCATCAGGCCGCTGATCGCGCCGGATTCAGCGGGCGTCATCAGCAGGTGGACGTGGTTGGTCATCAGTACATAGGCATGCACGCGGCATTCGCGCTCGATGCTGAGCGTGTGCAGATCCTGCAGGTAGCGCATGCGGTCGATGTCGCGGAAGAAGCATGCTTGTCGGTCGTTGCCGCGCTGAATCACGTGCTGGGCTACGCCCGGCGGATCGATTCGTGGTCTCCTTGCCATGTTGAACTCCAATCGCTGTTCGCCTGCAACGCTAAGGTGACTGGTGTGGTGGATCGATCCGGGGAGTGGGTTGTTTGCTGTAAGAACCTGACTCTGACCCCGGTTTTGCTCTACCATGCCGGCACCAGCCAGCCATTCCCGTTCGACAACGGCGCAGCGAGCCAGGACACCCTTCGTGCCCTATCAAGGAAGCTCGCAATGTTGAAATCCCCCCTGTTCCGTTCCGCTGCGCTCGCGCTGGCGGTCTCTCTTGCGGTAGTTGCACCGGCTGCTTCGGCGACGTCGCCGGTTGCTGGCACCAGCAGCACTACCGCCTCTGTGCAGCGCCAGACCGTCGCCAAGGGCCTTTACGAACTGGCTTACAGCCCCGCGCAGAACGCCGTTTTCGTCGCGTCGTCCGGTGGTTTTGGTGATGCTGCCGGCCCGGCCCAGGTGTTGCGTCTGGATCCCACCACGCTTGCCGTGCAGCAGCGCATTCCGCTGGAGCGCAAGGGCTTCGGCGTGGTGCTGGATGATGCCAACAATCGCCTCTACGTCGGCAACACCGTCGATACCTCGGTGACCGTGGTCGATACCGCGCAGAACAAGGCCGTCGGCACGGTGCAGCTGATGGAGAAGGTCACTGGCAAGGACGGCAAGTCCTATTACAGCCATGACCTGCGCGAGCTGGTGGTGGATGCGCCCAACCATCGCCTGTATGTCACCGGTCATTCGCAGGAAGGCAGTGTGCTGTTTGTGGTCGATACGCAGTCGTTGCAGCTGATCGACACCATTGAAGGGCTGGGCAAGGCCAAGGCGCCGGGCCTGGCGCTGGATGTAGCCGGCAAGCGCGTCTACACCAGTAATCTGCTTGGCGAAGTGGTCACCGTGGGCACTGACAGCGGCAAGGTCGAACAGCGCTTCCAGGTCAGTGCCGAGCAGCCGATGAACATCGCGCTGGACCCTGCGGGCACGCGCTTGTTCGTCACCGACCAAGGCCTGGAGATGATCCGCAAGTACCAGGGCAGCAGCATCGAAGGCTTTGTCTCGCGTCATCCGGGCAAGCGCGTGCTGGTACTGGACCGCAGCAGTGGTGCAGAGCTGGCGAGCATCCCCACCGATGCCGGCCCGCTCGGCATCCTGCTGGATGCCTCGCGCAAGCGCCTGTACGTGACCAACCGCGAAGCCGGCAGCGTCAGCGCCTACGACAGCGACAGCTACCAGCAGGTGGCCACCTGGTCGGTGCCGACGCACCCGAACAGCCTGGCGCTGGATGCGAAGAACAACGTGTTGTACGTCAGCATCAAGAACGGCGAAAGCGACCCGAAGGGTGCTGAGGAAAACGTTGCCCGCATCGAACTGGGTAGCTGAAGCAGCAACTTTTGCAGCGCGGGTATGCTGCGGGGCCAAGGTCGGCATGCGTGCCACCTTGGCCTTTCTTTCATGGTTGCTGGCATCATCGGCCCATGACGCTCAGCCTCGACCACCTGCGCCGCTACGCGGTCGCCCGCACGCTGTTCAAGCCGACCACGCTGATGCGGGCGATTGCCAAGCTGGGGTTCGTGCAGGCTGATCCTATCCGTGCGCCCGCAAGGGCGCAGGACCTGACGCTGCGGCACCGGGTCCTGGGATACCGGGCCGGGGACCTGGAGCGGCGCTATCCACGACTTCCCATCGAGGAAGATTTCTTCGTCAACTATGGCTTCCTGCCACGCGACCACCAGGCGCTGATGCACCCGCGACAGGCTCGGATGGAGTGGACGCCGGCACGCTGGAAGCAGGCGCAGGCGGTGCAGTCCTTCATCGCCGAGCGCGGTGCGGTCCACCCGCGTGAGGTGGATGCGCACTTTGCACATGGCAAGACCACCAACTGGTTTGGCGGCTCGTCCAATGCCAGCACCCAGTTGCTCGATGGCATGCATTACCGCGGCCTGCTGCGGGTGGCACGGCGCGATGGCGGCACGCGCGTCTATGCAGTTCGCGACGCGGCGCTGGCGGTAACTGCTGCCGAGATCGATGCGCGCATGGATGCATTGATCGACCTGATTGTTGGCAAATACGCGCCGCTTCCCGATGCAAGCCTGGGCCAGCTGGTGGCCTATCTGGGGAATGGTGTCCCGCAATGGAAGGATGCGCGCAAAGCGGCGCTGGCGCGTGCGCGCCTGCGTCTGCAGCGGGCGAGGGTGGATGGCATTGATTGGGTATGGCCTGCCGATGAAAGGGCGCAAAGCCGTCGCTGGAAGCCGGACAACCAGGTGCGCCTGCTGACTCCGTTCGATCCCGTGGTCTGGGATCGCCGTCGCTTTGAGCTGCTGTGGGGTTGGGCGTACCGCTTCGAGGCGTATACCCCGCCGGCAAAACGCAAGTTGGGCTACTACGCGTTGCCGCTGCTGTGGGGCGATCGGGTCATTGGTTGGGGCAATCTATCGGTGGCTGCTGGCGCGTTGAATGCGCAACTGCAGTACGTGGATGGACGGGCGCCGCGTGACGCTAGGTTTGTCGACGGGCTGGATGCGGAGCTGGGGCGCATGCGGGTATTTCTCGGGCTGGATGAGTGAGTTGAGGTCTGGGCTGGGGGAGGTATCCGGACGTAGTGCAGTTGAAAGGATGCGCTTGCACCTCTGGCCGCCGTTCTGATCGGTTGCAGGTGCCGTTGAGCAAGCCGATCGCTTGCGGGCGGAATACCGGCTTACTCGTTCGCGCGCGACGGATACATTTCCGAGCCGAGGTTGATTGCCAGCTGGCGCATCCGTCATGCTGCGCTGCCACGCCACAACAAGCCTGCAGGACCATCACGTGCCGACAGCCACCACAGCCACAGCCCGCAACAGCGCCGTGCATATGGCCGTGGCGTTCATTGCGATGGGTAGCTGGGCCACGTTCGCGAATCTTGCGCACGCGATGCCGCGGCCGTTGATAGCAGGCGTAGTGCAGGGCATCTTGTCGGCGCTGATCACCCTGTTCCTGAAGCGCATGATCGAGGCGCTGTCCGCGCGTTTGCCCGGAAGCGCCGGTTATTGGGTGCCGCCGGTGGTTGCTGTTGCGGTTTCGCTGAGCTTGCTCAGCAGCATCCATTGGATCGCTGGCACGCCTGAGATCCTGCGCACGATCGTGGTGCCGCTCTCGGTAACCGCGATCTATGCGACGAGCTACAACCTGGCATTACGGCGGATGGCGGCGTAGGAGCAGGGTAGGAGCGATGTGGAAGCGGCGTAGGCCGCGAAGCTCGCAACGCCTGCAACCCGTAATGCCGAGCCATGCTCGGCGGAGGCCTTCCCGGTAGAGCTTCTGCCGAGCATGGCTCGGCACTACAGGAGCTGCTTTTTGTTGCGGCGGTACCATGCTGACGTAGCCGCAACCGGCGAAGAGCCAACCCCTCCCCAGCCCTCCCCTTCGCTACGCGAAAGGGAGGGGGTGTAGTGCCGAGCCATGCTCGGCAGAGGCCTTCCCGGTAGAGCTTCTGCCGAGCATGGCTCGGCA
>NZ_JBSPUF010000010.1:144336-191088 GCF_056861425.1 Stenotrophomonas sp. 21LCFQ19 | reverse complement strand
CACTACCTCGTTATGCCATCTGCTATTGGTTGCGCGCGCAAGCGTATGCAGTCGCGCCTTGTCCTGCGGACGTAGAATAGGGCGATGAACGAAGTCGACCATAGCCATCTCGTGCACGGTCGTCGGCAACGCCCGGACGGGCCGTCGCCGGTGGACGTGATTTCCGTGCAATCCCAATTGGTCTACGGCCATGCCGGCAACAGCGCGGCCGTACCGCCGTTGCGTGCCCTGGGCCTGCGCGTCGCCGAAATTCCCACCACGCTGCTCAGTAACGCACCGTTCTACGCGACGCTGCGCGGCCGCGTGCTGCCTGCAGACTGGTTTGCGGAGCTGCTGCAGGGCGCAACCGAGCGTGGCTTGCCGCAGCGGGCCGGAGCCCTGGTATCCGGCTACTTCGGCAGCGTCGCCAACGGCGCCGCCTTTGCCGATTGGCTGGACGTAGTGCTGCCGCAGTCGCCGCAGCTGCGTTACTGCCTGGACCCGGTGATCGGCGACACCCATACCGGGCCCTACGTTGAGCCGGGGCTGGAAAAGATCTTCATCGAGCGCCTGCTGCCAAATGCCTGGTTGGTCACGCCGAACGCCTTCGAGCTGGGCCGATTGACCGGCATGCCCGCACTGGAACAGGACGATGCCATCGCTGCATCGCGCAAGCTGCTGGAGCGCGGGCCGGAATGGGTGATCGCGCATTCGGTGTCCGGTGATCCGGGCGAACTGGTGACCTTGGCTATCGGCCGCGAACAGATATGGCGCTGGACCTCACCGCATCTGCCGGTGGATGTGGCCGGCACCGGTGACGTGTTGATGTCGCTGCTGGTCGCCTTCCTGCTCAAGGGTCATAGCTTCGAGGACGGCGTGAGCCGCGCTATAGCTGGTGTGCACGCGGCGCTGGAGGCGACGCTGGCCACTGGCGTGGAAGAGTTCGACGTGTTGGCGGCTGCACCAGCTGCCTTGGGGACCCCGTACCGCTTCCGCGCCGAGCGTCTGGCGTGAGTCTGCGTCCGGTCATCGGCATCGTCGGCAGCGGCGGTGCCTTTGGACGTTGGCTGCGTGGCTTCTTCGAATCGCGCATGGGTTTGCAGGTGATCGGCCACGATCCTGTCGATGCGGACTCGCAGACCCCGGAGCAGTTGCTGGGACAGGCCGATGTGCTGCTGTTCTCGGCGCCGATCCGGCACACGCCCGCATTGATCCGCGACTACATCCGCCAATCGGCCGGACGTGAGCGCGGCAAACTGTGGCTGGACGTTACCTCGATCAAGGCTGAGCCGGTGGCGGCGATGCTGGAGTCGCAGGCGTCGGTCGCTGGCCTGCACCCGATGACCGCACCACCCAAGGCGCCGACCTTGAAGGGCAGGGTCATGGTGGTCTGCGAAGCGCGGCTGGATGCGCAGTGGCAGGCGTGGCTGGATGAACTGTGCATCGCCCTGCAGGCCGAATGCGTGCGCGGCACTGCCGAGCACCACGACCGGGTGATGGCGCTGGTGCAGGCGATGGTGCATGCCACGCATCTGGCCCAGGCCGGCGTGCTGCGCGAATACGCACCGATGCTGGGCACGCTGAGCGAATTGATGCCGTATCGCTCGGCTGCTTTTGAACTGGATGCAGCGGTGATCTCGCGCATCCTGTCGTTGAACCCGGCGATCTACGAAGACATCCAGTTCGGCAATCCGCATGCCGGTGAAGTACTGGATCACCTGTTGCAGCAGCTGCAGCAGCTGCGTGGTCTGGTCGGGCAGGGCGACGATGCCGCGCGAGCGCAGTTCCGTAGCCAATACCTCGCCGAGAACAAGGCCGCGGTGGATGAGCAGACTTTGCGCGATGGCAATTACAGCTTCGAGCGGGTCGGTTACCTGCTGGCGGACCTGACTGACCAGCGTGCGATGAGCGTGCATCTGCCGGAGGACCGCGCCGGATCGCTGCGCGAGTTGCTGCATGTGTTCGAACGCCATGGCATCAGCCTGGCCTCGATTCATTCCTCGCGTACACCGAGTGGTGAAGTGCATTTCCGGATGGGCTTCGTGCAGGCGTATGCACCCGAAGTGATTTCAGCCGCCAGCGACGAGATCAATAGCAGTGGCATAGGCCGGGTGCTGGAGCGGTAAGCGCGTCGGTTGTGGGAGCGGCGTGAGCCGCGCAGCTTGCGAGCTAACAGCTGCAACAGCGTAAGGACACCCCTCTCCGACTACGCAAAAGGGGAGGGGGACGAGCTGTGGGAGCGGCGTGAGCCGCGAAGCTCACAACATCAGCCGAAGCCGATAGCGCATTGCAGTTGCCAAGGTGGCGTAGTTGTCGAGGACCACCAGCCTCGCGGCTGACGCCGCTCCCACAAAAGCCAAGGCAATCAAAGCAACCCTCGCCAGTGCTCCCCTTTGCTGCGCAAAAGGGAGGGGCTCAACCTCATCGGCGTCTCACCAGCTGCGACTTAATCCACAGTGACGTGTGTGCAAGCATGTGGATAATCGCTGACATCCCTTGCGGCACAAGGTTGTCAAGATGGTTGGTGAAAATTTGACCAGTCGCGGACTGCATCCGCAAAGCGTATTCATAATTTCCCGGCCGGCTGGCAGCGGACTGTCCCCAGTGCGCGCCGGCAGTGATCACGGCGCGCTGTAGAAGCAGGAATCAGGCCCGGTAGGGCTGGTTCATCGACAGGCTGACTTCGCCGTCGGCACTGAACAGGTTGCTGCCGCGACGCAGCAAGGGCCGGCCATCGGCAAGCTCGTAACGCGGTGGACGGTTTGTGCTGCTGGCTTGAGTGTTGCTGGGCTCATCAAGAAACTCGATGACGATGCAGCTCTCGCCATCGCGTGTGGTTGCTGGAAACTGTCTGAACGCCATGGTTCGCCTCCAAAGCTGGGAAGGTGGTCGCAGTGCATCGATGCGACCACCCTGCGAGCTTGCCGCCGGCGTTGTTAGCGATGCGTTACCGCAGCGTTCTCAATCTATGAATTGCAGCCGTGCCAGCTCGGCATACAAGCCATCCTGTGCCAACAGTTCAGCATGCGTGCCCTGGGCGACGATGCGGCCGTGGTCCATCACCACGATGCGGTCCGCCTTCAATACCGTTGCCAGCCGATGGGCGATGACCAGCGTGGTGCGGCCTGCCATCAGGCGCTCAAGCGCCTGTTGCACGGCACGTTCACTTTGCGCATCCAGTGCGCTGGTCGCTTCGTCCAGCAGCAGCACCGGTGCGTCCTTGAGCAGGGCGCGGGCAATGGCCACGCGCTGCTGCTGGCCGCCGGACAGGCGCGCGCCACGTTCGCCCAGGTCGCTGGCATAGCCTTCCGGCAACTGCATCAGGAAATCGTCGGCCTCGGCCGAGCGCGCGGCGGCGCGAACTTCCTCGTCGCTGGCTTCGAGCCGGCCATAGCGGATGTTGTCGGCAGCGCTGGCGGCAAACAGGGCAGGCTGTTGCGGCACCAGGGCAATGCTCTGGCGCAGCTGTGCCGGGTCCAGCTCGCGCAGGTCGACGCCGTCCAGACGCAGATCACCGCTGTCCGGATCATGGAAGCGCAGCAGCAGCGACAGCACGGTGCTTTTGCCGGCGCCGGACGGGCCGACCAGGGCCACGGTTTCGCCCGGCGACACCGTCAGGCTGAAATCATCCAGTGCCGGCTGATCCGGGCGTTGCGGGTAATGGAACGACACATGCTCGAAGCGGATTTCGCCGCGAACCGGCGAGGGCAGCGATTGCGGCTTTGCGGGAGCGGTGATCTGCGGACTCTCCGCCAGCAGCTCACCAATGCGGCCCATGCCGCCGGAGGCGCGCTGCAGTTCGTTCCAGACTTCGGCCAAAGCGCCGACTGAGCCGCCGCCGATCAAGGCGTACAGCACGAACTGGCCAAGCGTACCTGCCGTCATGCGACCGTCGACGACGTCGTGCGCGCCCGACCACAGCACCGCAACGATGGCGCCGAACACCAGCACGATTGCGATGGCGGTGACGAAGGACTGGGTGCGGATGCGGCGCTTCGCGGTGGCCACGGAGATGTCCAGCGCGGCCTCGAAGCGGCCACGCTCGTAGGGTTCGCGGGCATGCGCCTGCACCGTACGCACCGCGCCGAGCGTTTCCGAGGCCAGCGCATTGGCGTCGGCGACGCGGTCCTGGCTGGCGCGGGAGATTTTCTGCAACTGGCGCGCGCCCAACACGATCGGCAGTACCGCCAGCGGGATACCGATCAGCGAGTACACCGCCAGGTGTGGGCTGGTGACGAACAGCATCACCATCGCGCCGATCACGGTAACGCTGCTGCGCAGTGCCACCGACATGGTCGAGCCGATCACGCTGCGCAGCAGTTCGCTGTCGGCGGTCAGCCGCGATACCAGCTCGCCGCTGCGGGTGCGGTCGTGGAAGCCGGCATCCAGCCCGATCAGGTGCGCATAGAGTTTTCCGCGCAGGTCGGCGACGACTTTTTCGCCCAGCAGGGAGACGAAGAAAAAGCGTGCGGCGGTGGCCAAGGCAAGCACCACCGCGACGATGAACAGCAGCAGGAAGGCACGGTTGATCTCGCCGCCACCGGAGAAGCCGTGGTCGATCATCTGCTTGACCGCCATCGGCAGGCTCAAGGTCGCCGTCGAGGACACTGCCAGTGCGACCAGCCACGCGGTGAACAGGCCGGCGTGACGGCGCACGAATGGCCACAGGGTTTTCAGGCTGCCGAGCTTCTGCAGCTTGCGTTGCGGCGGTGTGGAAGGGGCTTCAGTCATTGTCGACAGGTTCGCTCAGGCGTAGGCGGTCGCGGGTGGCGTCGCGCAGGCGCAGTGCCAGCGCTTCGATCTGGTCTGCCGGCAGGCGCACATGCAGGCGCAGGCCTTCGGGCAGGAAGTGTTCTTCAAGCTTCTCGGCGCCGGCGGTGCCGAGCAGGGTGTGCACGATGCCCATGTCTTCGAAGCCGCATTGCAGGATGCGCTCGGTCATCGGCACCAAGGGGCTGCGCTGGGCCAGCCGCAGGCATTCGGCGGCGGTACCGCCGTAGGCACGGACCAGGCCGCCAGCACCGAGCTTGATGCCGCCGTACCAGCGCGTCACCACTACAGCGATGCGGTCGTAACCCTGACCATCTATCGCTGCGAGAATCGGGCGTCCCGCGGTACCTGCCGGCTCGCCGTCGTCACTGGAGCGATAGTCATTGCCGTGCCGGTAGGCCCAGCAGTTGTGGGTGGCGTCGACATCCGACACCGACTGGATGAATGCCAGCGCTGCGGCGGCATCGCTGATCGGCGCTGCCTGCGCGAGGAAGCGGCTGTGTTTGATCTCCAGCTCGTGGCTGGCGGGTGCGGCGAGAGTGTCGAGCATTGCCGTCATTCTAGTGGCAGCGCGGCAAAGCGGTAGCCGATGCAGCTCAATCCTTGAGCAGCGGGCGCAGATCGCGCGGAATGCGCGCTTCCGGGTAGTCGTGTGCAAAGCGCCGCAGGCTGGCCTTTGCACCGTCCAGGTCACCGGCTTCGTGGCGTTCGCGGATGCGCTTTATCCATTGGTGACGCGACAGCGTGGCGTCGGCCTCGATGTCGGGTGTGCTGTCGGCGGCGATCGCTTCCGCACGTTGGCGACGTGCCTCGGCTGCCTTGCTGACTGTCTTGGCGCCAGCATGTGGAATCGGGGTGGAGCCGGTGGATGTCAGCCGGGGCGGTGCAGCACGTGCGGGAGTGGGTGCCGTTTCGCTCAGATAGAAACCGTCCTGCCCGGCGTCGGCGGAGCCGGCCTGTTCGGCTTGAACCGGTGTAGCCATCGGTGCCGGAGCCATCATGGGCGCTGGAGGGGCAGGCGGGGCGGGCGGGACAATGACCGGTGCGGCGGAGAAGGCGCGCGGCGATTGCCCTGCATTGCTGGTAGCGGGCTGCTCGATGGCGCTGGCCTTGTCCTTGTGCGCAGCATCTGGCTGTGCGGCGCCAGCGCTGGACGCCTTCGCGTTGACGATGGATCGGGCCTGCGGCACAGCAGCTGCGGCGGCATCCTCGGCAACCTGGGTCGGGGCTGCGGGTGCCGCAGCGACCTCGGCGGCTGCGATGTCAGTGGTCATTGGCGCTGCCGCGGGCGCGGACATCTCGGCGTGTTGCATCGCCGGTTGCGGCGGTGTCAGCGGGCGCAATTGCCAGGCCAGGCCAACCACCAATACCAGTGACGCGGCCACGGCCAGTGAAGACACCAGACCGCGCCGGCGACCCCAGCCGCGGCGCTGCGATGCGGATGGCTGTCTGGCGGATGCCGTGGTGCGTTGCCGGGTCTGGGTGTCTGCTTGGTTTTGTCCTGACTGAGGCTGCGTCTCCGTCTTGGCGCGGGCCAAGTCCATGATCCGGGCGTCCAGCTGTGCGCTGGGGGGGGCTGTGCCGGCGCCGGGACGGCCCAGCAGCCTGGCCAGCTCGCGCTCTTCAGGGGTCAGCATGTCTGGAGTGTTCATTCGCTCAACCTCGCGCGCAGCTTGTCCATCGCATAGCGCAGCCGCGACTTGACGGTTTCCCGGCCAACGCCGGTGATCTGCCCGATCTCCTCCAGGCTGAGTTCCTGTTCCAGTCGCAGGATCACGACTTCCTGTTGTTCCGGCGGCAACTCGGCCAAGGCCTGGCGCAGTTGCAGGCGCTGGGCCTGTTCGTCAGCCAGCAGCTCCGGTGTGCAGTTGTCGGCCAGGCGCGCGGTTCGCTCGTCGGCGTCTTCCGGTGCTGCCGGGCGATGGCGGGCGGCCCGCCAATGATCGTTGAGTCGGTTGTGGGCGATGCGGAACAGCCAGGTGGCGAAGGCGGCGTCGGGTTTCCAGCCAGCGCGGGCATTGATCATCTTCTGCCAGACGTCCTGGAACAGTTCCTCGGCCAAGGGCCGGTCACGCAGCTGGCCCAGCAGATAGTGGAACAGCCGCGCGCGATGCCGGGCATAGAGCTCGGAGAACGCATCGCTGTCGCCGTCGGCATAGGCCAACATCAGCACTTCGTCGGTAGGGGTTTGGACAGCGGTATCCACCCGCCAAGCGTAGTGGTTGGGCTTGGTTCTGCCTAGCTCGATGAGCTGTCGGAAAGTCGCTCATTCATAATCGTGAAAGACAATCTTTTTTTTGCGACACACTGCTCTTGACCGCTGCTGAAGGTATGCTGGGGAATCAGGGGGGAGTTCCGGGCGACCGGAACCCAGAGAGAACGGATACATGTCGTATAGCGAGCTTGACGCGAAGGCCGAAACCCAGCGCGCCGATACAATTTCGCCGGTCACCAACGTGGTAGGGACATTGCAGAGCTTGTTGCCTCCCGTCAGCACGGTTGCGCTGGCGTGGCGCGATGGTTCGCTTGGCGAGGGTAGCTGCAGTTCCCCGGTTTCGGGCGATGGCCTGCGCCAGCTCGCTCGTGATTGCCTGGCGGGCAACAAGGAGGGCCTTCCTGCCTCCGTACACCTGCTGGAATGGAGTCACGATGGCGACGCGGATTATGTGCTGCTGATCGATCCCGAACAGGCGCTGCCGGCGGCGCGCCGTGAAGCATGGGAGGGCACGGCGCGGGTGTTGATCTGCTCGGCCATGGAGCTGATGCGCCAGCGCATCCAGATTGAAGAACTGCAGCGCTCCAAGCAACTGCAGAAAGCCTTGTTCGAAATTGCCGATCTGGCCGGCGCCGACCTGGCAATGACCGAGATGATGGCGCATTTCCATCGCATCCTCGGTTCGCTGATGTATGCGGAGAACTGCTACATCGTCGAGTGTGACGAAAACCAGCAGAGCCTGGAATTCCTGTATTTCGTTGATACCCATGACAGCTATCTGCCTGATCCCGGGCGTCGCTACAGCTACGAGGAAATGCCGGCCAGTTTGACCTTTGCGGTGTTGCGCAATGGCCGCGCACTGAGCGGGCCGTCGCGTGAGCTGGCCAAGTACCTGGAACAGCCGTACGAGGTGTCGGAGGGCGAGGAGAGCACCGACTGGCTGGGTGTGCCGATGTGGCGGGACAACCGGGTCTGCGGTGCGATCGTGGTGCAGAGTTATGTCGCCGATGCCTGCTATGGCGAGGAAGAGCTGGCACTGCTGAACTTTGTCGCCAAGCACATCCTTACCGCGATGGATCGTCATCAGGCGCACGCGCAGCTGGAACAGCGGGTCTGGCAGCGCACGCAGGATCTGGAGCGTATCAACGACCACCTGCAGGGCGAGATCATCGAGCGCCGACGCGCGGAACTGCTGCAGGCGGCGTTGTTCAACATCTCCGAGCTGGCGATGAGCAAGGCCACCGGCGATTTCTACGCACAGGTACATGAGATCATCGGCCGGTTGCTGGATGCCAGTAATTTCTACGTGGCGATGGTGACCCCCGATGCGACCGGCATCGAGTTCGTCTATTCCGTCGATCGCTACAACCGTGAACGCGCGACCCGGATTTTCAGTGACGGCTTGACCGAGTACGCGCTGCAACGCCGCGAGCCGGTATTGCTGACGCGGGCGGGTATCGACCAGTTGATCGTGGCTGGCACCTTGAAGGAATTCGGGGCCAAGTCGCAATGCTGGTTGGGCGTGCCCTTGTTCAGTGATGAGGAAGTGGTAGGCGTCATCGCGGTGCAGAGCTACAACCCGGAGGTCGTATTCACCGCCGATGATCAACGCCTGTTGGTATTTGTTGCACGCGCGATCGGCAACAGCCTTGCCCGCCAGCGCGATCAACAGCGCCTGGTGCAGGCCCATGCCGACCTGGAGCTGCGGGTCACCGAGCGTACCCGTGAGCTCGGCGAGGTGAACCAGAAGCTGCTGGGGCAGATTGGCGAACGCATGCGTGCCGAGCAGCGCCTGACCCACCTTGCGATGCATGACGTGCTGACCGGGTTGCCGAATCGCCTGCACCTGCAGGATCGACTGGAACGTGCGATCGAGAACGCGGAGCTGGGCATCGCCCCGAACTTCGCCCTGCTGTTCCTGGACCTGGATCGCTTCAAGTGGGTCAACGACAGTATTGGCCATGCCGCCGGCGACCAGATGCTGGTTGAGGTCGCGCGCCGACTGGTGGGGCTGGTCCGTGGTGATGACGTGGTGGCGCGGCTGGGTGGCGACGAATTCGCGCTGCTAGTGCACTCTGATCGCGGTTCGAACGCGGCGATGGACCTGGGGCGCCGTCTGCTCAGGGCGCTGGAAGCGCCGATGTGGGTGGACGGGCGCGAGTTGTTCCCCTCCGGCAGTATCGGAATCGCGGTATGGGATGCGCGCTATACCTCTGGCGCGGACCTGCTGCGCGACGCGGATGCGGCCATGTACCGGGCCAAGCTCAAGGGCCAGGACCGTTGCGTGATGTTCGACGGTGCGATGCACGACGAGGCCATGCGCAGCCTGGAGCTGGAGGCGGACCTGCGAAGGGCGATCAAGAAACGTGATTTCCTGCCGTATTACCAGCCCATCGTGTCCTTGCTTGATGGCAAGGTGGTCGGTCACGAAGCGCTGTTGCGCTGGCAACACGAGCGGCGCGGTGTGCTGGTACCGGGGGAGTTTCTATCGTTGGGCGAAGAGAGCGGCCTGATCGAGCAGGTGGATTGGCAGATCTACGAGCAGGTCATGCAGGACATGGCGGCGTCGGTGGTGGGCTACATTTCGGTGAACGTGTCGCCGCGGCATTTCCGTTCGGCTGAGTTCGCACCGCGTTTGCTGGGAATGCTGGATGCTGCGGGCGCTGATCCGGAGCGGCTGCGGGTGGAGATCACCGAGATGGCCCTGCTCGACGACGAGCCGCGCACCCTGCGCGCTTTGCACCAGCTGCGTGAGCGCGGCGTGGTGGTGCAGCTGGATGACTTCGGTACCGGCTATTCGGCGCTGTCCTATCTGCATCGCTTCCCGATCAGCGCGCTGAAGGTGGACCGCAGCTTTGTTGCCGGCCTGCACGATGAAAGTGGCAACAGCACCCTTACCCTGGTGGAAGGCGTGCTGTCGCTTGCGCGCACGCTGGGCATCGAGACGATAGGCGAGGGCATCGAGAACGAGCGGCAGCTGCAGACGCTGAAGGAACTGGGCTGCAACTTCGGCCAGGGTTACCTGTTGGGTTACCCGGCCGCGCGCGAACAGACCCTGCAGCACGCCTAAGCACACTGCTGTTGTAGGAGCGGCGTTAGCCGCGAAGCCACCTATGCCTCCGCGCCGCATAGGCTGCAATTGCAGGATGCACGCAGGGGTTTGTTGTTGCCTGCTTCAATGGCCTTTGGCCTGTGCAGGATACGAACTTCGCGGCTGACGCCGCTCCCACAAAGCCCCAACCGAATGCGGGGGCGGCGTCAGCCGCGACGCTGGGAATGCTTCTGCTACGTATCGATTGCGATTGCAGGAATTGCGTTGACTGTTGTCCGGGCGCAGGCTGGCGATCTGTGTGGACCGCCAGCCTCTCGGCTCACGCCGCTGCTGCAAAAAGACCGCCGATGCCTCAACGCAGCGCGTTGCGCTTCTTCTCGTCGAACCACTTGTCGGCCTGGGCCGGCGAGTAATTGCGCATCCACTCCAGCATCTGCGTGGCGTCGTCGCCGTACCACAGGTCTTCGCGCTGCTCCGGGTGCAGGAAGCGCTCGCTGACCATGGTATCGATCATGCCGATCAGCGGCTGGTAGAAGCCGTCGATGTCGAGGAAGGCGCAGGGCTTGTGGCCGATGCCGAGCTGGCGCCAGGTCAGCATCTCGAAGATCTCCTCGGCGGTGCCGAAGCCGCCGGGCAGGGCGACGAAGGCATCGGACAGGTCGAACATGCGCGACTTGCGCTCATGCATCGAGCCGACGATCTCCAGCGAGGTCACGCCCTTGTGCGCCACTTCCATGTCCACCAGATGCTGCGGGATCACGCCGGTGACTTCGCCACCAGCAGCGAGCACACCGTCTGCCACCGCGCCCATCAGGCCGGTACGGCCGCCGCCATAGACCAGACGCAGGCCTTCGTTGGCGATGCGCGTGCCCAGTTCGGTGGCGCGTTCGACGTAGATGGGCTTGGCGCCGGGGTTGGAGCCGCAATAGACGCAGATGGACTTCATGTGTTGTTCCTGATGGATGGGAAGAGGTGGTCGTTCTGCCGCCGATGAATGCGCACGCAGACCGTGGACTACAAAAGCAAGAAGGCTCCGCCTTGGCGGAGCCTTCAGGTCACAGGCCGTGGAGCTTAGTTGGCCTTGTGGATGGCGCGCTTGGTCACTGCCATCGCCGCATCGTGCACTGCTTCGGACAGCGACGGGTGGGCGTGGCAGATGCGGGCCAGGTCATCGGACGAGCCGCTGAACTCCATGGTCAGCACACCTTCGTGCACCAGCTCGGAGACATTGGCGCCGACCAGGTGCATGCCCAGCACGCGGTCGGTTTCGGCGTGAGCCAGCACCTTGACGAAGCCAGCCGGCTCCACCATGGCGACGGCGCGGCCGTTGGCGGCGAACGGGAAGCTGCCGGCCTTGTACGGGATGCCCTCGGCCTTGAGCTGGGCTTCGGTCTTGCCGACCCATGCCAGTTCCGGCTCGGTGTAGATGACCCACGGGATGGTGTCGAAGTTGACGTGGCCCGGCAGGCCAGCGATCAGCTCAGCCACGGCGACGCCTTCTTCAAAGCCCTTGTGGGCCAGCATCGGGCCGCGCACGCAGTCACCCACCGCCCAGACGCCATCGACGCCGGTGTGGCAATGGTCGTCGACCACGATCTGGCCGCGCTCGTTGATCTGTACGCCGGTGCCTTCGGCCAACAGGCCCTTGCTGGCAGCGCGACGGCCAACGGCCACCAGCAGCTTGTCGACGGTCAGGCTCTTCTCGCCTTCGGCATCGGTGTAGCTGACGATGACTTCTTCGCCCTTGATCTCGGTCTTGGAGACCTTGGCGTTGAGCAGGATGTTCAGGCCCTGCTTCTTGAATTCCTTGGCGGCAACCTTGGCGACTTCCGCATCGGCAGCAGCCAGGAAGTCCGGCAGTGCTTCCAGGATGGTGACGTCCGAACCCAGGCGCTTCCACACGCTGCCCAGTTCCAGGCCGATCACACCGGCGCCGATCACGGCCAGGCGCTTCGGCACTTCGGTGAAGTCCAGCGCGCCGACGTTGTCGACGATGTGCTTGCCGTCAAACTTGGCGAACGGCAGTTCGATCGAATCCGAACCGGCGGCGATGATGACGTTGGTGCCCTTGAGCTCGACTTCCGAACCGTCGTGCTGCTTGACCTTGACCACGTTGCCGGCCTGCAGCTGGCCGAAGCCGTAGTAGGTGGCGACCTTGTTGGCCTTGAACAACTGGGCGATGCCGCCGGTGAACTGCTTCACGATGGCGTCCTTGCGGCCGACCATCTTGTTCACGTCGATCTTGGCGTCGTTGAAGCTGATGCCGTGCTGATCGAAGATGTGGCCCATGTTCCAGTACTGGCGCGAGGAGTCCAGCAGCGCCTTGGACGGGATGCAGCCCACGCGCAGGCAGGTGCCGCCAAGGGCCGGCTTGCCGTCCTTGCCCAGCGCTGCGTCGATGCAGGCGGTCTTCAGGCCCAGCTGTGCGGCGCGGATGGCAGCGTGGTAGCCGGCCGGACCAGCACCGATGACGACGACGTCGAATTGTTCAGCCATTTGAGATTCCTTGGTACCAATCCCTTCTCCCTGCGGGAGAAGGTGGCGCGTAGCGCCGGATGAGGGTGCGGGAGGGCCGAGGCCCTCACCCCAACCCCTCTCCCGGGGGGAGAGGGGCTTCGAGCGGAATTACAGACCGAACAGCATGCGGCCCGGGTTTTCCAGCTGGTTCTTGATGTCCACCAGGAACTGCACCGAATCCTTGCCGTCGATGATGCGGTGGTCATAGGACATGGCCAGGTACATCATCGGGGCGATCACGATCTGGCCGTTTTCGGCGATCGGACGGTCCTTGATGGCGTGCATGCCGAGGATGGCGCTCTGCGGCGGGTTGACGATCGGGGTCGACATCAGCGAGCCGAAGGTGCCGCCGTTGGTCACGGTGAAGGTGCCGCCCTGCAGTTCTTCCAGCGACAGCTTGCCGTCACGGGCCTTCTTGGCGTAGTCGGCAATGGCCTTCTCGATGTCGGCGAACGACATGCGCTCGACGTTGCGCAGCACCGGGGTGACCAGACCCTTGTCGGTGGACACGGCGATCGAGATGTCCGAGTAGCCGTGATAGATGATGTCGTCACCATCGATCGAGGCATTGACCAGCGGGAAGCGCTGCAGCGCGTTGGCGGCAGCCTTCACGAAGAAGCTCATGAAGCCAAGCTTGATGCCGTGGGCCTTGACGAACTCTTCCTGCAGTTCCTTGCGCGCAGCCGAGACCTTGGACAGGTTGACTTCGTTGAAGGTCGTCAGCATGGCGGTCGAGTTCTTCGACTGCATCAGACGCTCGGCGATGCGCTTGCGCATGCGGGTCATCGGCACGCGTTCTTCCGGACGTGCACCGCCGGCCTTGCCGACGCCGCCGTTGCGGGCGAAGTTGACGATGTCTTCCTTGGTCACGGCGCCATGACGGCCGGTGCCGGACACGTCAGCCGGGTTCACGCCTTCGGTGATGGCCGAGAAGCGAGCGCCCGGGGGCAGGGCGTCGGCAGCCGACTTGGCAGCCGGGGCCGGTGCAGCGGCAGCAGCCGGAGCGGCGGCCGGGGCAGCAGCCTTCGGTGCCTCGGCAGCAGCGGCCGGGGCGGCAGCGGCAACCGCGCCTTCCTCGATGATCGCCAGGATCTGGCTCGAGGTGACGGTGTCGCCTTCCTGGAACTTGATTTCCTTCAGCACGCCATCAACCGGCGCCGGTACTTCCAACACGACCTTGTCGGTTTCCAGGTCGAGCAGGTTCTCATCACGCTTGACGGCCTCGCCAGCCTTCTTGTGCCAGGTGGCGATGGTGGCGTCGGAGACGGATTCGGGCAGTACCGGTACTTTGACTTCGGTGGCCATTTGGCTGATTTCCTGGTTTCGTTTTCTTGTGGAAAAGGGGGCTTATTCGGCGTAGTTGTCGTCGATCTTGTTGACCAGCGCGTCGGCGAGCAGCTGTGCGAGTTCGCGCAGGTGATCGGACATGTGGCCAACAGCAGGCGACGGAGAACGCGGGCGACCGGCATAGTGCAGGGCCTGGCCATCGGCCACGCATGCCTGCAGGTGGTGCTTGATCTGGTACCACGCACCCTGGTTCATCGGCTCTTCCTGGCACCACACGACGTCGGTTGCCTTGCCGTACTTCTTCAGTTCGGCAGCCAGCGCCGGGCGCGGGAACGGGTAGAGCTGTTCCACGCGAACCAGTGCAACGTCATTCTGGCCGCGCTTGGTCACGTCTTCCAGCAGGTCGTAGTAGACCTTGCCCGAGCAGACGACCACGCGCTTGACCTTCTTGGCGTCCGCGGTGGCGTCGCCGATCAGGTGCTGGAACTCGCCGTTGGCCATGTCGTCCAGGCTGGACACGGCCAGCTTGTGACGCAGCAGCGACTTGGGCGACATGACGACCAGCGGCTTGCGGGTGTCCATGCGCATCTGGCGACGCAGCATGTGGAATGCCTGCGCCGGGGTCGACGGCACGCAGACCAGCATGTTCTCCAGTGCGCACAGCTGCAGGAAGCGCTCAAGACGCGCCGAGCTGTGCTCCGGGCCCTGGCCTTCATAGCCGTGCGGCAGCAGCAGGGTCAGGCCGGAGATGCGGCCCCACTTTGCTTCGCCGGAGGCGATGAACTGGTCGATCACGACCTGGGCACCGTTGGCGAAGTCGCCGAACTGGCCTTCCCAGATGCACAGGGTGTTCGGGTCGGTGGTGGAGAAGCCGTATTCAAATGCCATCACCGCTTCTTCGCTGAGCAGCGAATCGATGATGGTGGCCTGTTCCGGCGACTCGACCAGCTGACGCAGCGGCAGGTAGTAGTTGTCGGTCTTCTGGTCGTGCAGGATCGCGTGGCGGTGGGTGAAGGTGCCGCGGCCCACGTCTTGGCCGACCAGGCGCAGTCCATTGCCTTCGTCCAGCAGCGTTGCGTAGGCCAGGTTCTCGGCAAAGCCCCAGTCGCCCAGGATTTCACCAGCGGCCATCTTGCGACGGTCGTCGTACACCTTGGCGACACGCGAATGCACTTCCACGCCTTCCGGAATGGTGTTGATCATGGTGGCCAGCTGGGTCAGCTTGCCCATGTCGACCTTGGTGCTGACCGGGTCGGACAGCTTGCCCGACAGGTACTTCGGCCAGTTGACGAACATCTTGCTGGTGGCCGGGGTCTTTTCGACCGTGGCCAGCTCGGTGGTGACTTCACCGGAATCGAGCTTGTTGCGGTAGGTGTCGACCATTTCCTTGCCGGCACCGGCAGCGATCACGCCTGCGGCTTCCAGCTGCTCAGCGTAGAGCTCGCGGGTGGTCTTGTGCTTGCGGATCACCTGGTACATCAGCGGCTGGGTGATCGCCGGTTCGTCGGCTTCGTTATGGCCCCAGCGGCGGTAGCAGACCAGGTCGATCACGACGTCCTTGTTGAACTGCTGGCGGAAGTCATAGGCCAGCTTGGCCGCGAACACCACGGCTTCGGGATCGTCGCCGTTCACGTGCAGGACCGGTGCCGCGACCATCTTGGCGATGTCGGTGCAGTACAGGGTCGAGCGCGAGTCGTCGCGGTTGGAGGTGGTGAAGCCCACCTGGTTGTTGATGACGATGTGCACGGTGCCGCCAACCGCGAAACCGCGGGCCTGCGACATCTGGAACAGCTCCATCACCACGCCCTGGCCGGCGAATGCAGCGTCGCCGTGGATCAGGACCGGCATCACCTGCTTGCGCGCGGTGTCGTTGCGGCGTTCCTGGCGCGAGCGCACCGAGCCGACAACCACCGGATCGGCGATTTCCAGGTGCGACGGGTTGAACGCCAGGGCCAGGTGCACCGGGCCGCCATCGCTGGCGACGTCGGCCGAGAAGCCCATGTGGTACTTCACGTCACCGGCAACGGCGCGGTCGTCGTGCTCGAACTTGCCTTCGAATTCGTCGAACAGCTTGCGCGGGTTCTTGCCGAGGGTGTTGACCAGCACGTTCAGGCGGCCGCGGTGGGCCATGCCGATGATCACGTCCTTGACGCCTTCCTTGCCGGCGTCGCGGATGATGGTGTCCATCATCGGGATCAGCGAGTCGCCGCCTTCCAGCGAGAAGCGCTTCTGGCCGACGTACTTGGTGTGCAGGTAACGCTCGAGGCCTTCGGCCGCGGTCAGGCGCTCCAAGGTGCGACGCTTGGTGTCGGCATCCAGGTTGTAGTTGCCACCGGCAGCCTCAAGGCGCTGGTAAAGCCACTGGCGCTGTTCGACTTCGGCGATATACATGAACTCTGCGCCGATCGAGCCGGTATACGTCGCCTTCAGGCGCGCAAACAGGTCACGCAGCTTCATCCGCGGCTGGCCGCCGACACCACCGGTGCTGAACTCGTCGTTGAGGTCGGCATCGCTGAGGTGGTGGAAGGGCAGGCCCAGGTCCGGCGGGTTGACCGGCGGGGTCAGGCCCAGCGGATCAAGATTGGCGCCGAGGTGGCCGCGTGAACGGTAGGCGGTGATCAGACGGCCGACATTGCGCTCGCGCTCGTCGCCGGAACCGGCGTTGGCGCCGACCTTGCCAGCGTTCTTCGCGGCTTCGGTGATGTGTGCGATGGCGGCAGAGTGCGGCACATCGCCAGCTTCGCGGCCTTTGAAGCCGTCAAAGTAGGACTTCCACTTGGGGTCCACACTGTCCGGGGAGACGAGGTACTGTTCGTACAGGTCCTCGACATAGGAGGCGTTGCCGCCGGCGAGCTGCGATGATTGCGCAAACTGCTTCAGTAGATTGTCCACGATGGAGAGTCGGATTCACTTGTGGGGTAGTTCTGGGAACCGGCGGACCTGCTACAGCGTCCCGCGCGGGCGTGTTCTAACCACGAAATTATACCCCTCACTGGACAGGAAGGGGCACCTACACTGTCCCGCGCATTAATACCTGACTGCGGCTTGTCCTGTCCCGGTCAATGCTCAGACACCTAGTACGCGAAGCCCGTTGCAATCACGTGAACGCTCCCAGATACGCTTGAACAGCGCTTCCTGCTGCTGCGCGCGGGCGGGGCTGTCCAGCGACAGCTCGCCTTCGACGCGGGCGCCCATTGGACGAAAGTAGCAGTCGCCCCGATCGTTGCTGATAGCGGCCGAGCTGACCTCGCAGTCCATCGGGTCTACCGGCTCACGTAGCTTGAACACACTGGGCAGGCGCTGCACCAGGGCGATGAAGGCTGCGGGCAGGGCTGGCAGGTCGGCTTCGTGCAGCAGCACCAGTACCTGCTTGTCGTGGCGGGCGGTCGCAAAGCCGCGCAGCGCATCCAGGACCAGCGCTTGGCCGAGCAGGGCGTCGTTGCCGCGCAGCTGCAGGTGCAGGTGGCGACGTGCGCCGTGGATGACCGCGGCCATGGCAGCGCGGGCCTGGTCCGGGTCCTGTACCCGCATTGCCCCGTCCAGGCGCCGGCGCATGGTCTGGTGACCGATGCCGGCTTCTTCAAATTCAACACCTTCCGGCAGAAACCCGTTACTGGCATAGAAGTCGCGGGCATGCAGCTGGGCATGCAGGCTGACTTCGCCCCAGCCGCGCTTGCGGGCGGCGCTCAATAGCGCATTCAGCAAGGTTTGGCCGACGCCCTTGCCGCGCCAGGCGGCGAGCACGGCCATGCGGCCGATGCGCTGATCCGGGGTCAAGCGGGCGGCGCCGATGGCTTGGCCGTGTTCATCCAAGGCCAGCGCGTGGTCGCTGAGCGGGTCCAGCTCGTCTATTTCCAGCTCGGCCGGGACGTTCTGCTCACTGACGAATACGGTATGACGCACGCCGTGCAGCAGTGCCTGCTGCACGGCGTAGTCGGCGATCTCTACATGGAAGATCGCGGTTTGACTCATGCCGACGGGGTTTCCGCGTCGTCTTCGTCTTCTTCCTCGCCGTCGTCACAGATGACCACGACCTCGACGCCCTCATCATTGACCAGCACGGTCTCGATGCTGGCGCTGGACGGCTCGCCTTCACCGGCTTCGCTGTATTCGATCACTTCGATCTCGACTTCCGGAGCATCGGCCTCGTCGTCGAAGTCTTCGTCGTCGAAATCTTCCTCGACCTGGTCTTCTTCGGCCACCTCGTCCATGGCTTCCAACGCGTCCTGCTCGGCGAGCATGGCGGCAATGGTTTCCACGTCCAGCAGCTGGTAATGGCCGCCGACAATCAGTTCCATCAACGCATCACGGCCCTTGTTGCCGAGCTTGTTGAACAGCGTGATGTCGATCTGCTCCGCGCCAGCAAGGGTCTGCGCGTCCTTGATTGACAGCTGGAAGGCCAGGCCCGAGCAATACAGCGAGGCACCACGGGTGGCGCGACGCCAGGCCAGGCGGGCCCAGGGGTGGCGCTCGAGCACGCCGCCATTTTCCAGCTCGACGACCACTTCTTCCGGCGATGGCGGCGCCTGCGAGGGCAGGATGTCGCCGGCGGCGCGGTAGGTGGTGATGAAACGGCCGAACCAGTTGCCGAGGCGATCCGGGTCGTTCATGCGCAGCGCATTGAGCGCGGCGACCACGCGCTTCATGGCGGCCTCGTCGATCTCGTTCGGGTCTTCCGGCAGCTTCAGGTCCGGGTCCTGGAAGCGGATGGATTCGTCGGCGTCGGCGACCAGGTCGTCCAGATAATCGCTGATCAGCTCGGCCGAGGACGGCGCGCGCATGCCGAACGAGAAGGTCAGGCAGGGGTTCACGGCAACGCCGTTGTGCGGCACGTTCGGCGGCAGGTACAGCATGTCACCCGGGCCCAGCACCCAATCGTGGGTCGCCTTGAACTTCTTCAGCAGCTTCAGTTCAACGTCGGGACGGAACTCAAGTGACGGGCGCTTGCCCTTGGTCGATTCGCTGGCGTCGATCTGCCAGCGGCGCTGGCCATGGGCCTGCAGCAGGAACACGTCGTATTGGTCGACATGGGCACCAACCGAACCGCCGGTGGCGGCAAAGCTGATCATCACGTCGTCCATGCGCCAGCGCGGCAGGAAGTTGAAATAGGAGGTCAGCGCGCGCACTTCCGGGTCCCACTTGTCCACGTCCTGCACCAGCAGGGTCCAGTCGTGGTCGGGCATGCCGGGGAAGTCTTCTTCCTGGAACGGGCCGGTACGCAGGGTCCAGCCGTCGGTGGCGCGGTCATGGCTGACGATGCGCGCCAGCGCGCCTTCTTCACAGGCCAGGCCGGCCAGGTCTTCTGGCATTACCGGGGTCTCGAAGTCCGGGAAGGCGGCGCGGATCAACAGCGGGCGCTTCTGCCAGTAATCGCGCAGGAAGGTGGCCGGGCTCATGCCCAGCGGCAGGCCGGGCTTGGCCTGGACTTCGATCGGATAGGTCTTTTGCTTGCGTGCAGCCATGGGGGAAATCCTTTGCAACGGAGGTCGAACAGGGGCGCGCCGGGCGCGCAGACCTCCATTGTCCCCTTGTTCGCGGCAATGCGCACCGTAGGCGACTGATCTGGATCAAATTCAGCGAAAAGAATGCACCCGTAGTGCCGAGCCATGCTCGGCAAGAGGCTTCACCGGGAAAGCTTCTGCCGAGCGTGGCTCGGCACTACATCCAGAAGCTTGCCCTCATCCCAACCCCCGCTGCGCGCCCCGGCCCTTGCGCTGGCGCAAGGGCGTTCGAGCAGCAGCGAACCAATGGTTCGCAGCCTGCTGCTCTCACCCCGTGAACGGGAGAATGGCTTTAAGCACTCAGCATTTCTGCTGCTCAGATCGCCTTGGCCAACTCAGCCGCCAGACCCGCATACCCACCCGGGGTCAGCTCGCGCAGGCGCTGCTTGGCGTCGGCCGGCAGCTCCAGGGTCTCGATGAATTCGCGCATCGAATCGGCGGTGATGCCGTGGCCGCGGGTCAGGGCCTTGAGCTGCTCGTAGGGATTCGGCAGGCCGTGGCGGCGCATTACCGTCTGCACGGCTTCAGCCAGCACTTCCCAGGCAGCGTCCAGATCGGCGTCCAGGCGCTCCGGGTTCACGGTCAGCTTGCCCAGGCCCTTGGCCAGCGACTCCAGGCCCACCTGGCTGTGGCCGAAGGCGGTGCCGACGGCGCGCAGCACGGTGGAATCGGTCAGGTCGCGCTGCCAGCGACTGATCGGCAGCTTGGCACTGAAGTGCTCGAACAAGGCATTGCCGATACCGAAGTTGCCTTCGGCATTCTCGAAATCGATCGGATTGACCTTGTGCGGCATGGTCGAGGAGCCGACTTCGCCTTCCTTGAGCTTCTGCTTGAAGTAACCCAGCGAGATATAGCCCCAGATGTCGCGGGCCAGGTCGATCAGGATGGTGTTGGCGCGGCGCGCGGCGTCACCGATCTCGGCGACGTTGTCATGCGGCTCGATCTGGGTGGTGTAGGGGTTGAACACCAAGCCCAGCGAGGTCACGAAACGCTCAGCGAAGGCCGGCCAGTCGATGTTCGGGTAGGAGACGACGTGGGCGTTGTAGTTGCCGACGGCGCCGTTGATCTTGCCGGTCAGCTCGACCGCGCCGATCTGGCGGATCTGCCGTTCCAGACGGGCGACGACGTTGGCCAGCTCCTTGCCCAGGGTGGTCGGCGAGGCGGTCTGGCCGTGGGTGCGCGACAGCATCGGC
This sequence comes from Stenotrophomonas sp. 21LCFQ19, assembly GCF_056861425.1. Classification (NCBI taxonomy): domain Bacteria; kingdom Pseudomonadati; phylum Pseudomonadota; class Gammaproteobacteria; order Lysobacterales; family Lysobacteraceae; genus Stenotrophomonas; species Stenotrophomonas sp. 21LCFQ19. The sequence continues at coordinate 170,574 of NZ_JBSPUF010000010.1, read as the reverse complement.
TGTTCGGCCTGGGCGTGGGCGAGCTGGCGCAGCGAGGCGGCGATGCCGCTGTAACCGGGCACGATCACCTTGTCGCGGGCTTCAGCCAGCATCAGGCCGTAGGACAGGTTGTTGATGTCCTCGCTGGTGCAGGCGAAATGCACGAACTCCAGCGCCGGTGCCAGCTCCGCGTCGTCCTTGAGCTGCTCCTTGATGAAGTACTCCACGGCCTTGACGTCGTGGTTGGTGGTGCGCTCGATCTCCTTGACGCGGGCAGCATTCTCGACGGAAAAGCCGTCGGCGAGCGCGCGCAGCTTGGCCTTGCCGGCTGCCGAGAAGTCGGCCAGCTCGGTGATGCCCGGTTCGGCGCCCAGCGCCAGCAGCCATTCGATCTCGACCTTGACGCGGGCCTTGATCAGGCCGTACTCGGAGAAGATCGGGCGCAGGGCGTCGACCTTGCCGGCATAACGGCCATCAAGCGGGGACAGGGCGAGCAGGGCGGCTTCTTGGCGGGACGTATCCGTCATGGCGGCAGGCGTTGGGCAGTAGCGGGGGCGCATATTCTACGCTGCCGGGACAACGACCGCTGGCGGGCCATTGAATTCCGTCGGCCGCAGGTGCCATCGCCGCACATGACGGGTATGGTGTGCGCAGCCGCCAGCCAGGGAAGCCTGCCCATTGCCAGCCGCAGCAGCTTCCTTTTACCCCAACGAAGATGTGCGGAGTTGATGATGAGCAAGGTTTCCAAGAGTGGTTTCCGGACCGAACACGACAGCATGGGCGAGCTGCAGGTGCCCGCCGAGGCCCTGTGGGGCGCGCAGACGCAGCGTGCGGTCGAGAATTTCCCGATTTCCGGGCAGCGCATGCCACGCGCCTTCATTCGTGCGCTGGGCCTGATCAAGGGCGCCGCGGCCGAGGTCAACACCGGCCTGGGGCTGCTGCCCAAGGGTATTGGCAAGGCGATCCAGTCGGCGGCCACCGAAGTGGCCATCGGTGCGCATGACAGCCAGTTCCCGATCGATGTCTACCAGACCGGCTCGGGCACTTCGTCGAACATGAATGCCAACGAGGTCATCGCCACGCTGGCCAACCACGGTGGCAAGGCCGGCAAGACCGCGGTGCATCCCAACGATCACGTCAATCTGGGGCAGAGCTCCAATGACGTGATCCCGACCGCCATCCGCGTCTCGGCCCAGCTCGAGGTGGTGGAATCGCTGCTGCCGGCGCTGAAGCACCTGCGCAAGACCATCGACAAGCGCGCCCGCACCCTGGGCAAGATCGTCAAGACCGGTCGCACCCACCTGATGGACGCGATGCCGCTGACCTTCGCCCAGGAATTCGGCGCATGGTCGGCCCAGCTGGCCTCGGCCGAAGGGCGCATCGAGGATGCCTTGAAGCGCCTGCGCCGCTTGCCGCTGGGCGGCACCGCGATCGGCACCGGCATCAACGCCGATCCGCGCTTTGGCGGCAAGGTGGCGCGGGCGTTGTCGCTCAGCACCGGGGTCAAGTTCGAGAGTGCGGCCAACAAGTTTGAAGGACTGGCTGCGCAGGACGACGCGGTGGAACTGTCAGGCCAGCTCAATGCGCTGGCAGTGGCCTTGATCAAGATCGCCAATGACCTGCGCTGGATGAACTCCGGTCCGCTGGCCGGCCTGGGCGAAGTGGAGCTGCCGGCCTTGCAGCCGGGCAGCTCGATCATGCCGGGCAAGGTCAATCCGGTGATCCCGGAGGCAACGGTGATGGTGGCTGCGCAGGTGATTGGCCACCATGCGGCGATCACCGTGGCCGGGCAGACCGGCAACTTCCAGTTGAACGTGGCGCTGCCGCTGATCGCGGCCAACCTGCTGGATTCGATCCAGTTGCTGTCCAATGTGATGAACCTGCTGGCCGACAAGGTCTTCGTGGGCCTGGTGGTCAAGCAGGAGCGGGTGCGTGAGGCCTTGGCCCGCAATCCCATCCTGGTCACTGCGCTGAACCCGATCATCGGCTACGAGAAGGCCGCGGCGATTGCCAAGCGCGCCTACAAGGAGCAGCGTCCGGTGCTGGAAGTGGCGCTGGAGGACAGCGGTTTGTCCGAGGCCGAGCTGAAACGCCTGCTCGATCCGGCGGCGCTGACCCTGGGTGGCATCCACGACCATTGATGGGTTTGCCCCCTCCCTTTCGCGTAGCGAAGGGGAGGGCTGGGGAGGGGTTGGCTTTCGGACCTTCGGGTGGTGTTGGCGTCGCGGTTTACGCGGCTCCTGCGGGAGAGGTTGCTGGGCAGGCCCCTGCCGAGCATGGCTCGGCACTACATTGACCTTGCAGGTGCAGCCATTGCCGACCATGGGTCGGCACTACAGGCTCAGCGCACAGCGCGCAGGTTGGCTAGGGCTTCGTCGTACTTCTCGAACTCGGGAATGTGCTTGGCCAGGTCCGGCGGGAACGGCGACTGGCCTTCGGGGACCTGCAGCGGCAGCGTGCGCTCCTGTGCGGATGCCGGATCGGCGTCCACCAAAGTGTTCTGGCGCAGGATCTGCAGCTTGACGAAGCTGGTCTGCAGCATTGCCTGCTGCTCGGCGTTCAAGGGGATGACGATGTCATCAACGCGCAGGCGGCCATCCGGCAGGATGTCGAGGTTGGGGTAGGGCGCGCGGCGGATGGCGATGCGCTCGAGGGTGACCTCGGCCTTGGGCTTGCTGCGCTCGCTGCGGTGCTCGGCGTACTTCTCGCGGTCACAGCCGGTGGCCAGGGTGGCGAAGGCAACGAGGATCAGCAACAACAGTCTATTCATGGCATCGGGGCAGCAACGGCGGGGGCGGTCATTCTACCGCCCCCGCCAGAGTGCAGGTCAGGCTCCCCATCAGGGGATCTGGACGTTGCCGTTGCCGTTGCGGCAATCGTCGATGTCGCTCTGGTCCATCTTTGCGTACGGCTTGAACTCGGGCACCGCCGCAGCCAGTTGCTGCTGGGTGGCCATCAGTGCAGGCAGCTGGTCGCAGATCTTGGCGGCGCTGGCCTTGATCTTGTCCGCCTCGGCATTGATGCGTGCTTCGATCTGCTCGGAGTTGCCAGAGAAGATGCCCTTGATCGCTTCGCCCGCAGCCTGCGCACCGAGGTTGGCCCCCTGCACGCCGATGTCGATGCCAGCCTCGGCAATGCCGATCACCTGCGTGCGGTAGCGCAGGGTAATCGCGCGTTGGCTGTCATTGAGCGGGATGGAGGTGCTGTTGATCAGCAGGTCGCCGGTCGGGGTGACCTCCACCTTGGCGCCATCGGAGCCGATGCTGATGTTGCCCTCCGCCATTTCCTTGCGGGCTTTGTCGGTGGCTTCGCGGACCTTGGCGCCGATGGTGGTGTCGGTCGCAGGTGCATTGGCTGCTGGCTTCTCGCCGCAGGCGGCCAAGGGGAGTGTCAGCGCCAAGGCGAGCAGGGATGCGTTGAGGATCTTCATGGTCTGCGTTCCGTTGCGATAAGAAGGAATTAGCGTTTTTTCGGCAGCTCGACGCTGCCGCTGATGCCGGAATGATTCACCGAGCCACTGCCGAGACTATCCACCTTGAGGCTGGCGGCGCCACGGACATCCAGGTCGCCCGAACCCAGTGAGCCCAACTGCACGGCGCCGCGGCTATCGCGAATGTCGACGTCACCGGAGCCGATGCTTTCGATGCTTACGGCACCCTGTACACCGCGCAGCTCGACGTCACCGGAGCCGACAGTGCCGATCCGGGCGTCGCCGCGGACGCCGTCGATCCTGGCATCGCCCGATCCAACAGAGAGCACGTGAAGCGAGCCGATGTTGTGGAACTCGACATCGCCTGAACCCACTGCCGCCGTTGCCAGGCCCTTGATGTCACGCGCACTGACATCGCCAGAGCCCACGTCGGCGCTCATGCTCTTGGCGCCGACCAGCGAGGCATCACCGGAACCGACCTTGAGCTGTACCAGGATGTCGTCCGGCAGGCTGCCGGTCAGGTCCAGGTAGGCGTAGGTGTGGCCCATGTTGATGTTCAGCCCCTGGTTGCGGCGTTCCAGCGTCACCACCAGCTTGTCGCCAACCTTGCGCTGGCTCAGCGTGAGCTGGTCCAGCAGTTCCTGACTGGAAGCACAGCCGCGTCCGCTGACGGCCGCTTTTGCGCCCGGGCTGGCCTGCAGGCGCAGGTCATGGCTGTTCACTTCAAACATCACGGTCTTGCTGCTTCCCAGGTCCAGGTTCAGCGACTGGGGTGCGGTAAACGCGCAGGGCTGGCTGGCGAAGGCTGCGCCCGGCGCAGCCAGCAATGCGGCCAGTACAAACGTCTTGTGCATGAACATTCTCCTGATCAGAACTCAGATGTCGTCGCGACGGCGGCGCAGGTAGATGGCGGCGACGATCAAGGCGATACCGACCACGGCGCCGATCCAGATATCCGGGTTGGAGAGTACCTTGCCCAGGCTATGGTGCTGCAGCAACCACTGCACCAGGTCGGCCGGGGTCTGCAGGTCTTCGCCACGGATGTTGGTGTCGGTCAGGCCGCGCGGCAGCCAGGAAGACGGGAACACGCTGAGCAGGCCGCGGTAGGCAACGGTGTACCAGATCCAGCCCAGCGGCAGCTTCACGCCCGGCATCGCGCCGAGGATGCTGATCATGGTGCAGGCCAGTAGCGGGATCAGCACCGCCCACAGGAACGGCTTGGTCCGCACCAGCGCCGAGCAGAACATCAGCCAGCCGACGGTTGGCAACGCCCAGAGCAGGCTGACCGGAAGCGTGCTCAGGATCAGACCCAGGATGCGGAACGGGTGCGAGTGGGTGGCAATCGCCCAGGGGCTGGTGGCGCCGGCACCGGCTGCGCCCAACATGGCCACTACCCATAGCACCAGGCCGACAGCCAGGCCGATGGCCATCGCGATCAGCGGTGCCAATACCAGTGCCCACAGGGCCTTGGACAGCACGGTCTGGGTGTCCGAGACCGGCAATGACTTCCAGAACAGCACGCTGCGGTCGCGGCGATCGTCGTAGAGGCTGCCAAGTGCGTAGAAGAACACCACGAAGGCCAGGATCAACGATGCCAGGAAGATGCCTGCCAGCAGCAGCCCATCGCCGAATGCGCCCATGACCTTGAGGTATTCGCTGACATCGCCGGTGTGGTTGATGCCATCGGAATTGCGGGCGGCGAACACGCCAATCAGCGCGCCGATGATGGCGAACAGGATGGCGATGCCGCCGGTGATGACCTGGGCCCAGACGAAGCCGCCCCGGTTTTCCCAGTACTCACGCTTGAGCAGCCATTTGAACTTGCCGAGCGGGGTGATGTGGTGAGCGGCGTTCATGCGTAGGTTCCCTTCATGGTGGCCACGAACAGGTCGGCCAGGCCGGGGGTGCGGATTTCGCCCATGGCGGCGAGTTGGTTGCGGTTGGCGCCATCAAAGAGCAGCACGGTCTTGCCGAATGGCAGGGCGCGTTCTTCGATCGGACCCAGTGCACGCGCTGCCTGCAGTGTGTCGGCCGAGGCCAATAGCTCGGTGTAGCGCTCGGCCAGTGCCTCCATGTCGGAGGACAGCACGATCGAACCGTCGCGGATGAACAGCACGTCGGTCAGGATGTGCTCGATCTCTTCCACCTGGTGGGTGGTGATGATGATGGTCTTCTGCTCGTCGAAGTAATCCTCCAGCAGGCGCTGGTAGAACTCCTTGCGGTACATGATGTCCAGGCCCAGGGTGGGCTCGTCCAGCACCAGGATCCTGGCGTCGATGGCCATCACCAGGGCGAGGTGCAGCTGTACCACCATGCCCTTGGACATCTCGCGCACGCGCTGTTTGGGGCTGAGCTTGGTGTTGGCCAGGAAGCGCTCGCAGCGGGCGCGGTCAAAACGCGGGTGCACGCCGGCAACGAAGTCGATGGCTTCCTTGACCCGCAACCAGCGTGGCAGCACCGCCACGTCGGCGATGAAGCAGACATCATTCATCAGGTCGTCGCGCTGGCTGCGCGGGTCCATGCCCAGTACCTGCAGGTCGCCGTCAAACGAGGTCAGGCCGAGCAGGGCCTTGAGCGCCGTGGTCTTGCCGGCGCCGTTGGGGCCGATCAGGCCGACGATGCGGCCCGGTTCGATGGTGAAGCTGGTGTTGTCCAGCGCTGGCTTCTGCTTGTAGGCCTTGCGCAGGCCCTTGGCGGAAACGACGGCTTCGACGGCGTTCATAGAGTGGTCCCCGGTGGCAGCAAATCTTCCATGGTCAGGCCCAGGCGCTGGATGCGCTCCAGCACGGCCGGCCATTCGTCATTGAGAAAACGATCACGCTCGTTGCCGCGCAGCTTCTGGGCGGCCTCCTCGGTCATGAACATACCAAGGCCACGGCGTTTCTCGACCAGGTTCTCGTCGGCCAACTCCTGATAGGCGCGCGAGACGGTGATCGGATTCAATTGGTACTCGGCCGCTACCTGGCGAACCGAGGGCAGGGCATCGCCCGGCTTCAGGATTCCGTCCAGCATCATCGCTATCACGCGATCCTTCAGCTGGCGGTAAATGGGAGCGCCATCGCTCCACTGGATATCGCTCATGGGTCAGCTCCGCGAATTCAGCTGTGCGAAAGAAAAATAAGGCATCGAAAGACTGGTCCGCATACGCCGGGCCGGTCGTTTCGTTTTGGGGCTTTCGTCGGCATCCTGCCCATCACCGCCCACCTGGGCTGCATAATCCCTGGCATCGGCAAGGCCGTTGCCGAGGGAGGTTGAGCAGCCCAGCAACAGCAAGGTGCCTGTGACCATCAGTGCGTGGAGAGCGTGTCTGCCGTGCTTGGTGTTCATGGGGCCCCTGTGTAGGGTGGCTGGTGTTGTATGCAACTATAACACCGACACGCCAACATGCAACTGCTTGCGACCAAACTAATGGCTTATGCCGTTCCAAACTTGTTTGTAGTGTTCAGGAGAAGCCAGTGAGCATTCGTAATTTGTTGATATCTATTGCTTTTATTGCTGGCGGGGGTGTGGCACTGGATGCCGCTGCCGGTCCGTTGCTTGACCGCAACTACCGTTCGCTGGCCGGAAAAGAAGAGGTAAACCTGAATCGCGCGTATGGCGGCAAGGTGCTACTGGTAGTGAATACCGCCTCCAAGTGCGGGTTTACCCCGCAATACGAGGGGCTGGAGGCATTGCAGCAGGAACTGTCGCCACGTGGTTTTGCCGTATTGGGCTTTCCATCCAATGATTTCAAAGGCCAGGAGCCTGGCAGTGAGGAACAGATCCAGGAGTTCTGCACGCTTACCTATGGGGTGAAATTCCCGATGTTCCAGAAGGTTCATGTGATCGGGCCGGAAACGACGCCGCTGTATCAGGATCTGACGCGCATCAGTGGCGTGGCGCCGGCCTGGAACTTTCACAAATATCTGATATCACGCGATGGTCGGGTCCTGGCACAGTTCCCCAGCCGGGTGAAACCGGATGACCCGGAGCTGCGGGCAGCGATTGATCGCGCGCTGGACGCACCCGCGCCACGGCGCTGATGTGCCTCGACATCTGCGGTGCGCGTGCGACAATGTCGCCCCTCGCGCCGCCGGTGGCGTTTGTTCACTTCCAGGAATGCAGCGAATGAAGATGGGAAAGCGTGGCGCGGTTGCGTCGCTTCTGATTTTGGCGATGGCGGCCCCCGGGGTCGTTTTTTCGCAACAACCTGCCGCTGCGGCGGCGACCAAGGAGAAGTCTGTTTTGACCTCGGATCGTGAAAAGATTGGCTACGCCATCGGTCTCGACGTGGCGAGCTCGTTTGAGCCGGTTGCCTCGGAAGTAGACGTGGCCGCATTGCGCCGTGCCGTTGAGAACGCCTTTGCTGGCGGCCAGCCGCTGCTGTCGCAGGAAGATGCACAGAAGACCGACCAGGCACTGCGCACCGTGATGATGGCGCGTTCGGGCCAGCAGGTTCCGGGCATGGCCCCGGGCAGTGCACCGCCGTCGGTTGACCGCGAAAAGGTTGGCCTGATGCTGGGCAGCTTCGCCGTCGGCCCGTCGCTGGCACGCATCAAGGATGAGATTGATCTGGATTCGGTGTTCCAGGCGGTCAGCACCGTGTTCGCCAAGGGCACCCCGCTGATGACCCACGAGCAGGCGCAGGGCGTGCTGCAGGCATTCAGCGCCACCAAGGAAGCTGAAATGAAGGCCGCGGCCGGCAAGGCTGCCCAGACAAACCGTGAAGAAGGCAATGCTTTCCTCGCCAAGAACAAGACCCAGCCGGGCGTGGTGACCACCGCTTCGGGCCTGCAGTACCAGGTGATCCGCGCCGGCAGCGGCGAGCGCCCGATGGCCACCAGCCGCGTGCGCGTCAACTACGAAGGCAAGCTGCTCAGCGGCGAAGTGTTCGACAGCAGCTACCAGCGCGGTCAGCCGGTTGATTTTGGTCTGGACCAGGTCATCAAGGGCTGGACCGAAGGCGTGGCGCTGATGCCGGTTGGTTCCAAGTACCGCTTCTGGATTCCGGGTGAACTGGCCTATGGCGAAGCCGGCACCCCGGGCGGTCCGATCGGCCCGAACGCGACGTTGAGCTTCGACGTCGAGTTGCTGGGCGTCATGCCGTAAGGCTGAGTTACGGAGTAGACGCAACCATGCGTGTAGCTATTTTCGGAACCGGCTATGTGGGTCTCGTGACCGGGACCTGCTTGGCGGAAGTAGGGCACGATGTGGTCTGCGTCGATATCGACCAGGCCAAGGTCGATGGTCTGGAGCGCGGCATCATCCCGATCTACGAACCTGGCCTGGAGCCGATGGTGAAGGCCAATCACGCCTCCGGGCGTCTGGCCTTCACCACGGAAGCGGCGAAGGCGATCGACCACGGTGAGGTGATCTTCATCGCGGTCGGTACGCCGCCGGACGAAGACGGCAGTGCTGATCTGCAGTACGTGTTGGCGGTTGCCCGCACCATCGGCCGCCATCTGGCGCGGCCGACGGTGGTGGTGAATAAATCGACGGTGCCGGTTGGCACTGCGGACAAGGTTCACGCTGCCATCGCAGAAGAGCTGGCCGCGCGCGGCCAGGAGATTGCCTTCGATGTGGTCTCCAATCCCGAGTTCCTGAAAGAAGGTGATGCGGTCGCAGACTGCATGCGCCCGGATCGCATCGTCATTGGTGCCAACAACGATCAGGCGGTGACGGTACTTCGGCGACTGTATGCGCCGTTCAACCGCAACCGTGATCGCGTTGTGGAAATGGACGTGCGTTCGGCCGAGCTGACCAAGTACGCCGCCAACGCGATGTTGGCGACCAAGATCAGCTTCATGAATGAAATCGCCAATATCGCCGAGCGCGTTGGTGCCGATATCGAGCAGGTGCGCCAGGGCATAGGCTCTGATCCGCGCATCGGCTGGCACTTCATTTATCCAGGTGCTGGCTACGGAGGCTCCTGTTTTCCCAAGGACGTGCAGGCGCTGGCGCGAACCGCCGCACAGCACGGTCACCAGCCGCAGCTGCTCAATGCGGTGGAGGCGGTGAATGCCGCCCAGAAAGGCCATCTCTTCGAGCTGATCCAGCGTCACTACGATCGCGGTGAAGACGAAGGCGTGCGTGGCAAGACCTTTGCGGTATGGGGGCTGGCATTCAAGCCGAACACGGACGACATGCGCGAGGCACCGAGCCGGCGCGTATTGGCACAGCTGTGGGAAGCCGGCGCCAAGGTGCAGGTGTTCGATCCGGAAGCCATGGACGAAGCCCGCCGCGTTTTTGGCGAGCGTGATGACCTGGTTTTCTGCGATTCCGCATTTGCCGCGCTACATGACGCAGACGCTCTGGTGGTGATCACAGAGTGGAAGCAGTTCCGCAGCCCGGACTTTGCGCGCATGCGTGAAGCGCTGGGTGATGCGGTGGTATTTGATGGCCGTAACCTCTACGACCCGGCTGAAATCGAAGCCGCAGGCCTGGCGTATTACGGCATTGGTCGAGGACGTTCCGTACATGCATGAATCAACTCCCGAGCAGCGCGAACAAGCGCTGGAAGCACGCCTGGTTGAACTGGAGATGCGTGTTTCCTTCCAGGAGCAGGCGTTGGCGGAGATGAGCGAGGCTTTGGCTGATGCCCGCATGCAGGGCTCGCGCAACGCTGATCTGCTGCGCCACCTACTTGATGACCTGGGCAAGGTGCGCACGGCGTTGTATGCCGACGCCGCCGATGAACCACCGCCCCCGCACTACTGATATTTCCCATGAGTGACAATATTCGTGACCAGCTGCTAGGGCTGGGTTTCAAACCTGCTCCCAAGCCGGAGCGCAAGCCGGAAGTGCGTCGTGACGGCCGCCCGCAGGGCAAGCCGGGGCAGGGCCGGCCACAGGCTGGCAACAAACCCGTGCACGCTGGCAAGCCTTCCCATCCGGGCAAGCCCGGGCAAGGTCGGCCGCAGCAGGGGCCACGCAAGCCGCGCTCGCAGGAAGACATCGATCTGGCCAAGGCCTATGCGATCCGTGCGCAGAAGGAAAAGGACGAACGCATCCAGGCCGAACAGGCCAAGCAGGAAGAAGCACGCCTGCGCCGTGAGGCGCGCGCCAAGCTCGATGAGCTGATCAAGGACAAGAGTCTGAACGATCCGAACGCCGACATTGCCCGTCATTTCCCGTATGGCGGCAAGATCAAGCGCGTCTACGTCAACGCTGATCAACTCAAGGCGCTCAACGCCGGTGAACTCGGCGTGCTGCAGCAGAACGGCCGCTACCTGTTGGTGACAGCCGAGGTGTTGGCACAGGCCGAGGGGATCTTTGCCCAGGCAGTGGCGCTGAAGGTCGATCCGAATGCTCCGGCGGATGCTGATCCCTACGCGGACCCGCAGTACCAGGTGCCGGACGATCTGGTCTGGTAAGCGATTCGATATGATGCAGACAACGGGCGCCAGCGGCGCCCGTTTTCTTGAGGGGAATGCAATGCAGGGACATCCGAAGCAGGAAGGCTATTACCCCCACGTTGACGGCCTGCGTGCCATTGCCGTGCTCGCGGTCATCTTCTACCACCTCAATCCGAGCTGGTTGCCGGGCGGTTTTACCGGCGTGGATGTCTTCTTCGTGATCTCCGGCTATGTGGTCAGTGCCTCTGTGGCGCGCTCTTCCAGCTTCGGGGGCTGGAAGGGAGTGCTGGGTTTCTATGCGCGGCGCATGCGCCGGATCATGCCGGCGCTGGTCGTGTGCCTGCTGGTCACCGGCCTGCTGAGCACCTTGTTCATTCCCGAGTCCTGGCTCAGCGAAACCAGTGGCAAGACCGGGCGCATGGCCTTTGTGGGGCTGAGCAACTGGGTATTGGCCGGCACGGGCAACGATTACTTCTCGCCACGTAGTGAGTTCAATCCTTACACCCATACCTGGTCACTCGGCGTGGAGGAACAGTTCTATCTGCTGTTCCCCCTGTTGTTCATGGCTTGGTCCAAAGGCGGCCGGGGCCGGGGCTTGTCGATGCTGTTGTTTGGCCTTGCCACGGCTGGTTCGCTGCTGTTTGCGATCAGCCGCGCGCTGCAGGGCGGGCAGGAGATCGCGTCCTTCTACCAGACCACCACGCGGTTCTGGCAGTTGGGCGCGGGTGTACTGCTGTTCCAGATGCTCGACATGCGTAGGCATGTGACCGCAGAGTCGCGCCTGACGACGGGGCCTTGGTCAATGCTGTTGCAGTTGGGCAGTGCCAGCATGCTGGCTTATGGGTTGTGGGCTGCGCGTCCCGGCCACTCGCCGTGGATCGATGGTTTATGGCCGGTGCTGGGCACGCTGGGTTTGCTGGCGTTGCTGCATCGCTCCGCTGCCAGCTGGGTCGGCAGCGGTCTGTCGGCGCAACCGATGCTGGTGATAGGGCGGATGTCATATTCGCTTTATCTATGGCATTGGCCGGTATTCGTGCTGTTCCGTTGGACGGTTGGCTTGGACTCGTTGCTCACCGGGGCACTGGCTTTGGTTTGCACCGCGGAGTTGGCTTGGCTGTCATGGCGCTGGGTCGAGCAGCCGTTGCGCTTTGGCAGGCGCTGGCGTGGCTCGGACCTGCGTTGGGTGACGGCCGGCGTGGTGTTGGTGTTGCTGGGTATGGCTGTGCAAAAGCAGTTGGAGCGCGCTGCCAAGCATATTTCCCTGAGCACAGTCAGTCGCCATCCGCTGGACTGGTACCCGTATGCGAAGAGTTTGAAGAAGGAATTCCCTGATTGCGAACTGGTGGTGTCGCGCCTGTCGATCACGGGTGATCACGTGCAGCAGTTCGAGCGTGGCAAGTGTGCTGCTGGGAAAGGCGCTGAGTGGCGTCTGTTCGTGGCGGGTGACTCGCATGCATTGGCATATGGCGAAATGCTCCGCCGCGTGGTTTTACTCGACGGTGGGCAGGCCCGCCTGTACGCAAGTACAGGCTGTGCGCTGGTCGGATTGCAAGGTCGGCAACAAGCCGATCCGGGCTGCGATGCCTACGTACACAACACGCTGGCTGATGTTGCCGCCCAGGCGCGTGCCGGCGATGTGCTGTTCCTGCCCGGTCTGCGGGTGCCAAGGCTGGTTGAGCAATATGGCCTGTTCGATCAGCAGCAGGCGTATGCATCGGTACTGAGTGAGGCATCAGCCGCGCAACGTGCTGCCGACGTGCAGGCTGCGATCGTCGAGCTGAAGCCACTGGCGGATCGCGGCGTGCGGATCGTGCTGGAAGCGCCGAAGCCGGTGCTGGCTGCCCCGCCGTTCCGCTGCTCGGATGCGTTCAACCGCAGCAATCCAATCTGCGTGAATGGCATGGCGGTTGCGCGTGAGCGAATGGAAGCACTGCGGGCACCCGCATTGACCAGCTTGCAGCAGGTGGCGCAGGCGCTGCCTGGCGCAAGTGTCTGGGACCCGTTGCCGGTACTGTGCCCAGGGACGACCTGCCAGCCAGAGCAAGCGGGGAGGCCGCTCTATTTCGACGGTGACCATTTGAGCGGTTACGGCAATCGCGTGTTGCTGCCCTCATTCCGCAGCCATCAGGCGGCGGAAATACGTTGAGTTGGACGTGTTCTGCGTGCGGTAGGGAGGCTGGGATCGCTGCCTTGGCCCGGAATCGGGGCTGAAGGTTCGGTGTGTTCCTCGACCTGGTGCGATCGCGCAGCGTGCACGCGGCGCGAGGTTGTGTGATCGCGGATCAGTTGCCCGAGCTCAACGCGGTGCTGCAAGGTAACGGGCACTGGCATTGCCGCGTAAACCCGTTCCGGGTTCGGGATTGAGTGACAGGCGTATCTGGATGGCGCGGTCTTCGCCGTCGCCGTGCCAGGTGTAGGTGTGGACCGTCCAGCCCCTTTCGTCGATCGAGGTGAGTTCCGCTGTCGAGGCATAGCCTGCAGGGGCCATCCGACCAAGGTCACCGAACTCCTTGGCGAGCCCCTTGGCATCGCCGCTGAAGATGGTTATCCGGCAGGTTCCATCATCGGCCCAGGAGAAGCCGTAAGGGATGCCTTCGTGGTTGACATACCAGGCCTTGCCGGGTTTGTGGCCGAGGAACTCGCTTGCCTCCGCATCCTGCACGCGGTCGCCGCGGTTGCTCATCACCTCGGCAAAGGTATCGGGCTTGTCGAGCAGATCGAGGCAGACGCCGGCGAACATGCCGATCGGCGCGAGCGAGTCGTCGCTGGCGTGGGCAGTACTGCTTGCAAGCAGCGGTATCGCCGCCAGCAAGGTGTACAGGCTGGAACCGTATTTCATGACAGAGCCCCCTGTGCCGTGAGATGGCGCAGTTATAGCAGGGGTTTGGCCTGCCTGCAGGATTCAGCGCATGCGCCGGGCCTGGCGCGAAGGCGGCAGCCAGTACCAGGCGATCAGGGTGCCGAGCAGGGCGAAACAGCCGCCGACGATGAAGGCGAGCCTGCCGTCGCCGAACTGCCAGAGCTGGCCCGCGATCAGGGCGCCGAGCACACCGCCGAGTCCCGACGAGAAGCCATAGAACAGCCCTTGGCCGTGTCCATTGAGGTTGCCCGGGAAGTAGCGTGCCAGCAGCTGCATGGCCGAGGCGAAGAACGCGGCGAAGCCCAGACAATGAGTCGTTTGTGCGACCAGCATCACCGGCAGGTTCTCTGGCCACAGCGCGGTGGCCCACCAGCGCAACACGGCGCTGCCCATGGAGATGATCAGCAACCAGCTGGCATCCCAGCGACGGAAGAAGCGCGCGATCAGGAAGAACACCGCCACTTCGAACACCACGCCGACGGTCCACATCAGCCCAAGCAGCGAGGTGCTGTAGCCGTGCTGGTCCATGTAGAGCGAGAAGAAGGTGTAGTAGGGGCCGAACGACAGCTGTTCGAGGAAGGCGGCGATGAAGAAGGCCAGGACCGGCTTCTGCCGCACGATGCTCCAGAAGCCTGCTTCGTGCTGGCTGCGCGCGGTGATATTGCGCGCATAACGGTTGAGGAAGGCCGAACCGGTCAGCAGCGCGAACAGTGGCAGCATCAGCCATGGCAGCTTGCCGGCACCGTGTTTCTCGATCAGCCAGCCGAACAGGGTGACGACGATGATGAAGCCCAGCGAGCCCCAGACCCGGATCATGCCGTAGCGATGGCTGTCCGCACCCAGGTGGGTGAGGGTGATCGATTCGAACTGCGGCATCACCGCGTTGTAGAAGAAACAGAACGCGATCATTACCGCGTACAGCGTCCAGGGCGGCGCGGGCACCAGGAAACCGGCAAAGCAGGCGATGGTCAATACACAGCCCACGCGCAGCCAGCGGATCGGGTGCGGCGAGACGGCCGCCAGCGAGGTCCAGGTGCTGGGAGCGATCACCCGCGTGGCGTACCACAGGCTCATCATCACGCTGATGGCGGTGACGGTCATGCCGCGCGACTGCAGGTACAGGCTCCAATACGGCGTGAACGCGCCCAGCGCGGCGTAGTAGAAGAAATAGAAGCTCGACAGGCGTGCGGTCGGCACGGTCTGCGCTGGCAGGGCAACGGACGTCATGGGAAGGCGCTGGACGCGCTGGGCAGGCAAGGGGGCGGCGGCATGTGCCGCGGCCCCTATTGTGCCTTTTGCGGGCTTTGGATTGTAGGAGCGGCGTAAGCCGCGAAGCTGGTGTTGTTGCAGTGCTTGAGGCCTGTGCTGGCTGACAATGCGCTTGTTTCGCGGCTTCCGCCGCTCCCACAAAAACGGTGCAGGTCTGTGCGTCCTGCAGTTAGCCCGGGTTGGCGCAGCGCATCCGGGAGACAGGTTGGGTATCCGTTTGTAGGAGCGGCGCCAGTCGCGAAGCTGGCGCTGCTGCAGTTCTCGAGATACCTGCCAGCTGACAAATCATTTGCTTCGCGGCTTGCGCCGCTCCTGCAAACAGCCGGGCTACCGAGCTGTTTGAGTGGCTTTGCCGGTCTATGGCCGCGAACAGAGGTCAGGGCTTGGCCTTGGCATTCCATTCGGCGACCTGCGCCTTGGTTTCGGCCAGCATCGCGTCCAGTGCGGCACGGTCGTAGACCTTGCCGCGCATCACCACGGTATTGATCGCGCGGGTGGCTGCGATGTCCTGCAGCGGATTGCGGTCCAGCAACACCAGGTCCGCCGCCTTGCCTTCGGCGACCGCGCCGTAGCGATCGAGTTTCCCGAACCAGGCCGGGCCGGCACGGGTGGCCGACTGCAGCACCTGCGCCGGCGTCAGCCCTTCGCGCACATACAGTGCCAGCTCGTTGTGCAGGCCGATACCGGGGAAATTGTAGGAGTTCAGAAAGCCCGCATCGGTGCCGGCCATGATGCGCACGCCGGCTTCCTGCAGCATCGGCAGCACCGCTGCCACCTGGGCATAGTGGGCGTGGCGGGCTTCGATCTGTGCGGGTGTGGCCTTGGCTGCACGCTCGACGCGCCACGTGTAGGTATCGCGCAGTCCTGGGCCGATGTAAGCCAGGTAGGGGTCGTTGTCACGCGGTTCGACGTCGAGGAAGTCGATGATGCGGCCGCCGTCCAGTGTCGGGGTCACGGCGACGCCGAGTTCGGCAAAGCGGCGATACGCCGCCATCGCGGTGGTGCGGTCGAAGCCGGCATGCAGCCTGCGGTTGGCCTCGGCGCGGTCGATGTTGCCGGCGGCGAAATCGGCAGCGATTGCAGCCTCATCCTTGACCCCGGCCTTGAAGGCATAGTCCAGGTGCTCGATCGAACTCATGCCGGCCTCGATGGCCTGGCCTACGGTCAAGGCCATCGGGACATGACCGGAACTGCGCATGCCGCGCGCCTTGGCCTGGCTGACGGCGTACAGGAACAGCTCCGGCTTCAGCGTACTGTCGGTGATCTTGACGAAGTCGACCTGGTCGCGCTGCTCGCGGTCCAGTGCCGCATCCACACCGGCCTTGTCACCGGCCTCGATCGTGCCTTTCCACACCGGCGCCAGACCTTCGATCTTGGCACCGGAGGTGAACAGCTGCGGTCCGAACAACTGGCCGCTGGCGATCTGCCCGCGCCACGACAACACCTGCTCGGCCAGATCACCCGATGCATCACGCACGGTGGTGATGCCATGTGCAACGTACAGCGGCAGCAGGGCCTTGTTCTCGTCGATCAGCGCGGGACCGCCGCCGAAGTGGACGTGCATGTCCCACAGCCCGGGAATGAGATACCGACCGCGGCCGTCGATGGCGGTGTTCGCGTGCCATTGCGTTCCGATGTGTGCATCGTCACCGACGGCGACGATGTTGCCGCCGCGGATGGCCACGGCCTGGTCCGCTATCGCGCGGCCGTGTTCGACATCGATCACGGTTGCATGGCGGATCACCACGTCTGCTTGGGATTGGGCTGCGATCGCAGGGGATGTGGTTGCCGCGAGGGTGGTCAGCAGCAGGCCGAGCGTGGTCTTCATCGGTGGTTCCAGTGGTAGGCGGTTGCCGGGTAGTGCGAGTTCGTAGAGTGCTTCAACGGGCACCTGCCGCGCGCAGCAGCTGCTCAATAACGGTTTGCCGGCGTTGGCGTGCATGTGCCAGGGGCGTCACACCCTGCTCATCGGCAAGATTGACGTCCGCTCCGGCGGCAATGAGCAATTGGGTGATCTGCGCGTAGCGTTGGCTGCCGTCACCAAGGATGACGGTCTCCAGCAGCGCGGTCCAACCAAGGTTGTTGATGTGGTCGACGTCAACGCCGGCCTCTATCAGCAGCTGCACCGTGCTGACATGGCCGCGTTCGGCAGCGGGTATCAACGCGGTGCCGCCGTAACGGTTGGTACTGCGCAGGTCGGCGCCGTGCGCCAGGGTCATCTGCAGGATCTCGGTCTGCCCGCTGGCGCCGGCGTAGAGATAGGGGCTGTCCTGCATGCGGTCCTTGGCGTTGACATCAGCGCCAGCGGCGATCAATACGCGTGCGGCTTCGGCCTGCCGCGCACGGATGGCGAGCAGCAAGGGCGTGCGTCCATTGGCATCGCGGCTGTCGATGCCGCTGCCCTGGCTGAGCAACAAGGCGATGCGCTGGCTGTCGCCGGCTTCAGCCGCTTGTTGCAGATGCTCCGCGTTGACCGTGCTGGTGCCGACGCCGCTGGAAGTGAGCAGCACGGCAGCCAATGCCGGGGCGGCGATCCAGTTCTCTACGCTCATTGCCTGCCTCTGTCCGGGTTGCTGTGTGCCTGCAGCGGGGAAGGGCGTTTGCCCAAACCTGCAGGCGATGCTACAAGTGCGGCGAGCCATCGTGAAATTAAATGTCGTGGTCGGGTCCAGTTCAAAAACAAATAGGGCTTACTTCGAGCTGGATCTGCTGCGGGCACTGGTGATGGTGGCCGATTGCGGCAGTTTCACTGCCGCCGCGGCGCGCCTGCATTCCACCCAGTCGACCATCAGCCAGAAAGTGAGGCGGTTGGAGGACCTTGCCGGGCACCGCCTGCTGGATCGCGGGGTGCGCGATGTGCGGCCGACGGACATCGGTGAGACCGTGCTGGGTTACGCCCGGCGCATGTTGTCGCTCAACGAGCAGCTGGCAGAAGCCTTGTCGGGCGATGGTGCCGCGGTGGTGATAAGGCTGGGGGTGCCGGAAGATTTCGCTGCAGGACGTACCACGCCGGTGCTGGCTGAATTCACCAAGGCCTACCCGCGGGTGAAGCTGGAGGTCAGCAGCGGCTTGAGTCGTGCCTTGGCCGAGGGTTACGACCGCGGCGAGCTCGACCTGATCCTGGTCAAGCAACGGCGTGGCAGCCGCGAGGGCGTGGCGTGCTGGCCGGAGCCGATGTGCTGGGTGGACAGTGCCAGCAGTCCCTCGTTCGGGATGGAGCCGGTGCAGCTGGTGGCGTTTCCGCCGCGTGGCATGTACCGCGAAGACATGATCGACGCGATTGAACGCCTGGGGCGGCGGTGGCGCATCAGCTTCACCAGTTCCAGCCTTGGCGGCATCCAGTCAGCGGTTGCCGATGGTTTGGGCATCAGCCTGTTGCCGGCGCGGGCGATGACAGCCGGGCACGTGGTGTTGGGGGTGGAGTCCGGCTTGCCGCGTATCGACAGCGTCGAGCTGGCGGTCCTGCACCGCCCGTCGGCGGACCCGGAAGCCAAGGCCTTGGCCGCGTTGCTGATCCAGATGCTTGAGCAGGAAATGGGTTGAGGTCTGTGGCAGCCAGATAGCTGGCGACTGCCAACCACCAACTACGTCAGAACAGGTCTTCGACCGGCGTATCCAGCAGCTCTTTGGCTCCATGGGTGAAGCGGCGCAGGCTGGAAATGCCCAGGTCGCGGATCAACGAGTGGGTGGTGTGGGGCAGGGCGGCGTCGTAGATGTCCTGCGGTGCGACGTTCTTGCCGTGAACGCCTGGCAGCAGATCGATGCCGGCCGCGGCATAGCAGTGCTGCACCATCGCCGAGCAGTAGAGGGCGCCTTCCTTGGACAGCAGGTTGCTGCGCCGACGCAGGCGGGTGCTGTGCATCGCAAACAAGGTGCCGACCAGTTCGCTCAGCGAATAGCTGGACAGCCCTGACAGCAGGTCCAGTGCGGCAATCTGTACCTTGTGGGTCTGGGCGGCATCCAGGCCGAAGTCGAGGATGGCCAGGTTCGGGAAGGCTTCGTCGTCGAAGTAACGATCGGCGCGGTTTTCCTGCGCGCCCAGCCGCAGCTGGCGATTGCGCAGGTCCAGGTCCGATTCCAACACCCACCAGTGTCCATCCAGCCGCTGCTCACTGAACAGGAATGCGTGCGACCACAGGCTGCGGTGACCGTCCTGGGTCAGCGGCGCCTGTGCCTTGCGGATCGCCTTGCCGACCCAGTCATCCGTGCCGCACAGGCCGATGCGGCCGGGAGCGGCGTGCTTGCGGATCAGCTCTGCATTGCGGCTTTGCATGGGGTCTTGGCTTGGGGGCAGCTGGCAGGATAGGCGCTGGCGGCGCGGTTGTCGCCACCAGCAGTTGCTGGTTACTCCGGATCGTAATCGAGGTTGGAGGCCAACCAGCGTTCCACCTGCGCCCGATCCACGCCCTTGCGCTTGGCGTAGTCGGTGACCTGTTCGCGGGACACCCGGCCAACCACGAAGTACTGGCTTTGCGGGTGGCTGAAGTAATAACCGGACACCGCCGCGGTAGGCAGCATGGCGAAGCTCTCGGTCAGCGACATGCCGATCCCTTGCGCGTCCAGCAGCTGGAAGATGGTCTGCTTTTCACTGTGTTCGGGGCAGGCCGGGTAACCGGGGGCTGGGCGGATGCCGCTGTACTTCTCGGCGATCAATGCCTCGTTGTCGAGGTGCTCGTCCTTGGCGTAGCCCCAGAATTCGGTGCGCACGCGCTGGTGCAGGCGCTCGGCCATGGCCTCGGCCAGGCGGTCGGCAAGGGCCTTGAGCAGGATGGCGTTGTAGTCGTCGTGGTCGGCCTCGAAGCGGGCAACGTGTTCCTCGATGCCGATGCCGGCGGTAACCGCGAACGCGCCAATCCAATCCTGCTTGCCGCTGTCTGCTGGTGCGATGAAGTCGGCCAGGCAGAAGTCGGGCCGCTCGGCAGGCTTGTCGACCTGTTGGCGGAGGAAGTGCAGGGTGTGTTGCTCAAGCCCCTCTCCCTCCGGGAGAGGGATTGGGGTGAGGGTGTGTGGAGTCAGAGATGTTTGGCATGCCGCACCCTCATCCGCCCTTCGGGCACCCCCGCCTTCGCGGGGGCAGGCCCTTTGTTCTCCCGACGGGAGAAGGGCTATCTGCACGTCGTCGCCATCACTATTCGCCGGCCAGATCCCAAACACAGCCCGTGCTGTCAGCCACTTCTCATCCACGATCCGCTTCAGCATCGCCTGCGCATCGGCGAACAGATCACTGGCCTGCGGACCAACAATCTCGTCCGTCAGGATCGCGGGGTACTTTCCAGCCAGTTCCCAGGCCTGGAAGAACGGCGTCCAGTCGATGACCGGCAGCAGGTCTTCCAGCGGATAGTTGTCGAACACATGCACACCCGGCTGGTTCGGCGTCGGTGGGGTGTACTGGCTCCAGTCGCACGTAAAACGCTGGCCGCGTGCATGTTCCAGCGAGACCAGACGCTTGGCATCACCGCGGTTGCGATGGCGCTGGCGGATGTCGGCGTAGTCGGCATCGTTGGCGGCGACGAAGCTGGCGCGCAGCTCGCGCGAGATCAGCGACTGGGCCACGCCGACGGCGCGCGAGGCATCTTTCACCCACACCGTCGGCGCACTGTAGAACGGGTCGATCTTCAACGCAGTGTGCGCGCGCGAGGTGGTTGCGCCGCCGATCATCAGCGGCATCTCGAAGCCCTGCCGCTGCATTTCCTTGGCGACATGGCTCATTTCCTCCAGCGAGGGCGTGATCAGCCCGGACAGGCCGATGATGTCGGCATTCTCGGCGCGGGCGGCGTCCAGGATCTTCTGCGCCGGCACCATCACGCCAAGGTCGACCACCTCGAAGTTGTTGCAGGCAAGCACCACGCCGACGATGTTCTTGCCGATGTCATGCACGTCGCCCTTGACCGTGGCCATGATGATCTTGCCGTTGGACTTGCCGACATCGCCGGTACGCGCCTTCTCTTCTTCGATGAAGGGCAGCAGGTAGGCCACGGCCTTCTTCATCACGCGCGCCGACTTCACCACCTGCGGCAGGAACATCTTGCCGGCGCCGAACAGGTCGCCGACCACGTTCATGCCATCCATCAAGGCGCCTTCGATCACGTCCAGTGGGCGCGCCGCCTGCTGGCGTGCTTCCTCGGTATCTTCCTCGACCCAGGCATCCAGGCCTTGCACCAGCGCGTGGGCCAGGCGGTCGCGCACCGGCCGTTCGCGCCAGGCCAGGTCCTCGACCTTCTTCTCGCCTTTCTTGCCCTTGTAGCGTTCGGCGATTTCCAGCAGCCGCTCGGTGCCGTCGCGGCGGCGGTTGAGGATCACGTCCTCGACGCGCTCGCGCAGTTCCGGGTCGAGCTGGTCATAGATCGGCATCGCACCGGCGTTGACGATACCCATGTCCATGCCGGCCTTGATGGCGTGGTACAGGAACACCGAGTGGATCGCTTGCCGCACCGTTTCGTTGCCACGGAACGAGA
The DNA here is from genome assembly GCF_056861425.1 of Stenotrophomonas sp. 21LCFQ19. Classification (NCBI taxonomy): domain Bacteria; kingdom Pseudomonadati; phylum Pseudomonadota; class Gammaproteobacteria; order Lysobacterales; family Lysobacteraceae; genus Stenotrophomonas; species Stenotrophomonas sp. 21LCFQ19. The sequence goes on along the minus strand of NZ_JBSPUF010000010.1, from coordinate 149,247 downwards.
ACGAGACGTTCGAGACGCCGCCGGACACATGGCAATGGGGCAGCGTGCGCTTGATGATGCGGGTGGCTTCGATGAAGTCCACCGCGTAGTTGTCGTGTTCCTCGATGCCGGTGGCCACGGCAAAGATGTTCGGGTCGAAGATGATGTCTTCCGGCGGGAAGCCGACCTGCTCGGTCAGGATGCGATAGGCGCGGGTGCAGATCTCCACCTTGCGCTCGCAGGTATCAGCCTGGCCCACTTCATCGAAGGCCATCACCACCGCAGCGGCACCGTAGCGGCGCACCAGCTGCGCATGCTCGATGAACAGTTCCTCGCCTTCCTTCAGGGAGATCGAGTTGACCACGCTCTTGCCCTGCAGGCACTTGAGGCCGGCCTCGATCACGCTCCATTTGGAGGAATCGACCATCACCGGGATACGGGCGATATCCGGCTCGGACATGATCAGGTTGAGGAAGCGCGCCATCGCTTTCTCCGAGTCGATCAGGCCTTCGTCCATGTTGACGTCGAGGATCTGCGCGCCGCTGGCCACCTGCTGGCGGGCAACGTCGACGGCTTCCTCGTAGCGCTCTTCCTTGACCAGTTTGCGGAACTGCGCGCTGCCGGTGACGTTGGTGCGCTCGCCGACGTTGACGAACAGCAGGTCAGGGGTGATGACCAGCGGCTCAAGACCGGATAGCCGGGTGTAGCGGGGTGCTGTGTCGTTGCTCATTACCAGACCTTGAAAACCTGTCCATTGGCGATGCCGTCGATGCTGCGCTGGTAGGCCAGCGCGGCGCGGGCGGCGGAGACCGGTTCAAAGCCGGGGAAGAAGTCGCCATATGCATCCAGCGCCTCGCTCAGCACGCTGGGACTCACCGCGTTGATGCGCAGGCTGCGTGGCAGTTCGAGGGCGGCAGCGCGCACGAAACCTTCGATGGCAGCATTGATGCTGGTGGCGCTGGCGCCCTGCGCGATCGGCTGTTCGGTGAGGATGCCGGTGGTCAAGGTGATGCTGCCGCCATCGCGCAGATGGTGTTGGCCAAGCAAGGCCAGCCGCACCTGGCCTAGAAGCTTGTCGTGCAATCCCTGCGTGAACTGCGCCGGCCTCATCTCCGTCACCGGCCCGAAGTGGACGCTACCGGTAGTGGCGACTATCGCGTCGAGTGGGCCAACCGCCTGCAGCAGCGCGGTCACGCTGTCATCGCTAGCCAGATCAACGCGGTGCAGCGGATCCGAGCGCGAAGCAGTGATGACCTGATGCCGTTGCCGCAGATGCTGCGCAACCGCCGAACCCAGGGTGCCAGTGGCACCAACCAGCAGGATTTTCTTCATCGTGAGTTCCTCAGGCGGCCTTGTCCGCCGCCACCGGCAGCACACGTGGCGGCAGCCCCGTAACGGCTTCGGCAATGGCACGGATGTGATCGGGCGACGTACCGCAACAGCCGCCGACCAGGTTGAGCAGGCCGGACTGGGCGAACTCCTTCAGCGTGGTCGCCATTTCCTCGGGCGTTTCGTCGTACTCGCCAAAGGCGTTGGGCAGGCCGGCATTCGGATGCGCGCTGACGTAACCGCTGGATACCTGCGATAGCGTTTCCACGTGCGGGCGCATGTCGGTGGCACCCAAGGCGCAGTTGAAGCCGATCGAGAGCGGCTGGCTGTGCGAGACCGAAGCGTAGAAGGCCTCGGCGGTCTGCCCGGACAAGGTGCGGCCGGAGGCATCGGTGATGGTGCCGGAGATCATGACCGGCAGGCGTCCACCGCGCGCATCGAATACTTCCTCGATGGCGAACAAGGCGGCTTTGGCGTTGAGCGTGTCGAAGATGGTTTCCACCATCAGCGTGTCGGCGCCACCATCGATCAGGCCATCGATGGCCTCGCGGTAAGTCGCGCGCAGCTCATCGAAGCTGGTGTTGCGGAAGCCAGGATCATTCACGTCCGGGCTGATCGACGCGGTGCGGCTGGTCGGGCCAAGCACGCCGATCACGAAGCGTGGCTTGTCCGGGTTTGTGGCTTCGACCGCGTCGCAGCACTGGCGGGCGATCTGGGCGCCTGACTTGTTCAACTCGTAGACCAGATGTTCAAGGTGGTAGTCGGCCTGGCTGACCGAGGTTGCGTTGAAGGTGTTGGTTTCCAGCAGGTCCGCGCCGGCATCCAGATAGGCGCTGTGGATGCCGGCGATCACGTCCGGTCTGGTCAGCAGGAGCAGGTCGTTGTTGCCCTTGAGGTCATGCCCGCAGCCGGCACCATGTGCGTGCTGGCTGTCAAAGCCGCCGCTGAAGCGTGCTCCCCGGTAGTCGTCTTCTTCAAGACGATGGCGCTGGATCATCGTGCCCATCGCACCATCGATGATCAGGATGCGCTTGGCCAAGGCGCCGAGCAGCTTGTCGACGCGATCGGGGTGGAGCCAGGGGAGGGCTTGCATAGGGCGGGCCGGGTTGTGGGGTCAGGGTTGGTGCGCGATCAGGGAAATCACTTCGAAATGCGGCGGACGCTTCTCGCGGGTGACGGTCTCCAGGCTGGAGACTTCCAGCCCGGCCTTCTCGACGAACTTGCGCAGTTCCTTGCCGGTGAAGCCAAGGTTGACGTGGCCATAGGCTTCGACCGCAACCTTGTGCTCGTGGCGTGCCAGGCTGCACAGCATCAGCCGGCCTTGCGGGCGCAGCACGCGGGCGCATTCGGCCACGGCCTTGGCCGGGTGGCTGGAGTAGGTGAGGGCATGCATCAATACGACCAGATCGAAGCTGCCATCGGCGAATGGCAGCTTGTGCATGTCACCTTCCAGCACTTCCACATTCGGCAGCTTGCGCAGGCGTTCGCTGGCGGCGGCAACCACGCGTGCACTGGTATCAATGCAGACATAGCGCTGTGCGTGCGGGGCCAACAGCTCGGCCAGTACGCCGTCGCCGGAGGCGATGTCGAGCACGTCGCCGGTTTCCAGCAAGGGCAGGGCGCTGCGCGCCATCGCTTCCCAGGTGCGGCCCGGTGAGTAGTGGCGTTCCATGTCGCCAGCGACGCTGTCGGCCCAGTTCTGGTCGGCGGCGCGCATGGCCAGTACGGCCGGTACGCGTTCGGCATCCTGGCGCAGCAAGGGGTCGTCGCTGCCGGTGCTCAGTGCATGCCACAATGCGCGCTGTGCCGGGTCCAGTGCGGCCTCGTCAAAGCGGTAGTACGCCGAGACGCCTGCACGACGGTCACGCACCAGGCCGGCTTCCTTGAGCCGGGCCAGATGGGTGGAGACGCGTGGCTGCGCCAGCGTGGTGATGGCCGACAGCTCGGCCACCGTCAATTCTTCCTGTTCCAGCAACGTCAGCAGACGCACGCGCGTCGCATCGGCGAACACTTTCAGACGGGTTGACCAGTCTTCCAGATCCATAAATATCTACCTATCGCGATATAGAGATATTTTGGCCATGTTGCCAGTTTCGGTCAAGGCGATGCATAGGCTGAATGCGGTGGCGATGGTTACAATCGCAACTTGATCAGGCCCTGGGAGGGGTGTTGTGGATTTCAGTTATTCCGACGAGCAGCTGATGCTGCAGGACGTCGCGCGTCGTATCGCCAAAGAAAAGATCGCCCCCAGCGCCGAGCACTTCGACGCCACCGGCGAGTACCCGCTGGAAAACATCCGCCTGCTGGGTGAGAACGGCTTGATGGGCATCGAGGTGCCGGTTGAATACGGCGGCTCGGGCATGGACCCGGTTTCCAGCGTGCTGGCCATCGTCGAGGTATCGGCGGCAGACGCGGCGCATGCCACGATCATGTCGGTCAACAATTCGCTGTTCTGCAACGCGGTGCTGGGCCATGGCACCGAAGCACAGAAGCAGACCTATGTGCGGGCGATTGCCGAAGGCCGCGAGATCGGCGCGTTCGCGCTGACCGAATCGCAGTCCGGCTCCGACGCGACTGCCATGCGCTGCCGTGCGGTCAAGCAGGCGGACGGTTCGTTCGTGATCAACGGCCAGAAGAGCTGGATCACTTCCGGCCCAGTCGCGCGTTACATCGTGTTGTTTGCGATGACCGATCCGGAACAGCGCTCGCGCGGCATCACCGCTTTCATGATCGACACCAGCAAGCCAGGCTTCGGTCGCGGCAAGACCGAGCCCAAGCTCGGCGTGCGTGCATCGGCGACCTGCGAGATCGAGTTCCAGGACTACGTCGCTGCAGCGGAAGATGTGATCGGCAAGGAGGGCGAGGGCTTCAAGATCGCGATGAGCCTGCTGGATTCGGGGCGCATCGGCATTGCTTCGCAGGCGGTGGGTATCGCCCGCGCGGCCTATGAAGCCTCGCTTGCCTATGTGAAGGAGCGCAAGTCGTTCGGCGCGCCGATCGGCAGCTTCCAGATGATCCAGGCCAAGATCGCCGACATGAAGTGCAAGCTCGACGCAGCCATGCTGCTGACCTTGCGTGCAGCCTGGACCAAGTCGCAGGGCAAGCGTTTCTCGACCGAAGCGGCCGTGGCCAAGCTGACCGCGTCGGAAGCAGCGATGTGGATCGCCCACCAGGCCGTGCAGATCCACGGCGGCATGGGTTATTCCAAGGAAATGCCGCTGGAACGTTATTTCCGCGATGCCAAGATCACCGAGATCTACGAAGGCACCTCGGAAATCCAGCGCCTGGTCATCGCCCGCAACGAAACCGGCGTGCGCTAAACCTGTAGTGCCGAGCCATGCTCGGCAGAGGCTTTTCTGGCAATTTGGCTCGTGTAGGAGCGGCGTAAGCTGCGAAGCCTAAAGTGCTGGGTGGCCAATCAAGCCCGCAATCTGATGGGATGCGGGCTTCGTGGCTTACACCGCTCCCACAAGCTGCAATAACAAACCCCGGCTTTGCCGGGGTTTTTTGTGGATTTGGGGCAGGCGGACGGTGGTGCCGAGCCATGCTCGGCCGAGGGGGTTGCGGCGAACCCCCCCCCCCGCCAAGCGCAGCCCAACAAAA
>NZ_JBSPUF010000010.1:55481-144326 GCF_056861425.1 Stenotrophomonas sp. 21LCFQ19 | reverse complement strand
GACGGTGGTGCCGAGCCATGCTCGGCATTGGCTTTGCCGGCAATGCCCCTGCCGAGCATGGCTCGGCACTACAAAGGCCCCCCAAAAAAGCCCCGGCAGTGCCGGGGCTTTTCTATCAGCGGTCCTTCTGGATCGCGTGCACCTTGTGCTGCGCGATGTACTCCTTGGACTGTTCGTCCAGCTTGTCACCGAGCATGCGCCGCACGCTCACGAAGAACAGCGGAATCAGCAGCACGCCGATCACGGTGGCGAACAACATGCCGCCGATCACGCCGGTACCCAGCGAGTGACGGGCATTGGCGCCGGCACCGGTGGAGATGGCCATCGGCAGCACACCGAGGATGAAGGCGAACGAGGTCATCAGGATCGGGCGGAAACGCAGGTGCGCCGCTTCGATGGTGGCTTCGCGCAAGGTCTTGCCGGCAGCACGCTGCTCCACCGCGAACTCGACGATAAGAATCGCGTTTTTCGCCGCCAGGCCAATCACCGTCACCATGCCGATCTTGAAGTACAGATCGTTCGGCAGGCCGCGCAGCAGCGAGAACACCACCGCACCGAGGATGCCGATCGGCACCACCAGCAGCACCGAGACCGGGATCGACCAGCTTTCATACAGCGCGGCAAGGCACAGGAATACCACCACGATCGACAACACCATCAGCAGCGTTGCGGCGTTACCGGCGAGGATTTCCTGATAGGACATGCCCGACCAGTCGAAGCCGAAGCCCACCGGCAGGTCGTCATGCACCAGTCGCTCCATCGTGCTCATGGCCTGGCCGGAACTGCCGCCCGGCGCCGGCGCACCGACGATGTTGACTGCCGAGTAGCCGTTGTAGCGGTTCAGTGCCGGCGGTGCATAGATCCACTCGGACTTGACCACCGCGCTGAGCGGGATCATCGCCGGCTGGCCGGTTGTATCCTTGCTCAGCGAGCTCGGGACGAAATAGCTGTTCAGCGATTCCGGGCCGGTGCGGTAGGCCGCGTCGGCCTGCATGTTGACGCGCTTGATGCGGCCGCCGTAGAAGAAGTCGTTGACGTAGACCGGCGCCAGCATCATCTGGATGGCGGTATACACATCATTGACCGATACGCCCATGGCCTGGGCCTGCACGCGGTCAACCTTCAACTGCAGCTGCGGCGCGTTCTCCAGGGTGTTGGGGCGTACGCCGACCAGCGACTTGTCCTGGCTGGCGGCTCCCAACAAGGTATTGCGCGCATCCATCAAGGCATCCTGGCCTGCGCCGGTACGGTCCTGCAGCCACATGTCGAAGCCGCCGAACTGACCCAGGCCCTGCACGGTTGGCAGGTTGACGAAGAAGATCTGCGCATCCTTGATGCCGTAGGCCTTCTGGTTCATTTTCTGGATGAACTCGGGCGCGGTTTCCTTGCGCTCGCTCCAGTCCTTGAGGCGGACGAAGGCCATACCCACGTTCTCGCCGGCACCGATGAAGCTGAAGCCGGTGATCTGCATCAGGCCTTCAAAGGCTTCCTCGTCCTGCAAGGTGCCCAGCAGCTGATCGAACACGGCGCTGGTACGGGTCTTGGTGGCACCCGGCGGCAACTGCACGATGGCCAGCGCATAGCCCTGGTCTTCTTCTGGCAGGAAGCTGCCCGGAAGGCGGGTGAACAGGAAGCCGCACAGTACCAGCAACAGGGCGAACACCATCAGCCAGCGCGGGGCGTGCTTGATGACGCCGCCGACGGTGCCGACATAGCTCTTCTCCAGCTTGCCGTAGTACTTGTTGAAGGTGCGGTAGACCCAGTTCGGGTTGTCGTTGTGGGTCGGCTTGAGGAAGGCCGCACACAGCGCCGGGGTGAAGGTCAGCGCCAGCAGGGCGGAGAACGCCATCGCCATGGCGATGGTCAGTGCGAACTGCTTGTAGATCTCACCCGAGGCACCCGGCTGCAGCGCGGACGGAATGAACACCGCTGCCAGTACCACGGTGATGGCCACCACCGCGCCGGAGATCTGGCCCATGGCTTTCTGCGTCGCCGGCTTCGGATCGAGTTTTTCCTCGGTCATGATGCGTTCGACGTTTTCGATGACGACGATGGCGTCATCGACCACGATGCCGATCGCCAGCACCATCGCGAACAGGGTCAGCTGGTTGATGGTGAAGCCGATCGCCAGCATGCCCATGAAGGTGCCGAGCAGGGCCACCGGGATGACCAGGGTGGGGATGATGGTGGCGCGGAAGTTCTGCAGGAACACCAGCATCACCAGGAACACCAGGATGATGGCCTCGACCAGGGTATGGACCACTTCCTCGATCGAGATGGTGACGAAGGTGGTGCTGTCGTAGGGGGTGAACCAGCTCACGCCGGGCGGGAAGCTCGGGGCCAACTCATCCATCTTCGAGCGCACGGCCTCGGACACGTCCAGTGCATTGGCACCCGGCAGCAGCTGGATGGCGAACACCGCCACCGGCTTGCCGTTGTACTTGGTGTCGAAGCCGTAGTTGGAGGCGCCAAAGGAAACCGTGGCGACATCCTTCAGCTTGACCACGCTGCCGTCGTTGTTGGCCCGCAGGATGGTGTTCTCGAACTCTTCCGGCGAGCTGTAGCGGCCTTCGGCGGCCACGGTTGCGGTGAAGGCCTGACCGTTGGGAGCCGGGTCGCCGCCGACCGAGCCGGCAGCGAACTGCAGGTTCTGGGTGCCGATGGCGTTGTACACGTCGGTTGCCGACAGGTGGTAACCCTGCAGCTTTTCCGGGTTCAGCCATACGCGCATGGCGTACTCGGAACCGAACTGCTGGGTGCTGCCGACGCCGGGCACACGCGAAACCTGTTCCAGCACGCGCGCGCCAACGATGTCGTTCAAGGCATCGCGGTCGACGGTGCCGTCATCCGAACGCACGCCGATGGCCATCAGGAAGCCGGCGTTCGCCTTGGCCACCACCACGCCCTGTTTGGTCACTTCCGAGGGCAGGCGCGGCGTCGCCAGTGACACCTTGTTCTGCACCTGCACCTGGGCGATGTCGGCATCGGTGCCGCTGTCGAAGGTCAGGGTGATGGTGACGCGGCCGGTGGAGGACGACGACGAGCTGAAGTACATCAGGTTGTCGATGCCGGTCAGCTGCTGCTCGATCACCTGGGTGACCGACTTTTCCGCGGTGGACGCGCTGGCGCCCGGATAGTTGGCGGTGACCGTCACCTGCGGTGGCGCCACGCTCGGGTAGGACTCGATACCCAGGTTGAGGATCGAGATCACGCCGCCAAGCGAGATCAGGATCGCCACCACCCAGGCGAAGACGGGATGCTCGATGAAAAATTTAGGCATGACGGAGTCCCGTTATTCCTTCTTCGCCGGGGCTGCCGCAGGCGCGCCAGCGGCGGGCTTGGCGGCATCGGGCTGCCAGGGCTTGGCCGTGGCCGGTGCGCCTTCCTTGACCTTCTGTATGCCCGAAACAATGACCTGGTCACCAGCGGCCAGGCCGGAGGAGACCAGCCAGTTGCCGCCCTGCTGGTTGTCCAGGGTGACGTTCTTGCGCACGACTTTGCCGTCCTTGCCGACGATCAGCACGTAGCCGCCCTGGGTATCGCGCTGTACCGCCTGCTGCGGCACCAGGAAAGCGTTGTGGCGCTCGCCCAGGTTGGCCTTGAAGCTGACGAACGAGCCCGGCAGCAGGATGTGGTCCGGGTTGGGCAGCTGCGCACGCAGCGACACGGTGCCGGTGGCCGGATCAACCGTGGTCGAGGAGAAGTCCAGGGAGCCTTCGTGCGCGTAGGCGCTGCCGTCGGGCAGGTTGACCTGCACGGTGGTCTTGCCGTCCCCAGCCAGTGCCACTGCGCCCTTGTCCTGGGCCGCGCGCAGCAGGCTCAGCTCGTCGGCGGTCATCGAGAAGTTCACGTACAGCGGGTCGATCTGATCGACGGTGGTCAGCAGGGTCACATCGCCCTGGCCGACCAGCGCACCTTCGGTGACCTGCTGCTTGCCGGCCTGGCCGGCGATCGGTGCGCTGACGCGGGCATAGCCGAGGTTGATGCGGGCGGTGGTGACCGCGGCTTCGGCCTGCTGCACAGCGGCGGCGGAGGAGCGCTCAGCGGCTTCGGCACTGTCCAGGTCGGACTTGGACACATAACTCTGCGGCGCCAGCGAACGGGCACGGGTGGCGGTGGCGCGCGCGTTGGCATACGTGGCGCGGGCCGAGGCCAGTGCACCCTCGGCGGAGGCCAGTGCGGCCTGCAGTGGTGCCGGGTCGATCAGGAACAGCACCTGGCCTTCCTTGACCGCGCTGCCTTCTTCATAGACGCGCTTCTGCAGCACGCCGGCCACGCGGGCGCGGACGTCGGCGGAACGGAACGGCGACAGGCGCCCCACCAGTTCGCGCTGCAGCGGCAGGGTCTGCGGTTTGGCGTCGACTACGCCAACGTCCTGCGGGGGCGGTGCGGCTTGCTCCTGCGGTTTCTTACAGGCGGCAAGGCTCAATGTCGCTGCACAGGTGAGAGCGAGGAGACGGAGTGGGGCGGTCATCAGGAGAAACTCCGGGTGTTGTTTTTATTTGGAGCTGCGGCGGCGTGGTGCGTGCAGGCAAAGGCACGCAGGAAGCCGTCGGTGGCAAATTCGGCCCAGCGGCGACGCTCTTGTGGATCATCGCGGTAGGGGGTGTGAAAGCGCTGTCGTTCAAAATCCTGGCCTGCGATCATGCTGATCAACAGCTCGGCCATGAACTGCGGGTCGTCATGCTTGAGGCGACCGCGCTGCATCTCGGTTTGCATCCATTCAGCGACATGGTTGCGGAGGGCTTCGTTGCTTCCCTGGTACATGAACTGCGCTTCGTCGCGGAACTCATGCACGCTGGCACCGATCAGCTGCGCGGTGCGACGGACATTGGGCTTGTTGCGATGCTCGAGGTAGCCGATGGCGAAGTCCAGCACGGTCTCGTGCAGTGGCTTTTCTTCACATACGGATAACGCCGCCGTCGCGGTGGATACATGCAGCTGCATGGCCTGCCGCAGCAGCTCGCGTTTGCAGCCGTAGCGGCTGTAGAGCGTCTGCTTGGAACAACCCGCCGCCGCCGCTATCGAATCCATACTCAGGTGTATGCCTTGTTGGGACAATAGCTCACGCACTGCTTCGAGCACGCGCTGGTCACGCGCGTCGGTTGGCGCGGAGGTGGCAGAGGGGGTTTGCATAAGCGGTGGACTATACCGTCCAGTTCAGAAACGCCGCAACGTAATTCGTCTTTCACTGTGCCCGGTGAGCGAATGAGATTCAGGTGGCGGACATCGTTTGCGGATCGTGTAGCAGTAAAACCATGGCTGTTGCTACCGCTCGCCAGAAAATTGCGATGCAGATAATGCGGCCCTGCAGCAAGGTTCTTTTTGTTACCAGCGATACAATCGCGGTTTCTCCAAACGAGCAACACCCAAAGCTCTGCCATGAAATCGCAAAACAGTGCTGCCAAGTCCGCAAAGACGAAATCCAAACCAGCTGTGAAGCAGAACATCGCGGAAGCTGGCCTCTCGCTAGAACCGGTATTTGCAGCCTTGCGGAAGCGTTATCCCGCTGCGGCCGCACAGGCGCAGGCAGTGGCTTTTGCTACGGCGTTCTACAAGCGCATGGAAGCCGATGAGTTCACGCTGCACTCGGCCGATGATTGGGCGGTGCTGGCTGCGGGCATGCTGGAGTTCGCCCGTACCCGCAAGCCGGGCAAGGCCAACGTGCGCGTGTTCAACCCGACGCTGAAGGCTGACGGTTGGGAATCGGCACATACCGTGCTGCAGATCGTCAACGACGACATGCCGTTCCTGGTGGACACGGTGACGCTGGCGCTGGCCGAGCAGGGCATCGGCGTGCACGTGCTGGGCCATCCGGTGATCAGCATCGGCCGCGACAAGGCTGGCAAGCTGACCGGCGTGGGCGAGGGCAAGCTGGAATCGGTGATGCTGCTGGAGATCGATCGCCAGCCGGCCGATGCGCTGGATGCCGTTGCCAAGCGCGTCAGTGGCGCGCTGGAAGACGTGCGCGCCATCGTCAATGACTGGCAGCCGATGACCGACAAGGCGATGGCGCTGGCCGACGACCTGGGCAAGCGTCCGTTGCCGGTGAGCAAGGCCTCGCGCGCCGAGGCACAGGAGTTCCTGCGCTGGGCCGCTGACAACCATTTCACCTTCTTCGGCTACCGCGAATACAAGGTGGAGAAGAAGGGCAAGGAAGAAGTGCTGGTCGCCCAGAACGGCACCGGCCTGGGCCTGATGCGTGGCAAGGACACGATGGTCGCGCGCCCGGTCAAGGGACTGGCCGCCGAAGGCCTGAACGCCACCAGCAGCCTGCACGACGCACTGATCCTGACCAAGACCAATGCCCGCTCGCATATCCACCGCGGCGGCTACATGGACTACATCGGTGTGCTGGAATTCGACGCCAAGGGCAAGATCATCGGCGAGCAGCGCTTCCTCGGCCTGTTCACCTCCAGCGCCTACAACCGCCGCCCGTGGGAGATCCCGCTGGTGCGCCAGCGCTATGAAAACGTGATGGCACGCTCGGGCCTGAGCCTGTCCAGCCACAGCGGCAAGGCACTGCGCCACATCCTGGAGTCGCTGCCGCGCGAAGAACTGTTCCAGTCCAGCGAGGACGAACTGTTCCGCACCGCCATGGGCGTGCTTGGCCTGCAGGAGCGCGTGCGTAGCCGCCTGTTCCTGCGCCGCGACAAGTTCAGCCGCTTCATCTCGGCGCTGGTGTTCCTGCCGCGCGAGCGCTTCAACACCGACGTGCGCCTGCGCGTTGAAAGCATGCTCAAGGATGCCCTGCAGGGCGAATACGTCGACTCCAGCGTGGTGCTGGGCGACTCGCCGCTGGCCCAGGTGCACCTGATCGTGCGTCCCAAGGCCGGGCAGAGCCTGGAGCTGGACGTGGAGGGAATGGAGAAGCGCCTGGCCCACGTGCTGCGCAACTGGCAGGACGATCTGCGCGAAGCACTGGTCGCCAGCCACGGCGAAGGCGAAGGCCTGCGCATTGCCTCGCGTATCGGCAAGGCACTGCCTGCCGGTTACATCGAGGACTCCAGCGCTGAAATCGCCGCGGCCGACGTCGCCCAGCTGGATGCATTGACCGGTCCGGACGATCTGCGCCTGAGCCTGCAGGCAATCCGTCGTGACGAGGTCGATGGCCTGCGCCTGAAGCTGTACCGCCAGCTGGAAGACATTCCGCTGTCCGACGTGCTGCCGATGATGGAGAACATGGGCCTGCGTGTGATCGCCGAGCGCCCGTACAAGCTGATGGTCGACGAAGCGCCGGTCTACGTGCAGGACTTCGAAGTCGAATCCACCATCGGTGCGATCGACCCGGCCAGCGCCAATGCCTCCTTCAGCGATGCCTTCGCCCGCGTCTGGCACGGCGATGCCGAGAACGACGGCTTCAACCGTCTGGTGCTGGGTGCCGGTCTGGATTGGCGCCAGGTGTCGATGTTGCGTGGCTACTGCAAGTACCTGCTGCAGATCGGCGTGCCGTTCTCGCAGGCCTACGTGGAAGGCACCTTCAACCGCTACCCGCTGCTGGCGCGCCTGATCGTGGAGCTGTTCGAAGCCCGCTTCGAGCCGACCCCGTCTGCTGACAAGGCGGTGCTGGACGCGCAGCTGGCGCAGTTCAAGCAACTGGCCGGTGACGACGCTGTCACCCTCAAGCTGCTGGACGGCGTGGTGAAGGCGCGCAAGAGCGACCGTGCCGCGCGCATGGCGCTGGTCCACGAAGTGCTGATCAAGCTGCTCGACGGTGTGTCCAGCCTGGATGAAGACCGCATCCTGCGCAGCTTCATCGGCGTGATCGAAGCCACCCTGCGTACCAGCTACTACATGGTGCGCAAGGACGGCGTCCGCGCCGATGGCGGCCCGGCTGACTACATCAGCTTCAAGTTCGACGCCGCCAAGGTGCCGGACCTGCCCAAGCCGCGCCCGTACCGCGAAATCTTCGTGTGCGGCCCGCGCGTGGAAGGTACCCACCTGCGCTTCGGCCCGGTTGCCCGTGGTGGCCTGCGCTGGTCGGACCGTCGCGAAGACTTCCGCACCGAGGTGCTGGGCCTGGTCAAGGCACAGATGGTGAAGAACACCGTGATCGTGCCGGTCGGCTCCAAGGGCGGCTTCTTCGCCAAGCAGCTGCCCGATTCGGCGGTGGACCGTGATGCCTGGTTCGCCGAAGGCGTGGCCTGCTACAAGCGCTTCATCAACGGCCTGCTGGACATCACCGACAACATCGTCAACAACAAGATCGTGCCGCCGCAGGGTGTGGTGCGTCATGACATGGACGATCCGTACCTGGTCGTCGCTGCCGACAAGGGCACCGCCACGTTCTCCGACACCGCCAACGGCATCGCCCGCGCGCACGGTTTCTGGCTGGACGATGCGTTCGCCTCCGGTGGCTCGGTCGGTTACGACCACAAGGGCATGGGCATCACCGCACGCGGTGCGTGGGAGTCGGTCAAGCGCCACTTCCGTGCACTGGGTCGTGATTGCCAGAAGCAGGACTTCACCGTGGTCGGTGTCGGCGACATGTCCGGCGACGTGTTCGGCAATGGCATGCTGCTGTCCGAGCACATCCGCCTGGTCTGCGCCTTCGACCACCGCCACATCTTCCTCGACCCGAACCCGGTGGCTGCCAGCTCGTTCAAGGAACGCGCGCGCATGTTCAAGGTGCCGCGCTCGAGCTGGGCGGACTACGACAGCAAGCTGATCAGCAAGGGCGGCGGCATCTACCCGCGCTCGCTCAAGTCGATCGAGATCACCCCGGAAGTGCGTGAAGCACTGGGCATCGACGCCAGCGTCAAGGCGATGAACCCGACCGACCTGATCAATGCCGCGCTGAAGGCGCCGGTTGACCTGCTGTGGAACGGCGGCATCGGCACCTACGTCAAGTCGGCGACCGAGACCAATGCCGATGTCGGCGATCGCGCAAACAACGGCCTGCGCGTCAACGGTGGCGAGCTGCGCTGCAAGATCGTGGGCGAGGGCGGCAACCTGGGCATGACCCAGCTTGGCCGCATCGAGGCCGCGCAGGTTGGCGTGCTGCTCAACACCGACTTCATCGACAACTCGGCCGGTGTGGATACCTCCGACCACGAAGTCAACATCAAGATCCTGCTCAACGACGTCGTGCGCGCCAAGAAGCTCACCGTGGACCAGCGCAACAAGCTGCTGGCCTCGATGACCGACGAGGTGGGCGAGCTGGTGCTGATGGACAACTACCGCCAGAACCAGGCACTGAGCCTGATGGAGCGGATGAGCAGCAAGCGTCTGGGTTCCAAGCAGCACTTCATCCGTACGCTGGAGAAGCAGGGCCTGCTGGATCGCCAGATCGAGTTCCTGCCGTCCGACGCCGAGCTGTCGGCACGCAAGCTGCGTGGCCAGGGCCTGACCCGTCCGGAACTGGCGGTGCTGCTGTCGTACTCCAAGATCGTCGCCTTCCAGCAGCTGCTGGAGTCTGACATCCCGGAAGATCCGTACCTGTCCAAGGAGCTGCTGCGTTACTTCCCGCAGCCGCTGCAGAAGAAGTACGCCGACGCGATGGAGCGTCACCGCCTGAAGCGCGAGATCATCGCCACGGCCGTGACCAACCAGACCATCAATCGCATGGGCGCCACCTTCCTGATGCGCATGCAGGAAGACACCGGCCGCACCGTGGCCGAGGTCGCCAAGGCCTACACCATCAGCCGTGAAACGCTGGACGCACGTGCACTGTGGACGCAGATCGACGCGCTCGACGGCACCTTGCCGGAAGCAGTGCAGGTGGATGCACTGGAAGTGATCTGGAAGCTGCAGCGTTCGTTCGTGCGTTGGCTGCTGACCCGTCCGGGCGCGATGCCGGGCATCACCGCTGCAGTGGACCGCTACCAGGGCCCGTTCAACGACATCCGTGTCGCCTCGGGCGTACTGCCGGATTCGCAGCGCCCGGCCTATGAGGCCAGCGTTGTGGCATGGAAGGAGAAGGGCTTGCCGGCGGCGTTGGCACAGCAGCTGTCCGAACTGCAGTTCCTGGAGCCGGCGTTCGACATCATCGAACTGGCGCGTCCGCGCAAGCTCAAGCCGGTGGACGTGTCCAAGGTCCACTTCCGCCTGGGCGAGGCCCTGCAGATGCCGTGGCTGTTCGAGCAGATCGACGCGCTGGAGGTCAACGGTCGTTGGCATGCGGTTGCCCGTGGCGTGCTGCGCGACGAGCTGGCTGCACACCAGCGCACGCTGGCCGGCCAGGTGCTGTCGATGAAGGGCGCCACTGCCGAAGCCAAGGTGGCTGCGTGGTTGGGCCGTGATGACAGCGGCCTGCGCTTCACCCTGGCGATGCTGGCCGAGCTGGCCGAGCAGAAGACGCTGGATTACCCGACGGTGTCGGTGGCGGTGCAGCGTTTGGGCCAGTTGGCGGCGCACGGCGCTTAAGTCGGCAGGTTGTTGGTTTTTGGAGAACGGGCCCTTTGGGCCCGTTTTCTTTTGGAAAAATCAAGAGCTTGTCCTCACCCCAACCCCTCTCCCGCGCGCGGGAGAGGGGCTAGCGATCTGCGAGCGCGAGCACCGCCTGCAATCGCAGCTTCAGCCCCTCTCCCGCTTGCGGGAGAGGGGTTGGGGTGAGGGCGGCTTCGCACTACTGCTCTAGCTTTTGCCCGCAACTAAAGCACCAGTCAGCACACCAGCAGGTTATCCTCGCCCTCCAAGCCGAACCGAAGACGCGCACGTGTCCCCACGAATCGCATTCCTCGCCAGCACTGTCGAGGCCGCACAGCAAGCCCGTGTCAGCCTGGCTGCCCGCTACGGCGATCACAACCCGGAAGACGCGGACGTGATCTGCCCGCTCGGCGGCGACGGCTTCATGTTGCAGACCCTGCATCGCCACGGCGGCAAGGGCAAACCGGTATTCGGCATGAAGCTGGGCACCGTCGGCTTCCTGATGAACCACCATCGCGAAGATGATCTGATCGAGCGCCTGGCCTTGGCCGAACCGGCCTACCTGCGGCCGTTGGAAATGATCGCGCAGACCGAATCAGGCACCACCACCGGCTCGCTGGCCTATAACGACGTGTCACTGCTAAGGCAAACCCGACAGGCCGCGCATATCGGTATTGACCTCAATGGCCAGCAACGGGTGGAAGAACTGATCTGCGACGGTGTGCTGGTCTCCACGCCTGCCGGCAGCACCGCGTACAACTACTCCGCGCATGGCCCGATCCTGCCGTTGGGTTCGAACACCATCGCCTTGACCCCCTTGGCGCCGTATCGCCCGCGACGCTGGCGTGGCGCCATCCTCAAGGCAGAGACCGAAGTGCGTTTCCGCGTGCTCGACCCCTACAAACGCCCGGTCAGCGTCACTGCCGATTCGCATGAAACCCGCGATGTGGTGGAAGTGACCATCCGTGAATCGCGCGAGCGCCAGGTGACCTTGCTGTTCGACCCCGAGCACAACCTCGAAGAGCGCATCCTGAGCGAGCAGTTCATGGTCTGAAGGACGGAATCGCAGCAGCGGGGCCGCTTCCGGGTAGACTGGGTCCCGTTCCTTGATCGTATTGGGTTCATCATCCATGGGTGACAACACTCCCCGGCTTCTCACCGTTGCGGTTACTTCGCGCGCACTGTTCGATCTCGAAGAAGGCCACGCCCTGTTCGAACGCGAAGGTCTGGAGGCCTATGCCGCCTACCAGCGCGCGCACGAGGATGATGTGCTCAAGCCCGGCGTTGCCTTCCCGGTGGTGCGCAAGCTGCTGGCGCTCAATGATGGTGCGCCGGTGGAGACGCCGCGCGTGGAGGTGATCCTGCTGTCGCGCAATTCCGCCGATACCGGCCTGCGTATCTTCAACTCCATCCAGCATTACAAGCTGGATATCGTGCGGGCGACGTTCACTGCTGGTGAACCGACCTGGCCGTACGTCAAGCCGTTCGGTACCGATCTATTCCTCTCGGCCAACCCGGACTCGGTGCGTCGTGCGCTGGTCAACGGCATCGCTGCTGCGACCATCTTGCCGCAGAGCGCGCAGGAGGTAGCCGCTGCTTCGGCCGCCGCAACCGATACCGGTCGTTCCAAGACCCAGCTGCGCATCGCCTTCGATGGTGACGCGGTGATCTTTGGCGACGAGAGCGAGCGTATTTCGCGCGAGCAGGGCGTGGAGGCATTCGGCCGCCACGAACGCGAGCGTGCGCACGAGCCGCTCAGTGGTGGCCCGTTCCGCAACTTCCTGTCGGCATTGCATGCCTTGCAGGCGGCATTCCCGGCCGGCGAAGCAGCCCCAATACGCACCGCGCTGGTCACCGCACGTTCGGCACCCGCGCACGAGCGCGTGATCCGCACCCTGCGCGAATGGGGCGTGCGTCTCGATGAAGCGTTGTTCCTCGGCGGCCGTCACAAGGGCCCGTTCCTGGAAGCCTTTGGAGCCGACATCTTCTTCGATGATTCACAGCACAACATCGACAGTGCACGTCAGCACGTGGCTGCTGGCCATGTGCCGCATGGTGTGGCCAATCCCGACTAATCCTGCGGTTTGTTGTGGGAGCGGCGTAAGCCGCGAAGCAAGCAAACTGTCCGGCAGCAGGCACGATGCAATCGCAGTGATCTCAGCGATTCTTGCCTGGTCAGCTTCGCGGCTTACGCCGCTCCCACAATCCGGCGTTCGCGTGGCGTTGCAGCCCTACATTCCCCACATGCTAGGATGAAGCCGCTTTCGCGGGTTCCAAGCTGAACCAGCGGTAATCCTGCCGCGTCCTGATCTGCACGAATGCAGCAGATCCCTCCCGCACTGCACCCACCCGGTGATCCAGGGGCGGGGCCTGTTCCCCGACCGGTAGCGTCATGTACCTGCCATTCCCTTTCGCGCTGCCTTGCGTGGCGGCCGGGTGTTTCGCGCGCCGCGCGGGACTGGACGCATTGTCTCTCCTGCACGGCGCATAACGCGCCCTTGCGCAGTGCCGTCGCGTTTACGCGATGGCAGCTACACAGGAGAAACAACCCGAATGACCATGCGTATCGCCATTCTTGGAGCCGGCCCGAGCGGCCTGGCGCAACTTCGTGCCTTTGAATCCGCCCGTCGAGGTGGGGCTGAAGTGCCAGAGATCGTCTGCTTTGAAAAGCAATCGGATCTCGGTGGGATGTGGAACTACACATGGCGTACCGGGCTGGATGCTTATGGCGAACCCGTGCATGGCAGCATGTACCGCTACCTCTGGTCGAATGGCCCGAAGGAAGCGCTGGAGTTTGCCGACTACAGTTTTGAAGAGCATTTTGGCCGCCCGATCGCCTCCTATCCGCCTCGTGCCGTGCTGCGCGACTACATCATGGGCCGCATCGAAAAGAGCGGCGTGCGTGATCAGATCCGCTTCAACATGGCGGTGCAATGGGTCGACTACTCGGAAGAAACCGAGCGCTTCACCGTCACCGTCCGCGACCTGAAGAAAGACGAGCTGCTGACCGAGGAATTCGATCGAGTGATCGTTGCCACCGGACATTTCTCCACCCCGAATGCGCCGTTCTTCGAGGGCGTGGATCGCTTCCCCGGCCGCGTGTTGCATGCGCATGATTTCCGCGATGCCTGCGAATTTTCTGGCAAGGATCTGCTGCTGGTGGGGAGCAGCTATTCGGCCGAGGATATCGGCACGCAGTGCTACAAATACGGCGCCAAGTCGGTGACCTTCAGCTATCGCAGCGCGGCAACCGGTTACGACTGGCCGGCTGCCTTTGAAGAAAAGCCCTTGCTGCAGCGTGTTGAAGGCAACACCGCGCACTTCATCGATGGCAGCAGCAAGGACGTGGATGCGATCGTGCTGTGTACCGGTTACCAGCACCATTTTCCGTTCCTGCCCGATGCACTGACCCTGCGCACGCGCAATCGCCTGTATCCCGGTGATCTGTACAAGGGCGTGTTCTGGATCGACAACCCGAAGCTGATTTACTTGGGTATGCAGGACCAGTACTACACCTTCAACATGTTCGATGCGCAGGCCTGGTATGCGCGCGATGTCATCCTCGGCAGGATCACGCTGCCGGCGGGCGATGCGATGCGTGCGGACAGTGACGCCTGGTTGGCGCGTGAGGAGGCGACGACTTCGGCGGCGCAGGACATCGACTTCCAGACCGAATACGTACGCGATCTGCTTGACGCCACTGACTACCCGGACTTCAACGTCGAGGCTGTGGCCACGCTGTTCAAACAGTGGAAGCACGACAAGAAGGACGACATCCTCGGTTATCGCAATTACAGCTACCGCTCCGTGCTGACCGGCACGTTGGCGCCGCTGCATCACACCCCGTGGATGCAGGCGATGGATGATTCGCTGGAGGCTTTCCTCGCCGACAGCGTGATCGAGGAGCAGCCACGCAGGATTGCCTGATGGAGATGGCGCCGGTCAGCCCGGCGCCTGTCCCAGTGGCAACAGGATATTGGTCAGTCGCCAGCGCAGCCCCTGGCGACTGAGTACGAACACGACTTCGCGCCCGTCTTCCAGGTGGGTCGTGGCGGTGTAGCGCGACAGCGATTCGTAATGGCCGGTGGTATTGGCCAGCGGCTTGGCCGGCGAGGGCGGCGCCCAGGTATCGCCGCCGACGGTATCGCCGATGGCCCGCTTCCACAGGCTGTCGCCCTGCAGCAGGGCGGCAATGCCCAGCGGGGTGACGAAGGTGTCGACACCTGCGCCGGTGAGGTTGCCGGCCACGCCCAGCGCGACCTGGCCGAACAGACTCGACTGCATGTCGCTGCCGGCGCGGCGCACGATGTAATCGTTGATCTGCGCCTTGATGTTGACCCGCACCGCGCCGAAGTCGACGTGTCGCGCCAGCTTGCCGGTGTCACGCTGTTCGATGGCCTGGCTGATGCCGCGGATCGCCAGATAGGGGCCGCCGATCACGTAGGCGGCCAGCAGCACTGCGATGGCGGTGACGGTGGCGAGTATCCACTTCTTCATTGCGTTGCTGTCCTCGGGATCAGGGATGTGCGGGGATGCTGGCTTCGGCCCAACGGCGCAGCATCACCAGGGTTTCGGCCCAGGCCTGGCTGCAGAAGCCCAGGTACTCGCTGTCGCCGTTCCAGCCCAGGTGATGGAATTCGAGCACGGTCATTGGCTCGCCTTCGTGCGGCAGCCCGCGCCAGGCGCCTGGGCTGGCCCGGCGTGACAGGTCGAAGCGGATTTCGGTGCCGGTCCAGGCCGAGGCCGGGCTTTGTGGCGGGTGGCGGCTGATCACTTCCCAGCGGATGCAGCGCTCGGGGATGATCTCCAGCAGCTTCAGCGCGACCACGCCATGGCCGGAACCGGGGTTGTGGCTGATCACGGTGTCGCCGTCGATGACCGATTGCTGGTGCGGTATCCACCAGCGGCTCAGTCCCTCGGCGCTGGCCAGGCCGCTATGGACGGTGGCCAGCGGGGCATCGATCCAGACTTGCAGGTGGATGCTGGTCATGGCGGCTTCCTGTCGAAGGTTGCCGCCAAGCGTGCCGCAAACCAGGTTGGTTTGCGTGAAGCCCGCGCCAATCAGAATTCCAGGTCCAGCGCGGCGCACAGGTAGTCGACGAACGGGCCGAGTGCGGCCAGGTCCTTGGCCAGGGTCTGGCGCAGGCGCGGGCCGGTCATCACCTCGTCGTCCAGCGAACGCCACAGCACCCAGTTGCGGTGCTTGAGGTCGTCGATGAACTCGAAATCGGCCGGGAAGCCGCGCGGCGGCCGCACCAGCTTTTCGCTGCTCTCGAACTCGTAGCGCTTGCGCGTGGCTGGCGCATGCGCGGCGGCCTTCCAGCTGCCGGGGTTGTCGAGGATGAACTGGCGCAGGCGGCGCTGTACGTCCGGCTCGGGGTGCCAGATGCCAGCACCAACAAAGCTCTCGCCCGGTGCCAGGTGGATGTAATACGACGGCGCCGGTACCTGCTTGCGACGTTCGTGGAACAGGCGAGCCCCCTGCCAGGTCTTGTACGGCGCCTTGTCGTGGGAGAAGCGCGAGTCGCGGTAGATGCGGAACAGCGAGCCACCAACAGTGCGCGGATCGGCCTGGAAATGCGTGCTGACTTCGCTCAGGTCTGGCTGCAGGTCGGTGATCAAGCGCAGGAAGGGCTGGCGTACATGGTCTTCGTACTGCTGCTTGTGCTCGGCAAACCAGGTTTTGTCGTTGTGGCGTGCCAGCCCGCGCAGAAACTTGAAGCTGGCATCGCTGAAATACTGGGTCATGGTGTGTCCTGCAGGGTATGGCGCCACTGGTCCAAGGCATCCAGCAAGGCCAGTGAGTCCGGGTTGTCCTTGTGTTGCTCGCGCAACTCGGCGATCTGCGCGATGTACTCGGGCAAGGTCTGCTCGGCCATGCCCGGGGTGGAAAAGCGCTGCTGACGATACGCATCCCAGCGTGAGCGCGCGGTGGCGTCCAGGGTTTGCGGGTGGTTGCGGGCGCGGTAGCGGAACAGCAGCTCGGGCAGGCGTGGGTCGCGGAAGCGCTGTTCCAGCTCGGCCAATGCTTCCGGCGGTGCAGTGCGCACCTTGCTGAGCAGGCCCTTGTCACCTTCGGCCAGGAAGCCGTCATACAACGAGGCATCGGCGTCGATCGGACCGTCATTTACGCGCTCACGCGCGAACACCTGGCGGGCCTTCTCGGCCAGCTGCGGGGCGAGTGCGCGCAGTTTCGCAGCCTTGGCTTCAATCACCGCAGGATCGATGGCCAGACGCTCGAAGTCGGCCTCGCGCAGGTGATTCCATGCAACCAGCGCCGGTACCTTGTTGAGGTGGACTTCCTTCAGCGGAATGCGCTGCTGGTCTTCGGGCAGGTCGGCGGCACGGGTATACAGGCGCGCGGTGATCTCTTCCACCGACAACTCCAGCAGCGGTTCGATATCACCTTCCAGATCGAACACGATGACCCGGTTGTTGATATGCGGATGACGTGCCAATGGCAACACCGGTGCGGCGCATAGGCGGCTGGCCGGGTAGCGCATCGAGATATGCAGTACCGGCTCCAGCGCCACCACGTCGAGCAGGCTGCCGACATAGCGTTTGTCGCGCAGGCGCAGCGCGTAATCCCACATGCGTGGCTGTGCCTCACGGAAGCGCCGGGCCATGCCGATGGTGGCGTAGACGTCGGACAGCGCCTCGTGGGCATCGCCTTCGCGCACATCATTGGCCAGCGCTAGATGTTCGAGCTTGAACGAGGTGGCGCCGTCTTCGCGCTTGGGCCAGTTGATGCCATCCGGGCGCAGTGCGTGCACCAGCCGCAGCATGTCGAGCAGGTCCCAGCGCGAGTTACCGCTGCGCCACTCGCGCTCATAGGGATCGTGGAAGTTGCGGAACAGGCCGTAACGCACGAACTCATCATCGAACCGCAGCGTGTTGTAGCCAAGCGTGCAGGTCTGCGGCTTGCTCATCAATTCGTTGATGCGGGCGAAGGCCTCGGCCTCGCTGACACCTTCGGCCAACGCATGCTGCGGGGTGATGCCGGTGATCAGCGTGGCGATCGGCGAGGGCAGCAGGTCGTCGGCCGGTTTGACGTAGAAACTGACCGGTTCGTCGATGATTTTCAGGTTGGCGTCGGTGCGCACTGCGGCGAACTGGGCGATGCGGGTGCGGCGCGGGTCCTGGCCAAAGGTTTCCAGGTCATAGAACAGGAAGCTCTCGGCCATCAGTGCGCTCCTTCCAGTACCGGCAGGCGGTCGTGGATTACCTGCTCCAACCCGGCCCAGTCGATGTTGTCGAGCGAGTCGTGGCCGACGGTGGCGTCGGCCAGGATGGTCTGCTGCAGGCGGGTGCGTTCAAGCGCGACTGCATACGGCGTGTGCAGGAAGGTGACCATCGTGTAATGCGGCACGAAACGGGTGGGCCAGCGCGCCTGCAGCGCCTGCTCCAGCTCGCGCTGCAGCAGGTAGCTCGGGTCGGCGACGCGGTCGCGCATCTCCAGATAATTGTCCAGGGCCATCTGCTGGATGGCGGCGGCATTGGGTTTGCGCTCGGCTTCAAAAGCGGCGAAGGCTTCTTCGGTGCCGGGATACTCGGCCAGGCAGCGTGCCAGCACCACGCAGTCTTCGAACGCGCAGTTCATGCCCTGGCCGTGGAACGGCACCATCGCATGCGCAGCGTCGCCGATCAGCACGGCCTTGCCGCGCTGATGCCAGCGTTCCAGGTACAGCGTGCCGAGCAGGCCGGGTGGATGCTGTTCCCAGTCGGCGCGCAGGTCCGGTATCAACGGCAGCGCATCAGCGAAGTCGCGCTGGAACAGTGCTTCTGCTTCCGCACCATTGCGCACCGTTGCGAAGCTGGGCTCGCCCTCATTGGGCAGGAACAGGGTGACGGTGAAGGTGCCTTCATCGTTGGGCAGGGCGATGCACATGTAGTTGCCGCGCGGCCAGATATGCAGTGCATTGGCTTCGATCTGGAAGCTGCCGTCGGCGGCCGGTGGGATCTCCAGTTCCTTGTAGGAGTGATCGAGGAACTCAATGCGCTCGCCCAAGGGCAGCTTGCGGTTCATTGCCGCACGCAGCGCCGAGCCGGCGCCATCGGCACCGATCAACGGTGTGTTGAAGTGGATGTCGTGCGGCTGGTCGTCGCGGTCATCGATGAAGCGCGCATAGCCTGCATCGAAGTCCACGGTGTGCAGGCGACGATGGAAATGCACGGTTGCACCGGCTTCTTCGGCCAGCTGCAGCAAGGTGGTGTTGAGGTCCTTGCGGTGCACCGACCAGATCACTTCGCTGTCATCGCGGCCGTAGCGCTGCAGGTCGGCCGCGCCTTCGCGCGGGTGCACCATGCGCCCGCGCATCATCACCGCCTTGGCCATCACTTCGTCTTCGACGCCGGCCTGGCGCAAGGCATTGCGGCCGCGTTCGGCCAGTGCGAGATTTATCGAGCGACCGGACTCGTAGTCGGCGATGCGCGGATCACCGCGCCGTTCGTAGATGGTGATCTTCCAGCCCTGCCGCGATAGCAGGATGGCGAGCAGGGAACCGGCCAGGCCGGCGCCGATCAGGGTGAGACTGCGTGGGGTGGGGGTGTTCAAGTCACAGTATTCCGTTGGTCAGACGCCAGCCCAGGTTTCCACTTCGTCGACGAAGCGGTAGACATCGCTGTAGCGGTTGTACAAAGGCGTGGGCGAGATGCGGATGACATCGGGCTCGCGCCAGTCGCCGAGCACGCCGACCGATTGCAGGTACTCGAACAGCGAGCGGCCCTGCGCGCGACCGCCGGCCACGCGCAGCGACAACTGGCAGCCGCGGCGCTCGGGTTCGGCAGGCGTGATGATCTGCAGCACATGATCCAGGCGCGCACGCACCATGGTTTCCAGGTAGCCGGTGATCTTCAGCGATTTGGTGCGCAGTGCGTCCATGCCGGCCTCGTCATACAGCGCCAGCGATGCTCGCAGTGGAGCCAATCCGAGCACCGGCGGATTGCTCAGCTGCCAGCCTTCCGCGCCCAGCTCGGGCACGAACTCCGGTGCCATCTGGAAGCGGGTGGCCTGCTCATGACCCCACCAGCCGGCGAAGCGCGGCAACGAGGTGTCCCTGGCGTGGCGTTCGTGCACGAAGGCGCCAGCAACCGCACCCGGACCGGCATTCAAGTATTTGTAGTGGCACCACACCGCGAAATCCGGCGCGACATCGTGCAGGTTCAACGGCACGTTGCCGACCGAGTGGGCGAGATCGAAGCCGATGTTGGCGCCGTGCGCACGAGCGAGGCGGGTGATCGCATCGAGGTCGAACACCTGGCCGGTGCGGTACTGCACGCCCGGCCACAGTACCAGCGCGACACGCTTGCCGTGTTCGCTGATGGCCTGCTCGATGGCCTGCATCGAAATGGTGCCGCTGGCTTCGTCCGGCTGCACCTCGATCAGGTCGGTGGCCGGGTTGAAGCCATGGAAGCGGATCTGTGCCTCGACCGCATGGCGGTCGGTCGGGAAGGCGCCGGCTTCCATCAGGATCGCCGGGCGCTCGCTGCTCGGGCGGTAGAAGCTGACCATCATCAGATGCAGGTTCACGCTCAGCGTGTTCATTGCCACCACTTCATGCGGCAGCGCGCCGACCACGCCGGCCAGCGAATCGCGCACCAGGCGGTGATAGCTCAGCCATTGCGTCGGGCCGGTGAAATGGCCTTCGACGGCGATGCGGCCCCACTGGTCCATCACTTCCTGCACCATCGCCTGCGCGCCGCGTGGCTGCAGGCCCAGTGAGTTGCCGACGAAATAGGCTTGATCGGTGCCCTGGTGCTGCGGGATCAGGAACTGGCTGCGCAGATGGCGCAGTGGATCGGCAGCATCAAGTGCGGTGGCGTGGGCGGGTGACAGCGTTTCGTTCATCGGTGCGGACACGTCGAGGATGTACCCGCAGTGTAACCGCGCCCGACCACTCAGGCTTCTGGCGTGACCGGTCTGGGCAGTGGATGTACGGCGCCGCAATGTGTGCAGGTACGGTGTTCGGTCGAGTCATGGAACCGGTCGAAGACCTTGGGTAGATCGGTCTCGATGTTCTTCAGGTGGAAGAACTCCTCGTAGATCTTGTGATTGCACTGCTGGCAGAACCACATGAAGCCATCGAGCTCATGGTCCAGGCGCTTGCGCTCGACGACCAGGCCGATCGAACCGGGC
The DNA here is from genome assembly GCF_056861425.1 of Stenotrophomonas sp. 21LCFQ19. Lineage (NCBI taxonomy): Bacteria > Pseudomonadati > Pseudomonadota > Gammaproteobacteria > Lysobacterales > Lysobacteraceae > Stenotrophomonas > Stenotrophomonas sp. 21LCFQ19. Next base: position 123,823 of record NZ_JBSPUF010000010.1, on the reverse strand, counting down.
ATGCGCTGCGGCGAATGCGGCACGCGCGGTGGCAGCAGGAAGATCTCGCCGGCGCGGATCGGGATGTCGCGAACCGCGCCGTCTTCCTGCACGCGCAGCACCATTTCGCCTTCCAGCTGGAAGAACCATTCCGGGCCCTCGTCCCAGTGGTAGTCGTTGCGGCTGTTCGGGCCGGCAACCACCATGACGATGAAGTCACCGTTCTCGATCATCTTGTTGCCGACCGGCGGCTTCAGGAGATGGCGGTGTTCTTCGATCCAGCCGAGCAGGTTCAGGGGTAGGGGGAGCATGCGGGGCCTTTGTGGTGGCGATGCAGTTGCTGTATTCCCTTCTCCCTTCGGGAGAAGGTGCCCGAAGGGCGGATGAGGGTTGGTTGTGCGTTGAGCGCGGACCTACCCTCACCCCAACCCCTCTCCCGCAGGGAGAGGGGCTCTCAATCTCAGTGCCTTTTGCCCTTCCGCGGCACAAACGACAGCGCCTTCTCATACGCCGGCTGCAGCTCTTCCGGCGAACCCACATCAATGCCCATCTCGCTGACCCGGCCGTCGCGCAGGCTGTAGACCCAGCCGTGCACCATCAGCTTCTGGCCGCGGGCCCAGGCGTCCTGCACGATGGTCGAGCGGCAGGCGTTGACCACCTGCTCGATCACGTTCAACTCGCACAGGCGCGCGTGGCGCAGCTCCGGGTCGTCGATCTGCGACAGGATGTCGTCGTGCTTCTGGGCGACATCACCGACGTGGCGCAGCCAGTTGTCGGCGAGGCCGACACGCACCTTGTTCAAGGCCGCATGCACGCCGCCGCAGCCGTAATGGCCGACGATCAGGATGTGCTTGATCTTGAGCTGGTCCACGGCGTACTGGATCACGCTCAGGCAGTTCAGATCGGTGTGCACCACCACGTTGGCGATGTTGCGGTGGACGAAGATCTCGCCCGGCGCCATGCCGATGATCTGGTTGGCCGGTACCCGCGAATCGGAGCAGCCGATCCACAGGTATTCCGGACTCTGCTGCTTGGACAGTTGCTGGAAGAACTCGGGATCTTCCTTCTCGATCCGGTCCGCCCATTCGCGGTTCTTCTGCAGCAGGTTGTGGATGTCTTTCATGGTGAAGCTTCCCTTGCGATCTTGAGGGGGAGGGCGCTGCTGCGCGTTTGCACGGCAGCGTCGCGGGAAACGGGGCGCGGCTCAGGCATCAGGCTGGTCGCCGTGCTCACTGCGATACAGCTGCATCCACTGCGCCAGTTCGCGGGCGTCAGGCGTGTCCAGGGCCTGCAAGGCCTCGATCACCGCCAGCTGGTTTGCCTGCGGGTGGTTCTGGCTCAGCTTCAGCTTGATCTGGATCTGCTGCACGTCCAGGCGGAAGCCTACGATGGCGCGCAGCGATGGGGCGTGATCGTCCAGGCTGGGGTCAAACTGCCAGTCCTGGCCTACCCTGGCCTCGAAGAAGTTGCTGGTGTCCGATAGCAGCCGTGCCAAGCCCGCCGTGTCATCGAAGCGGTGCAGTTCGCCGATCAGTTCGGCGGCAGCGTAGTTCCAGGTGGGGACGCGCGCCGCGCTTTCCTTGTCCGGGTACCAGCTGGCCGAGACATAGCCCTGCGGGCCGTTGACCAATACCTTGGCGCGGCCGAGCTGGCGGGACTGTTTGTTGGCCTTGGCCCAATGGCCGATCAGTTCGACCTTGTGCCCTTCGCGCCGGTACAGCACCGGCATGCGGGTCAGTTCGGGCAGGCCGTCGTCGCCGGTGGTCAGCAGGGTCACGAACGGGTCGCGCGCCAGCAGGCGGTCCAGCCAGAGCAGGTCGGTTTCGACGAAGGCGCGCTGGGCGAACACGAAAGGCCGCTTAGACCCGGGTGCCGAGCAGCTGCACCATGCGCTCGCGCAGCGTGTCGTCGTCGCCCTGCGGCGGGCTCACTTCGTGCAGCGAGAAACCACGATGCAACGCGTCTTCTTCGTCCAGGCCGTCAAAGGCCACGAACTCGGCGTCGAACAGCTGTGCGCGAGCGGTGTCTTCGCTGTCGTAGCTCAGCGTGTTGCCATCGCTGTCCAGGATTTCAGCAGTGCCGCCTGGACGGACCCGCAGGCGCGCCCAGATCAGGGTGCCGCCGAGCTGTGCCAGCCACCACTGGTCGGGAGTGTTCTCGAAATCAGTCATTTCATTACCTGCGAAAAAAGCCACAACAGCAGTGCCATGCCCAGTCCGCCGAGCATCACCAGCAAGGCGATGCGGGCGGGTGTGGCCAAGCCGGACAGCGAGCGGTCGGCGATACCGGTGAAGCCGCGGCCCAGCAGCCAGCGCAGGCACTCTGGTTTGAGAAAGGCGCCGGCACCGAATTCGGATGCCAGCGCCGGATGCCGGTCGCGGATATGGACCAGCGTCAACGGCCAGAAAATCAGGAAGGCGCTGAGGCCGGCAATGGCCACGCCGACGAAGCAAAGAGCGAAGAACAAGGTCAACGGCGCCGCCTCCTGTTACTGGATCAGATGAATCAGTACTCCGCCGAACCCGGTGCGCGCGGGTAGGGGATCGCATCGCGGATGTTGGACAGGCCGCAGACGTAGACCACCAGGCGCTCGAAGCCGAGGCCGAAACCGGCATGCGGCACCGAACCATAGCGACGGAAATCGCGATACCACTGGTAGTGGTCCGGATCCAAGCCGAACTGCGCCATGCGTGCGTCGAGCACGTTCAGGCGCTCTTCGCGCTGGCTGCCGCCGATGATCTCGCCGATGCCCGGGGCCAGCACGTCCATCGCGGCGACGGTCTTGCCGTCGTCGTTCAGGCGCATGTAGAAGGCCTTGAAGTGTTCCGGGTAGTTGGTGACCACCACCGGGCGGCCGACGTGCTCCTCGGTCAACCAGCGCTCGTGCTCGGTCTGCAGGTCCAGGCCCCACTCGACGGGGTAGTCGAACTTCTTGCCGGACTTCTGCAGCAGGCTGATCGCGTCGGTGTACTCGATGCGCTCGAACGGTGCGTTGACGAAGGCTTCCAGGCGGGTGATGGCGTCCTTCTGCACGCGTTCGGCGATGAAGGCCATGTCGTCGGCGCGCTCGTCGAGCACTGCGCGGAACAGGTACTTCAGGAAATCCTCCGCCACACGTGCGTTTTCGGCCAGGTCGGCGAAGGCGATTTCCGGCTCCACCATCCAGAACTCGGCCAGGTGGCGGGTGGTGTGGCTGTTCTCGGCGCGGAAGGTCGGGCCGAAGGTGTAGACCTTGCTCAGTGCGAGGCAGTAAGCCTCGACGTTGAGCTGGCCGGACACGGTCAGGAAGGTTTCCTTGCCGAAGAAGTCACGGCTGAAGTCGATCTGGCCATCGCTGGTGCGGGGCAGGTTGGCCATGTCCAGCGTCGAGACGCGGAACATCTGGCCTGCGCCCTCGGCATCGGAGGTGGTGACGATGGGCGTGCTGATCCAGTAGAAGCCGTTCTCGTGGAAGTAACGGTGCACGGCCTTGGACAGGCAGTCGCGGATACGGGTGACCGCGCCGAACAGGTTGGTGCGCGGGCGCAGGTGCGCCACCTCACGCAGGAACTCCGGCGACATCGGCTTGGGCTGGATCGGGTAGGTCAGCGGGTCTTCGACCCAGCCAACGATTTCAAGGCTCTGCGCCTGGATCTCGAAGCTCTGGCCCTTGCCCTGCGACTTGACCAGGGTGCCGGTGGCGATCACCGAGCAGCTTGGGGTCAGCTTCTTGATGTCTTCGAAATTGGACAGGGCTTCGGTGGCCACGACCTGGATCGGGGCAAAGCCCGAGCCATCGCTGACGTTGACGAAGGCCAGTCCAGCCGAGCCGCGCACCGTGCGGACCCACCCGCGGACTGTGACTTCTCCGCCTTCCGGGAACTTCCCGGCAAGGGCGTGTGCAACGCTGACCACCGTCATGACTTGAATCCTCTGTTGATCGACTCGATCTGTGAATGCGAGATTTTAGCGGTTCAACACCCGGGCAGGCGAGCATTTATCAGCGCTTGCAGTCCGGCGGACCGCCTCCATCTATAATTGGACCGTAATTCTGCTGGAGTCGCCCCACCATGGCTGTTCATCTGACCCCCATCGCCCATTCCCGCGTGCAGCGCTTCGTCAGCGGCACCCCGGGTGCGCTTGGCCTGCGCTTTGGCGTGACCCGCACCGGTTGCTCGGGCTGGGGCCATGTCACCGACCTGGCCAAGGATGAGCGCGAGGGCGACACCGTATTCGAACAGGATGGCGTGCGCATCTACGTGGACGCGCAGAGCCTGCCGCTGGTGGATGGCACCGAAATCGACTTCGGCAAGCAGGGCCTGAGCGAGACGTTCACCTTCAAGAATCCCAACGCAGCGGCCGAATGCGGCTGCGGCGAGAGCTTCACCACCGACGACATGCACCGCTAAGAAAAGCGGTGGCTGGGCTTTTGTGGGAGCGGCATAAGCCGCGAAGCAGGTCCGATGTTGGGGCCGGAAAAGCAGGAATCCCAGAAGGCCTCCCCTAGTAGAGCCGAGCCATGCTCGGCTGGAGCATTCCCGGCGATATCCGGGATTGTGCATGAGGCCCCTGCCGAGCATGGCTCGGCACTACAGCTGCTGGTTTTGCCAGGAAAGCCCCTTGCCGAGCATGGCTCGGCACTACGGGCTGGTTTTGCCAGGAAAGCCCCCTGCCGAGCATGGCTCGGCACTACGCTTAGTCGGCGGCCAATTGCGCGGGTGCGCCCTGACGGCGCTGCAGCGCCACCGCGACACCCCACAGCAGCAAACCAACCGCTGCCGTTGCCGCGCCCACATAGCCGGTGGAGGCGTGGCCATAGCCGGCGCCAATCGCCATGCCGCCCAGCCAAGGGCCCAGCGCATTTGCGGTATTGAAGGCGGCATGGTTCGAGGCCGCGGCCAGGGTCTGGGCCTCGCCGGCGGCGTCCATCAGGCGGGTCTGCAGGGCGACGGCCAGCGAGCCCATCGTGCCCACGGCGATGATCGCCGGCACCATTGCCCAGGCCGAGTTCGCGGCCAGCGGGAACAGCATCAGCACCACGATGGACCATGCCAGCAGCACGCCGGCAGCGCGGAACTGCAGCCGGTCGACCAGCTTGCCGCCGGCAACATTGCCGATGATCGCGCCGACGCCGAACAGGCCGACCGCGACTGGCATCCAGCGTTCATTGATGCCGGTGACGTTGACTAAGGTGGGGGCCAGATAGGTAAATACGCAGAACATGCCGGCGAAGCCAATCGCGCCGATGGCCAAGGCCAGCCATACCTGGCTGGTATTGAAGGCGCGCAGTTCACGCATCGGCGAGGTGCGGACTTCATTGGGATCGGCTGGCAGCTGGCGGGCAACCATCGTCACCGTGGCGAGGGCGAGCAGGCTGACCAGCACGAAGGCGCTGCGCCAGTTGAACTGCTGGCCCAGCCAGGTGGTCAGCGGGTTGCCGAGCAGGATGGCGATGGAAAGGCCCAGCAGCACCTTTGAGACGGCCGCGCCGCGCTGTTCCGGCGGGCTGATCGAGGCGGCGACCAGCATGGCTACGCCGAAATAGGCGCCGTGCGGCAGGCCGGCGACGAAGCGCGCCAGCAGCATCGTGTGGTAGCTCGGGGCCAGCGCGCTGGCCAGATTGCCGATGGCGTAGAAGGCCATCAGCCATAGCAGCAGGCTACGGCGGCGCAGGCTGGCGCCGGCAAAGGCCAACAGCGGTGCGCCAACCACCACGCCGATGGCGTAAGCGCTGATCAGGTGACCGACCTGGGCTTCGCTGATTGCCAGACCGCGGCTGATTTCCAGCATCAAGCCCATGCTGGCGAATTCGCTGGTGCCGATGGCGAAGCCGCCCAGTGACAGTGCAATGAGGATGAAAGTGCGCTGGCGCGGCGTCAGCTGCGCTGCCAGGGAAAGCGTGGAATTCACGTCAAGCGGTCCGGGGAGGGCGTGGAATCGGTTACATAGTGTACTGTTGCGCCGCAGCATCCGTGACGACCGAGGCTCGTCGCGGCGACGGATGCTGTGTTGCACGGGCCGGGGTAACTTGCCTCCAGTTCACTTCCAGTGGATAATACCCGGCTTCCTGCGCTCCCAGTGCAGGATCCCTTGCCCCACCGCGAAGTACAGCGGGGGGCTGTCCAGCCCGTCAGGGCTATATCCGAAAGGTATAAAAACATGAGTCGTCATTACGAAGTCGTGTTCCTGGTCCACCCGGATCAGAGCGAACAGGTCCCCGCCATGATCGAGCGCTACAAGGCGCTGGTCGAAGCCGGCAACGGCACCATCCACCGTCTGGAAGATTGGGGCCGCCGCCAGCTGGCTTACCCGATCCAGAACCTGGTGAAGGCTCACTATGTTCTGCTGAACATCGAAGCCGACCAGGCAGTTCTGAACGAACTGACCGAGAGCTTCCGCTTCAACGACGCCGTGCTGCGCAACCTGGTCATCAAGCGTGACGAGGCTGACACCGAGCAGTCGCTGATCATGAAGAGCAAGGACGAGAAGGGTGACAAGCCCGAGCGTGGCGAGCGCCGTCGTCGTGACGACGAAGAAGGTGCATCTTCCAACAATGACGAAGCCGGCGACGACGCCGCTTCTGCTGAATAAGGAGCACTTTCATGTCCAAGTTCTTCCGCCGCCGCAAGTTCTGCAAGTTCACCGCTGAAGGCGTGAAAGAGATCGATTACAAGGATCTCAACACCCTGCGTCAGTACCTGACCGAGAACGGCAAGATCGTTCCGAGCCGCGTGACCGGCACCAAGTCCAAGTACCAGCGCCAGCTGGCCACGGCCGTCAAGCGCGCCCGTTTCCTGGCCCTGATCCCGTACACGGACAACCACGACGTCTAATCCGATTTTTCGGAAGAACCCGCATCCGTTGCGGGTTCTCGACAGGAAATCCGGCCTTGGCCGGATTTTCCGCATCCACCGTCCTATTCGGACAGCAAGCGTTGCGGAGCCATCGGCCCCGCTAACGAATAACGGAGCTACACCATGAAGCTGATTCTTATCCAGAAAGTGACCAACCTCGGCGGCCTGGGCGACCTGGTTGACGTGAAGCCGGGCTACGGCCGTAACTTCCTCGTGCCGCAGGGCAAGGCCGTTCCGGCCACCGCCAGCAACATTGCCGAGTTCGAAGCCAAGCGTGCTGAGTACGAAGCCAAGGCCCAGGCCTCGCACAACGATGCCGAAGCCCGCGCTGCCAAGTTCGAAGGCGCCAGCGTCACCATCGGTGCGCACGCTTCGACCGAAGGCAAGCTGTACGGTTCGGTTGGCCCGCGCGATATCGCTGAAGCCTTCACCGCTGCCGGCCTGGAACTGAGCAAGAGCGAAGTGATCCTGGGCGAAGGCGCTTTCCGCAACGTTGGCGAATTCGACGTCATCGTCAAGCTGCACGCCGATGTGGAAGCCACCGTCAAGGTCATCGTCGAAGCCGACGCCTGATCCTGCCGTACTGGTTGTAAAGAACGGGCGCCGCGAGGCGCCCGTTTCTTTTGGCCGTCTGGTGGGTCTGGTCACCGATGGCCATGGGTGTCGCTATACTCGGTTGCCAGTGCCGTGCTTTGATCGTTGAATTCCCCGGAATATCAATAGGTTGAGTGCGGGAAGGGAACCTCCGGAACCTCATTCCGGATGTCGGCAGTTGTTGCCGATGTCCGCCAACAGCCCGATTCCATGCGTCTATCCACGATCAAGCTCTCCGGTTTCAAGTCGTTCGTCGATCCGACGACGTTGCACCTGCCGACCAATATGACTGGCGTTGTCGGTCCGAACGGCTGTGGCAAGTCCAACATCATCGATGCGGTGCGCTGGGTGATGGGCGAGAGCTCGGCCAGCCGCCTGCGCGGCGATTCGCTGACCGATGTGATCTTCTCCGGTTCGGCCGGGCGCAAGCCGGTGTCGCAGGCGACGGTGGAGCTGATCTTCGATAATTCCGACCACACGATCTCCGGTGAGTACGCCTCGTTCAACGAGATATCGGTCAAGCGCACGGTCAGCCGTGATGGCAGCAGCAACTATTACTTGAACGGCACCAAGTGCCGCCGCCGCGATATCACCGATCTGTTCCTGGGCACCGGGCTTGGCCCGCGCAGCTACTCGATCATCGAGCAGGGTATGATCAGCCAGATCATCGAGGCGCGCCCGGAAGACCTGCGCGTGTATCTGGAAGAGGCCGCAGGCATCTCCAAGTACAAGGAGCGCCGCAAGGAAACCGAAACCCGCATCCGCCACACCCGCGAGAATCTGGATCGGCTCAACGACCTGCGCGAGGAAATCGGCAAGCAGCTCGAACACCTGAAGCGCCAGGCACGGCAGGCCGAGCAGTACCAGGCGTTGCAGGAAGAACGCCTGGTCAAGGACGCGGAATGGAAGGCGCTGGAATACCGTGGCCTCGATGCCCGTCTGGGTGGCCTGCGCGAAGCCCTGTCGCGCGAGGAAACCAAGCTGCAGCAGTTGATCGCCGAACAGCGCGAAGCGGAAAGCCGTATCGAAACCGGCCGCGTGCGCCGCGAAGAAGCGGCCGAGAATTTGAACAAGGCACAGGCCGATGTGTACCAGGTAGGCAGCACCCTGGCCCGGCTTGAGCAGCAGATTCACCACCAGCGGGAACTGGCGCAGCGTTTGCACAAGGCGCACGACGAAACCCGTCAGGCGCTGTCCGAACTTGGCCAGCACATCAGCGGCGACGAGGCCAAGCTGCTGGTGTTGCGTGAGTCGGTGGAGAATGCCGAGCCGCAGCTGGAGCAGCTGCAGGAAGATAACGAGATCCGCCAGGAAGTACTGCGCGAGGCCGAGGCCAAGCTGGCCGACTGGCAGCAGCGTTGGGAGGCGCATAACCGCAACACCTCCGAAGCAACCCGCTCCGGCGAGGTCGAGCGCACCCGCGTGGACTATCTGGACAAGCAGGTGCTTGAAGCCGACCGTCGCCGCGAAGCATTGCAGGCAGAACGCGCCGGCCTGGATCTGGATGCGCTGGCCGAGGCCTTCGAGCAGCTGCAGCTGGAACATGAGACCCAGAAGACCGCGCTGGAAACCCTGAACGAGCAGGTCGAGCTGCGCAAGGAGTCGGTGACGGCACTGCAGGAACAGCAGCGCACCGGTCAGTCGGAACTGGCCGATGTGCGCAAGCAGGCACAGTCGGCGCGCGGCAGGTTGTCGTCGCTGGAGACGCTGCAGCAGGCGGCGCTGGGTCAGGAAGAAGGTGCAGCGGCCGCATGGCTGAAGGCGCGTGGCCTGGACACGGCCGCGCGCGTTGGCGAGCGCATCACCGTTGAAGGCGGCTGGGAGAACGCGGTTGAAAGCGCGCTTGGGCAATTGATCGAAGGCGTGCTGGTGGATGCGCCGGAAGCCCTGGTTGATGCGCTGGCTGAGCTGGGCGAAGGGCGCATCGCACTGGTTGCTGATGCAGGCGGCAAGGCTGACTTCGCGCCGACCTCATTGGCGGCAAAAGTGCAGGGGCCGCTGGCCATCCGTCGTCTGCTGGCGCATCTGCATGGCGCTGAAGACCTGGCGCAGGCGCAGCAGTTGCAACGCACGCTCGGCGACAGCGAATCGGTGATCACCCGCAGCGGTGAGCGTCTGGGCCGGGGCTGGGTGCGCATGTCGCGTTCCGGCGCGGCCGAGCAGGGCGCGCTGCTGCGCGAGCGCGAGATCGTCACCTTGCGCGAGCAGATCGAATCCCTGCAGGAACGTGAGGCTGCATTGGAACAGCAGCTGGCTGGCCTGCGTGAGCAATTGCTGGCCGCCGAGCAGCAGCGCGAAGACGTGCAGCGCTCGTTGTATCAAGCGCATCGCGCCGGCTCTGAACTGGCGGGGCAGCTGCAGAGCCAGCAGGGCAAGCTGGAATCCACGCGCACGCGCATTGAACGTATCGAGGCTGAGCTGGCGCAGCTGATGGAAACGCTGGATGTCAGTCGTGAGCAGGCGAGCGAGGCGCGCCTGCGACTGGATGAGGCGGTGTCCAGCATGGGCGACCTGGAGTCGGCCCGGCATGCGCTGGAAAGCGAGCGCAGGCAGATGAGTGATGCCCGTGATCAGGCGCGTGATGCTGCGCGCAATGTGCGTGACAGCATGCATGCGCTGGCGTTGACGCTTGAGTCGCAGCGCACCCAGATCAGTTCGCTGAGCCATGCGCTGGAGCGCATGGGCACCCAGCGCGGTCAGCTGGATTCACGTCTTGGCGAACTGCACTCGCAGCTGGATGAGGGCGATACGCCGGTCCATACGCTGGAAGCCGAGCACCAGAACGCTTTGGCCGAGCGTGTGCGTGTTGATCGCGTGCTCGCCGAAGCGCGTACTTTGCTTGACGGTATCGATCACGAGCTGCGTGGCCTGGAGCAGACCCGCCACCAGCGCGACGAACAGTCGCTCGCCCAGCGCGAGCGCATCTCGCAGCGCAAGCTCGATCAGCAGGCCTTGGTGCTCAGCGCCGAGCAGCTGTCGGCCGCGGTAGAGAAGGCCGGCTTCGTGCTGCAGGACGTGATCAATACCTTGCCCGAAGATGCGCGCCTGTCCGACTGGGAATCGACGGTGCACCAGATCGATGGCCGCATGCGTCGCCTGGAACCGGTCAACCTGGCGGCGATCCATGAGTACGGTGAGGCCTCGCAGCGCTCCGAATACTTGGAGGCGCAGAACGTCGATCTGAATACCGCACTGGAAACTCTGGAGGACGCTATCCGCAAGATCGACCGCGAAACCCGCGGGCGCTTCAAGGACACCTTCGACCGGGTCAATTCCGGCGTGCAGGCGCTGTACCCGCGCCTGTTCGGCGGTGGCCATGCCTACCTGGAGCTGACCGGCGAAGACCTGCTCGACACCGGTGTGACCATCATGGCGCGGCCGCCGGGCAAGCGCGTGTCCAATATCTCGCTGCTGTCCGGCGGTGAGAAGGCGATGACCGCGGTGGCGCTGGTGTTTGCGATCTTCCAGCTCAACCCGGCCCCGTTCTGCCTGCTGGACGAGGTGGATGCGCCGCTGGACGAGGCCAACGTCGGTCGCCTGGCCAATATGGTCAAGGAAATGAGCGAGAAGGTGCAGTTCCTGTTCGTCAGCCATAACAAGGCGACGATGGAGGCGGCGCACCAGTTGTCGGGTGTCACCATGCGTGAGCCGGGTGTCAGCCGACTGGTCAGTGTTGATCTGGAAGAGGCTGCCCGATTGGCGGGCGCGGCCTGACGTGCCATCCTTTAACCACCTGAACGATTAATCCGGAGACTGCAGCGCATGTCTGACACGGCACTGTTGCGTATCGGCATTCTGGTTGCCGGCGTTTTGCTGGTAGCGGCCATTTTCTTTTTCAGCCGGCCAAAGCGCCTGGCCCAAGGCAAGCGCAAAGAACCTGCCAGTGGTGAGCAGCCGCGGCGCGAGCCGGTGCTGGGCGGTGCCGATGGCGCTGCAGGTGCCGAGCTGGGCGAGGGTGGTGCAGAAGGCGACGGCGTGAGCCAGCCCGAGCTTGGCCTCCCTGACGTGGACGAAGGCAACCTGAGTGAGCTCGGCAAGCGGCCTACCCAGGATTTCGACAAGATTGTCTCGCTGTACGTGGCTGCCCGTTCCGGGCAGGTGCTGCGTGGCGAGGACATTGTGGTGGCAGCGGAAAAGACTGGCCTGGTCTTCGGCTACATGAATGTGTTCCACCGTCTGGTGGAAGGGCATTCGGAGCGCGGCCCGATCTTCTCGATGGCCAGCATCATGAAGCCGGGCAGTTTCGACATGGCCAACATCCGCGAGATGGAAACCCCGGCCATTGCGTTCTTCCTGACCCTGCCGGCGCCGATGACTGCGCTCGATGCCTGGGAAAAGATGCTGCCGACCGTGCAGCGCATGGGCGAGCTGCTGGATGGCGTGGTGCTGGATGACAGCCGCAATGCGCTGGGTCGCCAGCGCATCGCGCATATCCGCGATGATCTGCGTGCCTATGACCGCCAGCATCAGGCGCCGCCGCTGACCAAGTCGCCGCGTTGGTAAAGCTTTAAAAGCTATCCCTCCCCAGCCCTCCCCTGGCTACGCCAAGGGAGGGGGCAGGGCTTTTCCCCCTCCCTTTGCCGCAGGCAAGGGGAGGGCCGGGGAGGGGGGCTTTTCGCAGCAAACGTAAATCCCAAGCACCACCAGCTCACCCGCGCCAACACTCCGCGCAGGTAAAATCGCCGCATGAACCAAAACACCGCCGCCACCCAGCGCATCAGCGAACTCCGCCGCCAGCTGGCCGACGCCTCGCGCGCCTATCACGAGCACGACGAGCAGATCATTCCGGACGCCGACTACGACCGGTTGATGCGCGAGCTGGAAGCGCTCGAAGCTGCACATCCGGAGCTGGACAGCGCCGACTCGCCCAGCCATCAGGTCGGTGGCAAGCCGTCATCGCGCTTTCCGGAAGTCGTGCATGCGGTGCCGATGCTGTCGCTGGGCAACGCATTCACCGATGCCGAGGTGCATGACTTCGTGCGCCGCATCGATGAGCGCCTGCATCGCCGCGAGTTGTTCTTCTCCGCAGAGCCCAAGCTTGATGGACTGGCCATCAACCTGCGCTACGAAAACGGCGTGTTCGTGCAGGGCGCGACCCGCGGCGATGGTGCCACCGGCGAAGACGTCAGCGCCAACCTGCGCCAGATCAAGGTCATCCCGCAGCAACTGGACGGCCAAGGCTGGCCTGAAGTGCTGGAAGTGCGTGGCGAGGTCTACATGCCGCGTGCCGATTTCGAACGCTACAACGAGCAGGCGCGCCTGCATGGCGGCAAAGTGTTGGCCAATCCGCGCAATGGCGCGGCCGGTTCGCTGCGCCAGCTTGATCCGAAGATCAGCGCGCAGCGGCCGCTGAGTTTTTACGCCTATGGCCTCGGTGAAGTGTCCGGTGGCGAGCTGCCCGGGACGCATTCGGCAACCCTGGCGCAGCTGGCGCAGTGGGGTTTCCCGGTCAGCGACCTGTGCAAGGTGGTGCAGGGCGCCGAAGGTCTGTTGGCGTACTACCGCGATATCGGTGAGCGCCGCGACAGCCTGGCCTATGACATCGATGGCGTGGTCTACAAGCTTGACGATCGCGAAGGCCAGCAAGAGATGGGCTTCGTCGCACGCGCACCGCGTTGGGCGATAGCGCACAAATTCCCCGCGCAGGAGCAGACCACCACGGTCGAAGCCATCGAGATCCAGATCGGTCGCACCGGCGCAGCAACGCCGGTTGCGCGACTGAAGCCGGTGCATGTGGCCGGTGTCGTGGTCACCAATGCCACCCTGCACAACGCCGACCAGATCGCGCGCCTGGATGTACGCGTCGGCGACTCGGTCATCGTGCGCCGTGCCGGCGATGTGATCCCGGAAGTGGTCAGCGTCATTGTCGATCGCCGCCCCGAGGGCGCGACGCCGTGGCAGATGCCGCGCGCCTGCCCGGTGTGTGGTTCGGAGATCGTGCGCGAAGAAGGCGAAGCGGCATGGCGCTGCTCGGGCGAGCTGAGCTGCCCGGCGCAGCGCAAGGAGGCCATTGCCCACTTCGCCTCGCGCAAGGCGATGGATATCGATGGCCTGGGTGACAAGTACATCGAGGTGCTGGTGGATGCCGGCATCGTGCGCGGCGTCGCCGATCTGTATGCACTCAACCGCGATCAGCTGCTGGTGCTGAAGCTGGCGCTGGATTCCGATTCCCCAGAAGCACTCGCCTCGCAGCTCGGCCAGCACCTGCAGCCGGAAGGCAGTGGCGAGACCCTCAATCGCATCCTCAAACTGGATGCGGGCGATGCCTCCTGGCGCGCACAGGCCTTGTCGGTGCCGGCCAGCTTTGAGTGGAACACCAGGAAGATCGCCACCAAGTGGGCAGATAACCTGATCGCCGCGATTGCAGCCAGCCGCAACACCACGCTGGAGCGCTTGCTGTTTGCGCTGGGCATCGAACACGTGGGCGAAAGCACCGCCAAGGCCTTGTCGGCGTGGTTTGGTGATCTCGAGTTGATCCGTCACCTGCCGTGGCCGATGTTCAAGCGCGTGCCGGATATCGGTGGTGAAGTTGCCCGCTCGATTGGTCATTTCATGGCGCAGACGGGCAACCAGCAAGCCATTGACGCGTTGTTGGAGCGTGGCGTGCAGATCAGCGATACGCACGCGCCCAATGCAAAGCTGCGCGCCGATCTGAATCTGGCCACCTTGTTGGCGGATCTGGAGATTCCGAAGGTCACGCCGGTGCGCGCGCGCCAGCTGGCCGAGGCGTTCCGTTCCACGGCGGCGATCCTGGATGAAGAAGCACACAATTTCATGACCGCTGGTCTGCCGGCGGAGACCGCCAATGCGCTGGTTGCCTGGCTGAATGTTGATGCCAATGCACAACTGTTCAGCGCGGCTGGCGCAGCATTGGAACGTTTGCTGGCGATCACGCCGGAGGCGCAGGAACAGGTCGCTGGCGTTCTCGACGGCAAGACCGCAGTGCTCACCGGCACCTTGACGCAAATGGGCCGCGACGAGGCCAAGGCCCGGCTTGAGGCCTTGGGCGCGAAGGTCGCCGGCAGCGTCTCGAAGAAAACCAGTTTCGTGGTGGCCGGCGCCGAAGCCGGCTCCAAGTTGGACAAGGCAAATGAGCTCGGTGTGGACGTATGGGACGAGGCGCGTCTGCTTGCCTTCCTCGCCGAGCACGGAGAACAGGCATGAGTGAGATCAAGGCGCGCTTGGCGCTGCTGGAAGACTTCCCGCAGCTGATCGCGATGGTGCGCGAGTTCTATGTGGAAGACCAGATTCCCTATATCGCCGAACGGGTCGAGCCCGGTCTGCGGACGCTGCTGGAGCAGCCCAGCTGTGGCGCGGCGTTGCTGATGCTTGATGGTGACAGCGTGGTCGGCTACATCACCCTGGGTTGGTGCTTCAGTGTTGAGCAGGGCGGTCGTTTCGTGCTGCTGGATGAGTTGTATCTCGGTCCGGCCGCGCGTGGTCGCGGTTGGGGGCGGCAGGCCTTGGCGCTGGCCCGTGACTGGGCTGCAGGGCAGGGCGCGGCGGTGATCAGGCTGGAAGTGAATCACCACAATGCCAAGGCCAAGTCGTTGTATCTGTCGGCTGGCTACCGCGACGATGAGCGCGACATCCTGACCTTGTCACTGGATGGGCACTCCGGGCGTTTGCACTCGTGATCGAGGCCCTGCGTCAGCGCGCACGCTTGAATGCATTGATCCGTGGTTTCTTTGCCGCGCGCGATGTCCTGGAAGTGGAGACGCCAATCATGTCGGCTGCCGGCAACACCGAGCCGAATATCGAGGGCTTCCATACCCGCTTCAGCGGGCATGTCGATGCTGGTTCGCCGCAGCGCTGGTTGCGTACCTCGCCGGAGTATCCGCTCAAGCGATTGCTGGCCGCCGGTGTGGGCGATTGCTACGAACTTGGCCGGGTATTCCGCAACGGCGAGGCCGGCGGGCGGCACAATCCCGAGTTCACCATGCTGGAGTGGTACCGGGTTGGCTGGGATCACCACCGGCTGATCGAAGAAACCATTGCGCTGGTGCAGGAATCGTTGGCGCTGGTGCAGCGTCCGCCTGCATCGGTGCGCATCGTCAGCTACCGCGACCTGTTCATGCAGGCGGTGGCGCTGGATCCGTTCCTTGCCGACGAATCGCAGCTGCGTGCGGGTCTGGGCGAAGTCGGCATCCAGCCTGATGGCCTGACCCGCGACGACTGGTTGGATCTGCTGATGAGCCATCGCATCCAATCGCAGTTCGCGGCCGATGCCATCACCGTGATCCATGACTGGCCGGCCAGCCAGGCCGCGCTGGCCAGGATCCGTCCAGGCACGCCGCCATTGGCTGAACGCTTTGAGCTTTACCTGGGGCCGGTCGAACTGGCCAATGGCTACCACGAGCTGAACGACGCAGTTGAGCAACGCCAGCGGTTCGAGCGCGATCTGGCGATCCGCGCGGCGCGCGGAGCTGAACAACCGCCCTTGGATGAAGCCTTTCTTGCGGCATTGCCGTCGTTGCCTGCCTGCGCAGGTGTTGCGGTCGGGGTGGATCGCTTGTTGATGGCCTTGGCTGGTACGCCGCGTATCGGCGATGTATTGGCGTTTGATTTCGCCAACGCCTGATGCAGGTTTGCGCTTGATCAAGGATCTGCATGTTGCCAGCGACGATGATGATGCTTTGCTCACAAAGACTCAGGCAGTGTGTGATCATCGGAACCCATCATGACCGAACGGGGGAGCGTCTGATGAAGCGGGTCTGCGGCTTGCTGCTAGTGCTGGCGCCGACCGTACTGGCAGCCCGGGAATCTGCGCCAACAGCGGCGGACCGGCAGGTTGTGCGCTGCGAATCAGGTGATCAGCTGCGGGCGTTCTGCCCGATGGATACCAGCGCTGGCGTGCAATTGGTGCGGCAGCTGTCCAGGCGTGACTGCATCCGAGAGACCAGTTGGGGCGTCGAAGGCAACGCGGTTTGGGTAAGCCGGGGTTGTAGTGCTGAATTCGCGCGGCCGCAGGCTTCCACCCGCACAACACGGCGGGTAGTACGTTGTGAATCCAAGGGGCGGACGGAGGTTTGCCCCGTGGTGTTGCGCGGGGCACCTGTGCGCTTGCTGCGGCAGCAGTCAGTGTTGCCATGCCGCGAAGGGCGCAGCTGGGGATATAGCGGCAAGGAGATCTGGGTCAGTCGCGGTTGTCAGGGCCTGTTCGAGGTTGGCGCCGAGGATGGCTCCGGGTTTGTCGATGTCCCACGCCGGGTTACCTGCGAATCGAAGAGCGAGCTGCGACGCGAATGCGGCGTCAGCGTCACGCGTCGGGTGACCCTGGTCGAGCAGCTTTCCAAAGCGGCGTGCCGGGAGGGTGACAGCTGGGGTTGGGATCGCAATGGGATCTGGGTGGACAAGGGCTGCCGCGGCGAATTTTCCGCCGACTGAGCTGGGCTGGTCGATTCCAGGTTATTGGTTCACGCAGGGCAGCGCCGATTACAATGGACGGATGAACGATACCTCCGCCATTGATTACGCCCGTTACGACCATATCCGCCCGATCCGCTGGACCGGCGAAGCCCTGGAGCTGCTGGATCAGCGCAAACTGCCGTTCATCGTCGAGCACGTGCTGTGCCATGACAGCGACGCGGTAGCCGAGGCCATTCATGCCTTGACCGTGCGCGGTGCACCCGCCATTGGTATTGCTGCAGCCTGGGGCGTAGTGCTGGCGGCGCGCGAAGTGCAGGCCGATGACGGTGCTGCTGCATTGCAGGTGTTGGCGCCGGCGTTGGATCGACTCAATGCCTCGCGTCCCACTGCCGTCAATCTGGCCTGGGCGCTGGCACGCATGCGCCGCGCTATCGCCGCTGCCGGTTCGGAATGGAAGCTGGTCGCCGCGCTTGAAGCGCAGGCCATCGCAGATGAGGATCTCGCTGCCAATCGCCACATGGGCGCGTTGGGCGCAGCGCTGATTGCGCCGGGCAGTGGTGTGCTGACCCATTGCAACACCGGCTCGCTGGCCACTGCAGGCTTTGGCACCGCCTTGGGGGTGATCCGCGCTGGCGTGGCGCAGGAGCGTATCGCGAAGGTGTTTGCCGGGGAGACCCGGCCGTGGTTGCAGGGCGCACGCCTGACCGTGTGGGAGCTGCAGCAGGATGGCATCGACGCGACCCTGATCGCCGACTCGGCCGCTTCGCACCTGATGAAGACCGGCGCGGTGCAGTGGGTGATCGTTGGCGCCGACCGGATCTGCGCCAACGGTGACACTGCCAACAAGATCGGTACTTATCAGCTGGCCATCGCTGCCCGCCATCATGGAGTCAAGTTCATGGTGGTCGCACCGTCCTCGACCGTGGACATGGGCACCGCCCACGGCGATGAGATCGAGATCGAGCAGCGTGACCCGGGTGAACTGTTCGGCGTGGGCGGTGTCCGCACCGTGGCAGAGGGCATTGCCGCCTGGAACCCGGTGTTCGACGTGACCCCGGGCGAGTTGATCGACGCCATCGTCACCGAACGCGGCGTGATCCTGAAGCCTGACCTGGCGACGATGTCTGCCGCGTTCTCCAATTAACCGGTAGTGCCGAGCCATGCTCGGCATGGGCACGCGATTGTAGTGCCGAGCCACGCTCGGCAGGGACGCGCCAATGTAGTGCCGAGCCATGCTCGGCAAGCGACTTGCGCGGTAAGGCCCCAGCCGAGCATGGCTCGGCTCTACAGGGGAGGGCTCCTGCAAGGGGCGCCGGCAAGGCCCCTGCGGAGCATGGCCCGGCCTTGGCTATGGCAGTCCCTAAGTTCCTGATTTCTTCCGGTAAAAGCCCCCTAAATGGCGGCGAAAAACCTGCCCTTGTGGTAGACTCCGCAGGTTGATCCGAGTTTCCGGCAGGGTGGCCCTTCAGGGTGCCGCCAACGGACGGGATCGCTACCAGACAACGGAACCCGAATGGCAGAAAACGCCAAGGAAATCATCCAGGTCAACCTGGAAGACGAGATGCGCAAGAGCTACCTCGATTACGCGATGAGCGTGATCGTCGGCCGCGCACTCCCCGATGCCCGCGATGGCCTCAAGCCAGTACATCGCCGCGTCCTTTTCGCGATGAACGAGCTGGGCGCGCACAGCAACAAGGCGTACTTCAAGTCGGCGCGTATCGTCGGTGACGTGATCGGTAAGTACCACCCGCACGGCGACCAGTCGGTCTACGACGCGCTGGTGCGCTTGGCGCAGCCATTCTCGCTGCGCTACATGCTGGTGGACGGCCAGGGTAACTTCGGTTCGGTTGACGGCGACTCGGCAGCAGCAATGCGTTATACCGAGGCCCGCATGTCGCGCCTGACGCATGAGCTGATGGCCGATATCGACAAGGAAACCGTCGATTTCCAGCCTAACTACGATGAAAAGGAACTGGAGCCGACGGTCATGCCGACCCGGTTCCCGAACCTGCTGGTCAATGGTTCTGCCGGTATCGCGGTGGGCATGGCGACCAACATCCCGCCGCATAACCTCACCGAAGCCATCACGGCCTGCATCGCGCTGATCGACAATCCGTCGATCGACGTTGATGGTCTGATGGAGCACATCCCGGGCCCGGATTTCCCCACCGCCGGCATTATCAATGGCACTGCCGGCATCATCGCCGGCTACCGCACTGGCCGTGGCCGTGTGCGTATCCGTGCCAAGGCCGATATCGAAGTGGCCGACAATGGTCGCGAGTCGATCATCGTCACCGAGATTCCGTACCAGGTGAACAAGGCGCGGTTGATCGAGAAGATCGCCGAGCTGGTCAAGGAAAAGAAGCTCGAGGGCATCAGTGAGCTGCGCGATGAGTCCGACAAGGACGGCATGCGCATTTACATCGAAATCAAGCGCGGCGAGTCGGCCGAGGTTGTGCTCAACAACCTGTACCAGCAGACCCAGATGGAGTCGGTGTTCGGCATCAACATGGTGGCGCTGGTCGATGGTCGGCCGAAGCTGTTGAACCTCAAGGAAATGCTGGAGGCGTTCATCCGCCACCGCCGTGAGGTTGTCACCCGCCGTACCATCTTTGAACTGCGCAAGGCGCGTGCGCGTGCGCACGTGCTGGAAGGCCTGACTGTTGCCTTGGCCAACATCGATGAAATGATCGAGTTGATCAAGACCTCGGCCAACCCGGCTGAAGCCAAGGAGCGCATGCTCTCCAAGGTGTGGCAGCCAGGTCTGGTTGGCGCCCTGCTGGGCGCTGCCGGCGCCGAGGCATCGCGTCCGGAAGACCTGCCCAAGGGCATTGGCCTGGTCAACGGCAACTACCAGCTCAGCGAAGTCCAGGCGACGCAGATCCTGGAAATGCGCCTGCACCGCCTGACCGGGTTGGAGCAGGACAGGCTGACCGAAGAGTACAAGCAGCTGCTGGAATTCATCGCCGGCCTGATCCGCATCCTGGAAAACCCGGATGTGCTGCTGCAGGTCATCCGCGAAGAGCTGGAGAGCGTGCGTGCCGAGTTCGGCGACGAGCGTCGCAGCGAGATCCGCCACAGCGAAGAAGACCTGGATATCCTGGATCTGATTGCACCGGAAGACGTGGTGGTGACGCTGTCGCGTGCCGGTTACGTCAAGCGCCAGCCAGTCAGCGCTTACCGTGCGCAGCGCCGCGGTGGCCGCGGCCGCAGCGCCGCAGCCACCAAGGACGAGGATTTCATCGAGCAGCTGTGGCTGGTCAACACGCACGACACGCTGCTGACCTTCACCAGTTCGGGCAAGGTGTTCTGGTTGCCGGTGCACCAGTTGCCGGAGGCCGGTTCCAATGCACGCGGCCGTCCGATCATCAACTGGATCGCGTTGGAGAATGGTGAGCGCGTGCAGGCCGTGTTGCCGGTGCGCGAGTACGACGAGAACCACTTCGTGTTCTTCGCTACCCGCAACGGTACGGTCAAGAAGACCCCGCTGAGCGAGTTCGCGTTCCGTCTGGCGCGCGGCAAGATCGCCATCAACCTGGACGACGGCGACGCGCTGGTTGGCGTTGGCCTGACCGATGGCGAGCGTGACATCGTGCTGTTCGCCTCCAACGGCAAGACCGTGCGCTTTGGCGAAGACAAGGTCCGCTCGATGGGCCGCACCGCCACCGGCGTGCGCGGTATCAAGATGCCCAAGGGCGAGGAAGTGGTCAGCCTGATCGTCGCCGAGAGTGCCGGCGGCGTTGAGGATGAGAACGAAGAGGACAACGGCGTCGAGGAAGTGGCAGCGGACAGCGGCGAGATCGTCGAAACCGCAGACGATGCCGGCGTGCAGTACATCCTGACAGCGACCGAGAACGGCTATGGCAAGCGCACCCCGCTGGCGGATTACCCGCGCAAGGGCCGCGGCACCCAGGGCGTGATCGGCATCCAGACCAGTGAGCGCAACGGCAAGTTGGTCAGCGCGGTGTTGCTGGGTACTGGCGATGAAGTGCTGTTGATTTCCGACGGTGGCACCCTGGTGCGTACCCGTGGCTCGGAGATCTCGCGCGTCGGCCGTAACACCCAGGGCGTGACCCTGATCCGTCTGTCCAAGGGCGAGAAGCTGCAGGCGGTTGAACGCCTGGATGCTTCGCTCGATGCCGAGGACGAGGTGCTGGAAGAGGATGCTGCAGGCACTGCGGAAGCAGTGGCACCGGCAGCGCCGGAGGCCTGATTCGGGTTTTGAGTTTGGAAAAAGCGCCGGCATGCCGGCGTTTTTTTTGTGCTTTTGTCTGGCTTTATCAGCCAGGAGCTTGCCCTCACCCCAACCCCTCTCCCGCAGGCGGGAGAGGGGCTAACGCCCCGCGAGCGCAAGCATTGCTAGCCCTTCTCCCGTTTACGGGAGAGGGGTTGGGGTGAGGGCAAGCTCCTGGCCAGCAGCCTCAAATTCCAAGCCAAATCCCTGCGACTAATGTCGCAGCGACATTCCGAGCCAGCTGTCCGACTCTCTACCAGCAACATCCTTGGAGAGGGAGAGGCAGCAGATGTACCAGGATCTCGGTCGCAACCAGGCCAACTACACCGCGCTGTCGCCGTTGAGCTTCCTGCGCAAGGCGGCAACCGTGCATCCGCAGCGCGTGGCGGTCATCCACGGGGGGCGCCGCCTGGACTGGGCGCAGGTCTACCAGCGCTGCCGTCGGCTGGCTTCGGCCCTGCAACGCCGGGGTATCGGCAAAGGCGATACGGTTGCCGCGCTGCTGCCCAACACTCCAGCGATGATCGAACTGCATTACGGGCCGGCGATGCTCGGCGCGGTGTTGAATACGCTCAACACCCGGCTTGATGCGCAGACCCTGGCTTTCATGCTCGACCATGGCGAGGCCAAAATCGTATTCAGCGACCGTGAGTTCGCACCGCTGATGGAACGGGCGTTGGCACTGTGCAAGCAGCCGCCGCAGGTCATCGACGTCGATGATGCAGAGATAGAAAGCGGTGCGTTCCTTGGTGAGATCGAGTACGAGGCGCTGCTGGCCGCCGGCGACCCTGACTTCGCGTTCGAGCTACCAGTCGATGAGTGGGATGCCATCACTCTGAATTACACCTCGGGTACCACTGGTGATCCCAAAGGCGTGGTCTATCACCATCGCGGCGCGTACTTGAATGCGGTTGCGAACATCATCGACTGGGGCATGCCACAACACCCGGTGTACCTGTGGACGCTGCCGATGTTCCACTGCAACGGCTGGTGTTTCCCGTGGACCATGGCTGCGGTGGCCGGCACCCAGGTATGCATGCGCCGGTTTGATCGCAAGCGTGTGCTGGAGTTGATGCGCGAGCATGGCGTCAGCCACTACTGCGGCGCGCCGGTCATCCATGCCGCACTCGCCGCTGCGCCGGAGGAAAGCAAGCAGGGCTTGGTCGGTATCAAGGGCCAGGTCGCGGGTGCGGCGCCGCCGGCAGCAGTGCTGGAGGAAATGGAGCGCATGGGCGTGGAGATCACCCACGTCTACGGCCTGACCGAGGTCTATGGCCCGGCGTCGATCTGCCAGCCGCAGGCCGAGTGGGCGCAGCTGCCAATTGCAGAACGTGCCGAGCTCAACAGCCGCCAGGGCGTGGCCTGCCTGCTGCAGGAAGACATGCAGGTACTGGACCCGGAGACTCTGCAGCCGGTGCCATGGGATGGCATCAGCGTTGGCGAGATCATGTTCCGCGGCAATATCACCATGCAGGGCTATTTGAAGAATCCGCGAGCAACGGCTGAGGCGTTCGCCGGCGGTTGGTTCCATACCGGTGATCTGGCGGTGGTGTATGCCAACGGCGCGGTGAAGATCCGCGATCGCTCCAAGGATGTGATCATCTCCGGGGGCGAGAACATCTCGTCGCTTGAGGTGGAGGATGTGCTGTGCCGGCATCCGGCGGTATTGGCGGCTGCGGTGGTCGCGCGGCCGGATCCGAAGTGGGGCGAAACGCCTTGCGCCTTTGTCGAGTTGAAGGAAACCTCGCATCTGGAATCGGCCGAGGCATTGGCGCATTGCCGGCAGCATCTGGCCAGCTTCAAGCTGCCGCGGCGCTTTGTCTTCGGTCCGCTGCCGCGCACGGCGACCGGCAAGGTGCAGAAGTTCAGCCTGCGCGACGTGGCCAGGGAGCTGGTCGATATCGAGTGATGCGCGAGCCTGTCGGTGAGGCGAGTTCCGTAGTGCCGAGCCATGCTCGGCATTTGGATTAACCAGTAAGCCACGGCCGAGGCATGGGCGCCCGTTCCGGCGCGCCCGCCCCTGCGCCGCCCCCCCCCCCCCCACACCCCCCCCCCCCCCCCCCCCCCCCCCACTACAGGGAACGCATCTGCCGAGCATGGCTAGGCTCTGCAGGTGCGATTGGCACCGCGTCCCGGGCGGTGACTCAGCGCGGCGTGCGCACCATGCGTTCGAGCAGGTGCTCGACGATGCCGGCGGGGTTGGCGGTGCGGCCTACGTGGGTGACCGAGGTCTGCACCACCGAGCTGCGCTTGGCAGTGAGGAAGTGGAAGCGGGCGCGCGGTGGCAACTGTGCGATCGGCCCGGCACCTGGCTCACCACGGCAGATCGCGACGATGGCATCCAGCCACGGCTGCACACCAGCCAGATCCAGTTGCGGTGCAAACGCCTGCAATCGCGCAAGGTCGATCTCGATGGCGGCCTGCAGGTGCCCTGCGCTGGGGCAGGAGACGATCACGCCTACGTTGATGAACTCTTCGCGCTCCACCCGCGGTACGACGCGGATGATGGCGTAATCATAGGTGTGCAGCGTGGGCACGGATGGCCTCCTGTACGAAGGCTTCGCGCAATTGCAGGCGACGCTTCAAATAGCTGGCGTAGGCAGAACGGTAGGCGGTCGCATCGGCAAAGGCGGGCTCGTTCTGCAGCCAGCTGTCTGGAATCTGCGCGACGATGCCGTCGATGACCGCGTCGGTCAGCAAGGGAGCCAGCGCCGCGTCGGCGTCGGCGATGTGGCTGGCGAACGGCAGCAGCACGTGGTCCTTGATCAACACGAAAGGCTTGGCGCAGGCCTCGCCGGCGTTCTCCCAGTCGTGGTGGAAGTACAGCGCCGCGCCGTGATCGATCAGGTAGAGCTTGCGGTGCCAGACCATCAGGTTGGGGTTGCGTGCGGTGCGGTCCACGTTGCTGGTGTACGCATCAAACCAGACGATGCGCGAGGCCAGTTCGGCATCCGGTTGCATCGCCGCAGGATCGTAGTTGATCGCGCCGGGCAGGTAGTCGCTGCCGAGGTTGGTACCCTCGCTGGCGCGGATCAGGTCCTGGATCTCCGGGTCGGGCTCGGTACGGGCGAACTCGCGGTCCAGTTCGACCAGGACGATGTCCGGCATCGGCAGGCCCAGTGCCTGTGCAAGCCGACCAACCACCAGCTCGGCGATCAGCGCCTTGGGGCCTTGGCCCGCGCCGCGGAACTTGATGACGTACATGCCATCGTCGTCGGCTTCGATCACCGCTGGCAGTGAACCGCCTTCGCGCAGCGGGGTGATGTAGCGGGTGGCGTGAACAGTTTTCACGGGAATACGCGGTCAGAAAGAAAGGCAAGCCTAGCGCAAAGCCGCTGTGTTCGGTGGCCCGCTGGTTGCCCCCGGCGCTGGACGGATGCCGTGGATGACATGGAGTAGCTGTGCGGTCTGTGGCGTGGAGTCGTGAGTCAAAGTGAAGAGTGGTGGATCAGGTGGATACTGTCAGTGCCGCCCAGCGATGGACTGGCGATCACCCGGTTGCGTCCTTCGCGCTTGGCCTGATACACGGCCAGGTCGGCGCGCTCCAAGGCGCTTTCCAGATCATCCGTTGCCGCCACCATGGTGAGGCCAAAGCTGGCGGTGATGGTCTGCTTCGCCGGTGAGCAGTGCATCTCGCTGATGCCAGCACGTATGCGCTCGGCGACGCGGGCAGCGGTGGCCAGATCAGCGCAGCGCAACAGCAGCACGAATTCCTCGCCGCCGAAGCGCGCGACCAGATCGCCCGGGCGGGTCATCTGCTGCAGCAGTACACCGACCTGCCGCAACACGTTGTCGCCGGCGGCATGGCCCCAGGTGTCATTGACCTGCTTGAAATGATCGACATCGCAGGCAAGCAACGCCCACTGGTTGGCGGGGCCGTGTTGCAGGCGCTGGTTGGCGATCTCGAAGAAGGCGCGGCGGTTGAGCAGCAGGGTGAGCGGATCATGGTTGCGCTCATGGCGCAGCTCTCCCATCAGTTGCTGGGCCAGTCCACCCAGCAGCAGGAACAGCAGCCACAGGTTGAGCAGCAGGTTGAAGGCCAGCATCCACAGCCACAGGCCGGAACGCGGCAAGCCGCTGCTGGTGAACCAGCCGGCCAGCAACCAGGCCAACAGCGGGCGCAGGATCGCGTATGCCACCAGTAGCAGATAGGTCCTGCGCAGCAGGCGCTCGAAGAGCGTGTCCGGTTGCTCGCGGCCAAACAGCGCCGGCAGTGCCAGAGCGAGCAGCAGGCCCATGCCCAGGTTGAGGAAAACGATGCGTGCGCCCAGCACGTCGCTGAGCCTGGAGAAGCAGAACAATGCGAACAGGGTGAGCAGGCTGATGGCCAGCGCGGCCGGCACCGGCACTCTGCCGCCGGATCTGAGCGCGAAACCCTGCGCCGTGGCCCAACTCCCCGCACAGTACAAGGCGCCGGTCAGAACCGACCAGGTCGCCAGCCGGGCGTTGTCCATCAGGATCTGCGCGGCCAGCGGAAACGCGGTGCAGATATAGCCGGCCGCCAGCCACAGCAGGTAGCGGTGGTCGCGTAATGAACGCCAACCGGCCAGCAGCGCCAGTCCCAGCAGCAGGGAGGTAGCGGGGACCACAAGCGGGAAGTACTGTTCAGCGGTGGCGCTCAAGGGTCAAGCCACGTTCGACGATTTGGACAGACGAGGGTGCGAAGTATATGGGCAGGCAGGCGACATGCGATGGTTGGCGCAGCACGCGCACGGTTTCCCCTTGGTGGTGCGGCGGAGCCGGGACGAAGGCCATGCTGGGCCTGTTTGCGGCTTTGGCGCTGGCGTCCTGCAGTACCGTGCCATCACCTGCGCCGGGCCCATCGGCAACGCAGGTGCGCGATGAGGTCGTGCGGCGTATTCCGGCGACCGTCAATGACCGCATTGGCTGGGCAAGTGATATCCGCGAGGCCTTCGAGGCGCAACGCATCGAGGCGTCGGTCGAGAACATCTGCGCGACCTTGGCGGTGATCGAACAGGAATCTGGCTATCGCGCCAATCCCGAGATACCCAATCTGCCGCGTATTGCCCGGGGCGAAATAGACCGCCGTGCCGCTGCCGTCCACATTCCCAAGCTATTGGTGGATGCCGGCCTGAAGGTGAAGGGCAGCGACGGGCGCAGCTACGGTGAGCAGTTGGCGCGGGTGCGCAGCGAACGGGACCTGAGTGAGTTGTACGAGGAAATCATTGGCCGTGTGCCGATGGGGCAGCGTTTGTTTGCCGGCAAGAATCCCGTGCAGACCGGCGGCGCGATGCAGGTGAGCATTCCGTTTGCGCAGGCAAATGCGCAGGACTACCCGTACCCGGTGGCACGCAGCATCCGCGATGAGGTGTTCACCCGGCGCGGCGGCGTGTACTTCGGTATCGCCCATCTGCTCGACTACCAGACGCCCTATACGCAGAAGGTGCATCGTTTCGCTGATTACAACGCGGGCCGTTACGCCAGTCGCAATGCGGCGTTCCAGAGCGCGGTGAGCAGTCTGACCGGTGTTTCGCTCGCGCTGGACGGTGATCTGCTGGTGCCGGATGCGCCCATCGACAAGCCAGGCCAGACCGAACTGGCGGTGCGCAGGCTGGCGCCGCGACTGGGTATGGATGAGCGTGAGATACGGCACGCGCTTGCGCAGTCGGATCGCCTGGATTTCAGTGGTAGCACGCTGCACTCGCAGGTGTTCGCCATGGCGGATGCACGCGCCGGGAAGGCCTTGCCGCGTGCCTTGATTCCCGGCATTCGCCTGGACAGCCCCAAGATCACCCGCGAACTGACCACCGAGTGGTTTGCCAACCGCGTAGACAGCCGTTACCGCCAATGCCTGCAAAGATAGTGCCGAGCCATGCTCGGCAGCGGCGTTACCGATAAGCAGATTGTAGGAGCGGGGTTAGCCGCGAAGCTGCCACCAATGAAGTGCAGGAAGAGCTGCGATCTGGCAGATCATCAGCTTCGCGGCTGACGCCGCTCCCACAAAATCCTGATCCGCGCGTCAGCTTGATGACCGCGACGGCCAAGGGCGCAGCGTAGTGCCGAGCCACGCTCGGCAGGGGCTTTACCGATACACAGTCTGTAGGAGCGGCGTAAGCCGCGAAGCCGACGCCAATGAAATTGCAGGAGTAACCGTGATCAGATGGACCACCAGCTTCGCGGCGCACGCCGCTTCCACAACCGCACAAAATCGTTTGGCCTGTTTCAGGCCTTGACCGGGCGCCGTGCCAGTGCGCGGGCGCCGGTGATGATCATGCGGATCATCTGCGACATCTCTTCGATCAATTCAGGGTCGCGCTCTTCAGGCAGATCAATCGCGCTGCCGCCCATCGCGAACACCAGCCGGGTGATGGCTTTGGCAGCCAGCGCGGGCTCGTGCAGGGTTGCACCGTCCAGTGCAGCCAGTCGCACCAGGTCGGCTTTCAGCTCTTCCTCGAAGTACCCCAACTCGCGGTCCACCGCATGCTTGAACGCATCCGAGCCGGCCGTGCCTTCACGCAGCAGCACATGCATCAGCCGGTCGTCGGCGCGCAGCTGCTCCATGAAGGTTTCCACCGACAGGCGGATCACGCCGCGGTTGCTGTCGGCTGCGCGCAAGCGCGCCTGACCGATGATGGTGCGCAGCGAACGGCCGGCCAGGTCTATCAGGGCAACCGTCAGTTCATCCATGTCGCGGAACTGGCGATAGAACGAATTCGGGGCGATCCCGGCCTCGCGCGCGACCTCGCGCAGGCTCAGCGTGGACACGCTGCGGTGCGGGCCGATAAGGGCGAGGGCGGCGGCCAGCAGGTCATCACGCGAGATGGAAGCCTTGCGCGCCGGGTGCAGGTCGTCTTGTGCGGGCAGGGGCTGTTCGCGTGCTGTCATGGGGCTCGGGCCGGTCAGGTGCGTGAATCATAGCCTGTACTGGCAATATACAACTGTATACACAGTCGTATGCTCGGACGTATAGTGCGCCCCATGAGTGCTGTCTACCGCAATACCGCACCGCCACCGATCCCGTGGCTGAGCGAAGGCTTCTTTGATTTCTGGTCCACCCGGCTGCATCCGCTGTGGACGCTGCGGCGGCCATTAGCCCGGCTGGTGGCACGCCACAAGGCCAGCGCCGACGCCGTCACCCTGGAATTGCAGTCCAATCGCCACTTCCGTGGCCTGCAGGCCGGGCAGCACGTCAATCTGGGCGCGGAACTGGATGGCCGCCTGACCACGCGCAGCTACAGCCCTGTCGTGCTTGAAAATGGTCGTATGGCGATCACGGTCAAGCGTATTGCCGGTGGCAAGCTCAGTCATTACCTGTCTGAACAGGCAGTCATCGGTGAGGTGTTTGCGCTGGGGCAGGCCTTTGGCGAGATGCTGCTGCCAGCCACGCCGCCGCCGAAGCTGCTGATGCTGGCTGCAGGCAGCGGTATCACCCCGATGCGCGCCTTGCTGCGGCAGTTGGATGCACAAGGCATGCCGGGCTCCGTGGACCTGATCTATTGGGTACGTCAGCGCGAGCAGTTGTGCTTCATCGATGAGTTCAATGCCATCGCTGCCCGCCACCCGTCGTTCCGTCTGCATCTGGCGGTGACCGGTGAGGGCGCCGCGCGCGTGGGCAGTCATGATCTCGACTGCCTTGGGGATCTGCACGCAGCGCATGTGCTGGCCTGCGGCCCGGGCGGTTTTGCCAATGCCGCCCGCGCACGTCTGCAGGACCAGGTGGCGCATTTCGACAGCGAGGCGTTCAGCGTGCCGCAGCTGGCCGAGGTGGAGCAAGGCAGTGTGCAGATCCAGCTGCTGAAGACCGGTCGCACGCTCACCGTGGCGCGCGGGCTTGCCTTGCTGCCTGCGCTGGAAGCGGCCGGCATCAAGCCAGCCAGTGGCTGCCGAATGGGCATCTGCAACACCTGCGTCTGCGGCAAGGCCTCGGGCATCACCCGCCACACCGTGACTGGTGATTACACCAGCGAACCTTCCGTGCCGCTCAAACTGTGCGTCAGCAGCGCCAGTACCGATCTGACCCTGGAGCTGTAAGTCATGTCTTCCGTGCACAACCGCGTGCTGTCAGCTGTAGAACTGCAGACCTTCGGTGATGAACTCGACGCCGTAAAAGCCCGCCATCAGGCCTTGCTGGGTGCCAGTGATGCCCGCTACATCCGCCGGATCGTCGCAGCGGTGCGTTGGACCGGTGTCGCCGGACGCGCCCTGTTGTTCCTGGGCGCATTCGTGCACAGCGTGCTGGTGCCGGCATGGATTGCCGGCGTGCTGCTGCTCGCGCTGTCCAAGATCCTGGAAAACATGGAGCTGGCACATAACGTCATCCACGGCCAGTACGACTGGATGGGCGACCCGCAGCTGCAGGGCAAGACCTACGAATGGGATATCGCCGGCACTTCGGAGAACTGGCGCAAGACGCATAACTTCCGCCACCATACCTATACCAACGTGCGCGGGCTGGACGATGACATCGGCTACGGTCTGTTGAGGATCTTCCCGGAGCAGCGCTGGCATCCGTTCTTCCTGGCCCAGCCGTTCGTGGCGGTGGTATTCGCGCTGCTGTTCGAGTGGGGTATCGCGATACAGGACCTGCGCATCGGTCGCGTGCTGGTCGGCAAGATGACCCTCAAGCAGCTGTGGAACCAGGCCCGCCCGGTTGGTCGCAAGGCGATGCTGCAGGTCCTGAAGGACTACGTGCTGTTCCCCGCATTGGCCGGCCCGTTCTTCCTGCCGGTGTTGTTGGGCAATGTGGCGGCCAACGTCATCCGCAACGTCTGGACCTATGTGGTGATCTTCTGTGGTCACTTCACCGCCGATGCCGAAACCTTCCCCAAGGAGTGCATCCGCAACGAAGGCCGTGGCCATTGGTACCTGCGCCAGCTGCGCGGCTCGTCCAACCTGACCGGCGGCAAGTGGATGGACGTGATGACCGGCAACCTCAGCCATCAGATCGAGCACCATTTCTACCCGGACATCCCCGCCAACCGCTACGCGGCGATGGCGGTGGAGGTGAAGGACATCTGCGCGCGCTATGGCCAGCACTACAACACCGGTTCGCTGCCGCGCCAGTTCGGCCAGGTGATGTGGCGCATCCTGCGCCATGCCTTCCCGAGCAAGCCGGCACCGGAACGGCCGTTGGTTGCTGAGCCGCGCGCCGAAGTTGGCTGAGTTGCTTGCACCCCCGGCAGGCACGCGCCATGGGCCGGGAGAAGGCATGGTTGTCTGGTGTGAGCGCCGATCAGTCTCCTCGTCCGCTCACGGCCTTGGCAGGTGTTCGGGAGGTGCGGACTGTCGGCTGGTCGCGCAAGCCAAACAGTGGCCGCAGTAGCCCGCTGCGGCGGATCAGTTCATAGGCGCCAAGGCATAAAGCGAACGTCACTGCGATCAGGATGGCTGCCTCGATGCCAGGGCTCAGCTGCAGCGGCTTGAGCTTGTGTGCCAGCACGACAATCACTGTCTGGTGCAGGATGTAGAGCGGGAACACCGCCAGGGTGAGATAGCGCAGGATCGGGCTGTCGGCCTCGCGCCAACGGTAGGCAAAGCCCAGCAAGGCGGCGATCACGCACCATTGGTCGACCGCCCAGGCAACCCGGAGCGCAAGGCGAAGCGCCAGCGGCGGCGGTTGCGCGTCGTTGTAGCCGGCGAAGTACCAGGTGTGGATCAGCGCTGCATAGCAGACGCCTGCCAAGGTCAGTGACAGCCAGCGCAGCCGCTGCAGCGACTCCCAGAAGCGGCTGCTGAATGCGGCGAGATAACCGATCAGGAACACGCTGCCGTACTGGGCATGGTTGTACCAGTCATCGGTCAGCGCATGGGTCTGCTCGAAGCGGTTGACCAGCAACAGACGCGCGATGGCCAGGACCGCCACCGGGACAATCAACGCGCCCCAGCCGGTTATGGC
This sequence comes from Stenotrophomonas sp. 21LCFQ19, assembly GCF_056861425.1. Classification (NCBI taxonomy): domain Bacteria; kingdom Pseudomonadati; phylum Pseudomonadota; class Gammaproteobacteria; order Lysobacterales; family Lysobacteraceae; genus Stenotrophomonas; species Stenotrophomonas sp. 21LCFQ19. The sequence continues at coordinate 92,958 of NZ_JBSPUF010000010.1, read as the reverse complement.
CAGACCGGTCCATTGGCGCAGGCGCTGCAATGCGGAGCTGGGCAACAGCCGCCACAACAGCCAGGCCAGGACGGTGTAGCTCCACAGATAGGGCAGGAACCAGAGGTGGTTCCAGGTCGGGACGCGCAGGCAGCCGTCGCTGTCACAGAAACCCTGGTAACCGCTGAGATACTTGCCGTAGAACGCCCAGTAGGACTCGCTGTATCCGCCGGGGAGTTGCTCGACCACCTGGTAGTAGGCCTGTGGTGGCACGATCACCGCCATCCCGAACAGCAACGGCAGCAGCAACTGCCATGAGCGGCGGCGCAGCAGGCCGGCAGGCTGGCGCGCGAACATGAAGGCGGTAGCCACGCCCGAGATCAGGAACAGCAGTGACATCCGCCATGGCGAGGTCAGCAGCATGAACGGCTCCGGCGCAATGCCCGCGGCCGGGCTTTTGACGTGCCAGTCCCAGCTCACGTAGTACATGCCAACGTGATAGATGACCAACAGGCCAAAGGCGATTACCCGCAGCCAATCCAGGTCGTGGCGTCTGTGCATTGCGTGTCCAGCGTATGGAGAAGGGCGTCATTGCAACCCGGGACGCGCTCCCGTGGTGCCGGAAGGGCCGATCTGCGGGGGCCTGGGGACGAGTGGCGGCGATCCGGGGACGGGCAGGGCCGGCTGCGGCGGCCTCGCCGTCTAGAATGCGCAGATGAATCGAGCTGCGTCATCGACCCTGTTGAATCGCTCCATCCCCTGGCGGCAAAGCATGGAGCTGCTGTTCTGGTTGCTGCTGGTGTTGATCAACTGCAGCGGCAATGCGATCACCACCTGGATGGACGCCAACCGGTCCGGTGCGCCTTCCATGGAATGGTGGGAACCCTGGGTCTGGGAATTCTCCAGTGGACTGGTCTGGCTGCTGTTGCTGGTACCAGCGATCGTCTGGTTCAGCAGGCGCTGGCCACTGCATCTGGACAACTGGCGACGCCGCCTGCCCTGGTACCTGCTGGCCAGCGTACCGATCTCCCTGCTGCACGTGCTGGCCATGTTCGGGCTGAGGATGCTCGCCTATGCACTGGTGGGGGAGCGCTACCAGGTCGGCTCCTGGCTGGACGAGCTGCTATACGAGTACCTCAAGGATGTGCGTACTTACGCCGCCATCCTGTTCTGCATCGATGGCTATCGCTTTCTGCTTCGCCGTCTGCAAGGCGAGGCACAGCTGCTGGCCGAGCCTGATGAAGGGCCTCCGGTGGAGCCCATCGATCATCCGGAGCGTCTGCTCGTCCGCAAGCTGGGCCGCGACTTCCTGATCGCAACGGCCGATATCGAATGGGCGCAGGCCGCCGGCAACTACGTCAACCTGCACCTGCGCGGGCACGACTATCCGCTGCGGATCACCATGGCGGCACTGGAGCAGAAACTGGATGCGGCTTGTTTCGTGCGCGTCCATCGCAGTTGGTTGATCAATCTGGGTCATCTGGTGTCGATCGAACCGCTGGAAGGTGGCGAGGCCCTGCTGCATATGGCTGACGGCAAGCAAGTCGCCTGTAGTCGGCGTTATCTGGCGGCGCTGAAGTCAACGTTGGGCCGAAGCAAGGAAGAGCCTGCCCCGGAGTAAGTCGATGCACGGGCACGGCAGCGTGCAGTGGAAACCGGGCACAATGCAGACAACAGACCCAAATCGAGCAAGCAGGATGCAGAAGTTGGTTGTTACAGGAGTATTCGCCGCAGTGGCCTCATTTGCCACGTGGGTGACCCACGCGCAGGAACAGCGACCTTTGCTGGATGCGATGCAGGCGATGATGGAAGGCAACATCGCTCTGGATGCGACGTTCGGGCGTGCAGACTCGGCGATCGACGGACCGGATTTCGACCAGGCGGGCAATGAATGGAGGATGGTGGTCGCGCGTGGCGAATCGATCGCCTTGCGTCGTTACCTGATCACCGTCAACGAATCCTCGGGTGAAGTCTGCGTGCGCGAGTTGCCTGCCACCCATTGCGTCGCCAAAGGTGACGCAGGGGTTGCCCTGCAGGCCGCACGTGACAAACGGCAGGGACTGGCTGAGGCTGCGCTGTATCCGCCGCCCGACCTGCAAGGTGTGATGAAGGCGGTCTTGCGTCACGAACTAACATCCGGGGGCTATCTCGCAAGCAATCGCATGCCGGTGTATGTGAGCATTGCATCGCCCAAGGGCGACAGTGCGGTCGACCTGTCGCCGGAATCAATCCGCGATCTTGGGGAGATCGGAGTCCAGCTCATGCCCGGCTCGGCATGGCAGCAGCCACCCGAGGGTACGCGCGTGGGGAAAACAATGAGCATGGGCTTGGGTATCCCCACACGACGTGCCGATGGGGATTACGACCTCCAGTTCGGGTTCCATTGTGGCTCCGTATGTGGATCCCAATACGAGGCGGTGCTGCGGCACGACGCATCAGGGTGGCGGGTGCTTTCCTCGGAGATGGGTTTGATCTTCTGACAGAGGAAGGGCGGTCCAGGCTTGAATCTCCGCGGAGGCCGCGATGAACCAGAAAAAGCCAAGGGCCGCCTGCAAACCGAGGTGGGCATTGGACAGCCCGCGAGCATCAACACTTTCTGACACTTCGCCTGGGTCGCAAGCTTGGATAACGTGATCATTTGCCAGCTGAATCCAGTGTCCATAATATCCAGCCGTCCCACGCGGATTGGCGATCATGCGGCTCGTTTCAGTGTTTCTTGCATTGGTCGGTGCTACGGCAGCCCTCGTTCTCGGCTGGCATGTGCTCGGCTACCCGTATTCGTTGGACGAAGCCAGATTTCTGCACAAAGCATCCAGCCAGATCGCTGCCGGAGCCAAAGAGCTGGATCTGGCTGAGTTGATGCCTGGGGATTGGGAGCTTGTCTGTGAGAGCCACGGCTACGATGGCCCCAAGTACCTGGAGCGTTACAACAAGGTTTTTGAGCCAGCTTCTCGACGTCAGGATGAGGCCTGGGGGCTGATATTCATCTCGGCCGATGGCTCTTATCGATCCGCGGCTGGCTCGTGTAGTGTGCGGGGCATGCGGTTTGGCTCCAGAGGCTGCCTGGAAAGAACCAAGGCGATATTCGTTCGCGAGCTGGAGAATGGCGGTTGCAAGAGTTTCATGGGAAAGGTACCCGTCGGAAAGCGCTGACGACTCACCCAAGTTGAAGCCGAAACTGGAGACGTGGGCACACAGGCACGAGAACGACCGGTCCATCGGCAGGACGGCATGCGAACCGAGGCGGACACTCGCATGCCTGCTGTGCGGTCTTGTGATCGGATCACCGGCAGCGGCAACGCATCCCTTGTTGGCCCGACCCTGCAGTCCTAAAGTTGAATATTGTCCAGAAGGCGCGTAATTGTCGGCTTTGCTACAGGGTGAGGCAGGTAGATGAGATATCAAGGTGCTCGGGCAAAAGTCGACTTGGCATCCTTGGATGCAAAGCGCATTCACATGGTAGTTCGGCGGCTGTTTCGCCGCCGGAACGATTACAGCCAAGCTTCTCTCGACGAGTTACCTTCCGAACTTGGTGCGTTTGGGATTTTGACGGTCAAAGACCTGCGACTTCTCATGAAGAAGCACAGACGGTCCCTGTTGGAGGATGAGAACACCAGGTTGAGTCGCAGCGAGGCTCTGTGGCTGAGCCATGAAATCGATTCTGCAGGTCTCGACGCTTTCGCAGGGAAATCGTGGTATGCCTTTCCCGGGCTCGTTCGGCAAGCCATGGAGCTGGAATTTGGCGAGGCTGCTGCTGTCTATCTGATGGAGCGGTAGTTACTTCAGTGCTGCAATGGGAAATCCCCCTAAGGACTGAGGTCACTTCTTTCGCAGATGGAAAAATTATCAGATTGAAATCCGTGCGGAGGGCGATCAGTACATTGTTGGCTTCATGCCCTTGCGGTATTCCGCGGGGCATCAAACGGCGGGGGAGTTGAGTACCTGGTGCAAAAGTGCTCACACCGCATCGAGGACGCACGCTTTTATATGTAGCGGCGGGAGTGAAACGTCGAGAAGTTTGTGGATGGCGCAGGTTCCGCTCTTGGTCTTATATTGCCTTCCGTTGCGTTGATCAGTGTCGGCTCGTTGATCGCTTTGGGCTTTTACAGTTGGCCAATTTCGGCAGTGCTTGCTCCCGCAAGGCGGCGTTCCGGATGCGGCCGAGGCTTGCCTCCCAAGCTGCCGAAACACGGCACAATGCTCCGGGCAGGGGAAGGCTTGAGTTGTGCTGCCTGATGGCGGACATGCCCATCAAGCGCGGAATGATCGATCCGCCAACCCCGTTGTGGCTGTTGGTGCGTTTGATCTCCCAACCCTTGGACGGAGTGCTGCGATGAGCCTGGTTATCTGGCGGCGTTGTTGGATGGTTTTCCTGGTGCTGGGCGGGGTAGTGACGCCGGTCGCCGCGCAGCAGGGCAGGGAGGTGACCCAGCCGCCGGTACTGATTGCGATCTCCAAGGACGAGCAGCCAATCCAGCTGCAACGGGCGATCATCGACGGCGAAGTGCAGGCCGGTGTCGCCCAGACCCGGATTGAGCTGGTGTTCCACAACCCCAATCGGCGGGTGATGGAGGGTGAGCTGCAGTTCCCCTTGGCCGATGGCCAGCAGATCAGTGGCTTCGCCCTGGATATCGATGGGCAGCTGCGTGACGCAGTGCCAGTGCCGAAGGAACGTGGGCGTCAGGTGTTCGAGGCGATCACCCGCCAAGGCCAGGACCCGGCGCTGCTCGAGCAGACCGCCGGCAACCAGTTCCGTCTTCGCGTGTATCCCTTGCCTGCTGGCGGCAGCCGTCGGGTGCAGTTGACCATCCGGGAGGCGATGCCCATGTCCAGCGCGGGCTGGCAGTGGCGTTTGCCATTGCAGTTTGCCGCCGGTGCCGGCGAGGTCAGTCTGCGCTTGCGCGCGAGCGGCGCGGACAAGCTTGGGCAGGCGCCGTTCCGGCTGATGGCCGGCGCGCTGGATTGGCAGGGCAGCGGTCGCCAGTTGCCGGCGCAGCTGCAATGGCAGCTGCCAGCCAAGCCGCAGGCGGCGCTGCGGGCGGCGCGCCACGACGGACAACAGTATCTGCTTGCCCAGCTGCCGGTGGCAGCGCTGGCTGCGCGCCGCATTCCGTCAAAGGTCGGCCTGCTATGGGATGCATCGGGATCGGCGGGGACACGCAACCGGGTGCGCGAGTTCGCGCTGCTCGATCGCTATTTCGCAGCGATGGGCGAGGGCAGTGTCGTGTTGACGGTGCTGCGCGAAACGCCTGAAGCGGAGCGGCGTTTCAGCATCCGCAACGGTGACTGGAGCGCGTTGCGGCGCGTGCTGGAGCAGACGCCCAACGATGGTGCCAGCGCGCTGGCATCCTGGAAGCCGGATGCAGCGCTCGGCGAATACCTGCTGCTCAGTGATGGCCTGTCCAACTGGGGGGCATCGGTTTCGCCAGTGTTGGCGGCAGACCAGCGCTTGTTCGCAATCAGCAGTGCAGCCGCCGGCGCCGACACGGCGCGCCTGCGTGGTTGGAGCGAGGCGAATGGTGGCAGCCTGGTGCAGCTCGAAATCGACGATGTCGGTGCGGCGGCGAGGCGCTTGCTGGCTGAGCCGACGGCGGTGGAAGTGGCGCCCGCGCCAGGTCTGCATGATGTGGTGATCGACCGCCGCAGCCTGGAGCAAGGCTGGCTGTGGCTGTATGCACGTGCCGATGCGGTGCAGAGCAAGGTGCAGGTGCGGATCAATGGCGGCCAGTGGCAGACACTGAGCGTTGCGCCTGACAACGCTGATGCCGGTCTGATGGCAGGGTTGTGGGCGCAGGCGCGCCTGCAGCAACTGGCTGCTGATCCGCGCGGAAATCGCGAGGCGATGCAGTTGCTGTCGCAGCAGTTCGGCATGGTCAGCGAAGGCAGCTCGCTGCTGGTGCTGGACACGATCGAGGACTACCTGCGTTATGCGATCCGGCCGCCGGCTGCGTTGCGTGCTGAATATGACCGCCGATTTGCCCGTCAGCTTGCTGACCGCGAGGCTGCGCGTAAAGCCCATCTCGATGATGTGGCCGAGCAATGGAAACAGCGTCAGGCGTGGTGGGACAAGCGTTGGCCGAAAGATGCACCGCCGAAGGTGGCGCAGGCTACGCAGTCGGAGAGGCTTCCTTTGCACGATGCGCCGGCACCGGCAATGGCGTCGCCCTTGCCGGCGCCGCCACCGCCACCTCCGCCCGCCTCGCCCGCTCCACCCGTGTACGTCGAGGCCGAATCATCGTCATTGGACAGGGTAGTGGTTACCGGCAGCGCTGCTGCTCCGCGCCAGTACCCTGCCGTCGATATGCCGGTCAATTCCGGCGAGGTCCAGATCAAGCTCGGCGCCTGGGAACCGGACTCGCCGGTCGCGCAGCGCCTGCGCAAGGCACCTGCCGCCGAGTTGTATGCGTGGTACCTGGATGAGCGCGAGGCCAATGCCAGCAGCAGTGCGTTCTTTCTGGATGTGGCCGATCTGCTGCTTGCTGCTGGGCAGCGTGAGCTTGCGCTGCGGGTATTGTCCAACCTGGCTGAGATGGAGCTGGATAACAGGCATCTGCTGCGCGTATTGGGCTATCGCTTGATGCAGGCCGATGCCCCCGCGCTTGCGGTGCCGGTGTTCGAGCAGGTGCTGGTGATGGCTGAGGATGAGCCGCAGAGCTTCCGCGATCTGGGTCTGGCGCTGGAGGCGGCAGGGCGTCCGCAGCAGGCGGTTGATCCGCTGTACCAGGTGGTGCAGCGGCCATGGGATGGCCGCTTCGATGGCGTCGCGTTGATCGCGCTGGATGAGCTGACGAATCTGCTTGCACGTGGTGGCCAGTCGCTGGAAGCAAGCCAGGTGGACACGCGCCTGCGCAAGGCGATGCCACTGGACCTGCGCGTGGTGCTGGCCTGGGACGCGGATAACAGCGACATGGATCTATGGGTGACCGACCCCAACGGCGAACGTGCGTACTACGGCAATCGTTTGACCTATCAAGGTGGGCAGATGTCGCAGGACTTCACCGGCGGTTATGGTCCAGAACAGTTCTCGCTGCGTGATGCCAAGCCGGGCATCTATAAGGTGGAGGCAAACTATTTTGGCAGTCGCCAGCAGTTGGTGACTGGTGCGGCTACTTTGATGCTGCGCTTGAGTACCCATTGGGGTACGCCGAAGCAGAAGGATCAGGCGGTGACCATGCGCCTGCAGGGCGCCACCGATACCGTGTTGGTGGGTGAGTTTGAAGTGCGTTGAGTCAGTTGCTGCGCCAATCTGCGCTTTGTTTGTGGGAGCGGCGTAAGCCGCGAAGCAAACAATGCGTCAGTATGAAGGATTGGCAGCGTCAGCTTCGCGGCTTACGCCGCTCCCACAAAAAAGAAAAGGCCGATGCCAGAATGCTGGCATCGGCCTTTCGGTGCCGCTTGCTTACTTGCGACGTGCCAGCAGGCGGTAGCTGCCGGTGGCGTTCGGATCGAAGCTGTGCGCGAACACGATGTAGCGGCCGGCTTCCAGGTCGATTTCCAGGTTCGGATCGAGGCTGGATTCGCTGTCATCCTGCTGGGCGACTTCTTCGCCGTTGCGCATCAGCGTGATCATGCCATCCAGGCTGGACGAGCCTGCGGTCATGCTGATCACGTACTTGCCCTTGCGCGGGATCTCCAGCGTGTACATGTCACGATTGCCAGCACGCAGCTGGCCCTGTACTTCGCGACCGATCTTCAGCTCGGGGCGAATCGGGCCATCGGGCGCGGCTGCAGTGGCGGTAGCCAGCTGGAACACGCCGCCACGGCTGTTCACCGAGCGCACCGAGACGTTGTACTCGCCAGCATCCAGCACCTGGCTGATGCGCGAATTGACACCGCCGCCGCCATCGTCATCACTCAGGGTGATGTCGCCGCCCTGGATGGTCAGCATGGTGTCCAGCTCCTTGCCACTGGCATCGAGCTGCACACGACGCCGTTCCGGCAGGTTCAGCACGAAACTGCGGGTGTCGTCGGCACCGATGAAGCCGCTGACGGTGCCTTCGAGCGGCAGGTTGGTGCCGTCGTTGAAGACCAGGCCTTCGGGGAAATCCGACTGCTCGACGCCAAGGTAGAACGCTCCGGAAGCTTCGCCCAGGCCACCTGCGGTCAGCGTGTAGCGGCCCGGTTGCAGGGGAGCGACCAGGCGCGAGTTGAGGTTGCTGCCACCGTCATCGTCTTCCAGGTTGAGGCCGTTGCCGCTCAGTTCGAGACGGGCATCGAACTCGCTGGATTCGAGGTTGATGGTGTACAGGCCGGGCTTGTCGACCTGCAGGACGAAGGTCTTGTCGCCGTTGCTCAGCCAATCGGTGACCCGGCGGCCAGCGGTCAGCGGCTTGCCGTCATAGGCGACGATGGGTTCGGCCGACAGCTGGAACGGGCCGAAGGCGCGGGCATCGGCGCCGCTGACGGCGACCAGGTACTGGCCGGCCTTGTCGGCGCGCATGCTCAGCGTGGCATTGCCTTCATCACTGCCATCGGTGCGGGATACCAGTACGTCGCGGTTGAACACGGCCAGCGAGCCTTTGAGCGCGCCGTTGAGCTTCAGCGATACCGCCTGGCCGGCGCCCATCTGCAGCGAGAACAGCTGGCTGCGGGTGCCGTCGCTGTAATTGATCTGGCTGGAAGAGGTGATTTCGCCGGATACATCGCCGTCAACGGCGAGTGGGCGGGCCGGGCCGGCGGCATGCGCGGGGGCGTGCACGGCGGCGGCAATGGCAAGGGACAGCAGTCCGGCTGCAAGTCGCTTCACTTTAACTCCTTGATATTGGAAGCAGGGGTAAAAAGCCGCCACGCTGCTTGCGGGGGCAGGCAGCGTGGCGTTGGCCCACTACGCCAGTTGGCGGAATGGGCGGTGTGGCTTAGTTGATTACCGCAGCGGCCGCATCGGCAGCGGCGCTGGCAGCCTCTTCGGCAGCATCCTTGCGGTTGCTGTTCGGTGCGGCGACATCGCCACCCAGGTCGGTGGTTTCCAGCTCGAACACGCCCTGCTGGCTGCCCAGGCTGGTGACCGCAACGATGTAACGGCCGGCGCGCAGGTTCAGGGTCAGCTGGGCGTTGGTGCCGTTGCCGCCGTCGTCGTTCTCTTCGTCGACGCCCGGGCCGGTGATGTGCAGCACCGAATCGAAGCCATCGGCGATCGCGTCGAACTGGATGTGCTTGGGTGCGTCCAGATTCAGCACGAAGGTGCGGCGGCCACGCGAATCCATCATCGATTGAGCGGTCTGGCCCACGGTCAGCGCAGTGCCGTCACGGGTAACCAGGCCATTCTCGGTCGGGGTCAGCTTGACGTTGAGCTTGAACGAGCCGGTGTTGCCGTTCACCGAGGAGGCAGCGACGGTGTACTCGCCGGGCTCCAGGTAGGTGCGGATGCGGGCGTTGAGGTTGCCGCCGTTGTCATCGTCTTCCAGCTCGACGTTGCGGCCGTTCAGGCGCAGGTAGGAGTCAAATGCGCTGGACTCCAGGGTGATGGCATACAGCCCTGCCTTGTCGACCTTGAGCTTGTATTCCTGCTTGTCACCCATCAGCCAGTCGGTGATCTCGCTTTCGGCGCCCAGCGGCTTGCCGTCATACGGCACGACCTTGGCGCTCTTGAGCTTGAACGGGCCAAACGCGTCGGCGCTGGCGCTGTTGACTGCGACCAGGTAAGTGCCGTCCTTGGGGGCGCGGAAGGCCAGGTTGACCGAGCTGGAGGAGTCGCCTTCGCTCGTGCCCGAGGAAGAGGCATTGGCGATCATGTTCTGGCCGTCGAACACAGCCAGCTGGCCGCTGAGCGAGCCACCCAGTTCCAGAGAGACGGCTTCGCCGTTCTTCATGGTGATCTTGTAGCCCTGGTGACGGCTGCCGTCGTTGTAGTTCAGGGTGCTGGACGAGGTGATTTCACCAGACACCGTTTCCCCGACGGTCAGGTTCGAGGCCTTGTCGCCGCCGGTGGGGGCAAGGCCGCCCAGCTTCTGGCAGGCAGCAAGTGCCAGGGTCAAGGTGATGGCTGCAAACAGGCGAGCGTGTCTGGCGTTCAAGCTTAGGTCCTTCATGGTCAGAAATGTCTCCTTTTCCCGTCTTCGCGGGTCAGGGGGCGATTCTAACGTTAAGTTGTGTCTATTCAGCGAGAACGTCTTCACGCCCCAAAGCCCCAATTCAGGAGGCAGCTGGATGCTAGAATTGACAGCTTGTCTGCCTCACTAGACCGACCATGATCGAACTCAATCCCATCCGCCAGCGAATCACCGATCTCACCGATCGCGTGCTATCGCTCAGGGGGTATCTTTGACTACGACGTCAAGAAAGAACGCCTCGAAGAAGTAACCCGCGAACTCGAAAACCCGGATATCTGGAACAACCCCGAGTACGCCCAGACGCTGGGCCGTGAACGCTCGATGCTGGACAAGACCGTCACCGGCATCGCCGATGTACTGGACGGCCTGTCCGAGGCCACCGAACTGCTTGAGCTGGCCGAAAGCGAGCAGGACGAGGACACGGCGCTGGCCGTGGTGGCCGACCTGGACAAGTTCCAGGCGCACATCGAGAAGCTCGAATTCCAGCGCATGTTCTCCGGCGAGATGGACAGCTGCAACGCTTTCGTCGACATCCAGGCCGGTGCCGGTGGCACCGAAGCCCAGGACTGGGCGGAAATGATGCTGCGCATGTACCTGCGCTGGTGCGAATCGCGTGGCTGGAAGACCGAGCTGATGGAAGTGTCCGGTGGCGACGTCGCCGGTATCAAGTCGGCCACCTTCCGCGTCGAAGGCGAGTTCGCCTATGGCTGGCTGAAGACCGAGATCGGCGTGCACCGCCTGGTGCGCAAGTCGCCGTTCGACTCGGACAACCGCCGCCACACCAGCTTCACCTCGGTGTTCGTGTCGCCCGAAGTCGATGACAACATCGAGATCGACATCAACCCGGCCGACCTGCGCACCGACGTGTACCGCTCTTCCGGTGCCGGCGGCCAGCACGTCAACAAGACCGAGTCGGCGGTGCGTATCACCCACATCCCGACCAATACCGTGGTTGCCTGCCAGACCGGCCGCAGCCAGCACCAGAACCGCGATACCGCGATGAAGATGCTGGCCGCCAAGCTGTACGAACTGGAAGTGCAGAAGCGCAACACCGAGCGTGATGCGCTGGAAGCGACCAAGTCGGACATCGGCTGGGGCAGCCAGATCCGCAACTACGTGCTCGACCAGAGCCGTATCAAGGACCTGCGCACCGGCGTTGAACGCACCGATACGCAGAAGGTGCTGGATGGCGACCTGGATGAATTCATCGAGGCCAGCCTCAAGTCGGGCCTGGAAGCCGGCGCCAAACGCAGCGACGCGTGATCCGGAATGGCCCTGCGCGGGCCATTCCCTTGTTGTACGGTGCGGTTTCACCAGGCGGTGGCCGCACCTTGGTTAACTCCCCTAAATAGAAATCAAAGCCATGACCGAACAGACCCCTGAAACGCAGCAGCTCCCCGTCGACGAGAACAGCCTCATCGCCGAGCGCCGCGCGAAACTCACGGCGCTGCGCGGGCAGGGCATCGCCTACCCGAACGACTTCCGCCGCGAAGACTTCGCCGGCACGCTGCAGGCCGAGTACGCCGATGCCGAGGCCTGGACCAGCGAAGCGCTGGAAGCCACCGGCCGCACGGTGAAGATGGCTGGCCGCTTGATGGCCAAGCGCATCATGGGCAAGGCCAGCTTCGCCCAGATCCAGGACGAGAGCGGCCGTATCCAGCTGTTCCTGCAGGCCACCGCGCTGGGCGACATCTATGCTGCGTTCAAGGGCTGGGATGTGGGTGACATCATCGCCGTCGAGGGCGGCCTGACCCGTACCAAGACCGGCGAGCTGTCGGTCAAGGCGACCAGCATCCGCCTGTTGACCAAGTCGCTGCGCCCGCTGCCGGACAAGTGGCATGGCCTGGCCGACGTCGAGCAGCGCTACCGCCAGCGTTACGTCGACCTGATCGTCACCCCGGAATCGCGAGACGTCTTCATCAAGCGCTCCAAAATCATCCGCGCGATGCGCGCATGGCTGGACAACCGCGACTTCCTCGAAGTCGAGACGCCGATGATGCATTACATCCCCGGTGGCGCCACGGCCAAGCCGTTCACCACCCACCACAATGCGCTGGACCTGGACCTCTATCTGCGCGTTGCGCCGGAGCTGTACCTGAAGCGTCTGGTGGTTGGTGGCCTTGAGCGCGTCTACGAAATCAACCGCAACTTCCGCAACGAAGGCGTCAGCACCCGCCACAACCCGGAATTCACCATGATGGAGCTGTACGAGGCTTACGCCACGTACAACGAAGTGATGGACCTGACCGAAGGCGTGATCCGTGACGTCGCACAGAACGTGCTCGGCACCACCGTCGTTGAATGGGATGGCGCGCAGATCGACCTGGCCCCGGCGTTCCGCCGCTGGCGCATGGACGAAGCCGTGCGGCACCACAACCCGGAGATCTCGGCCGCCGACTGCACTGATCGTGATGCGCTGCTGCGTCATTGCGAACGCCTGAAGATCCGCGTCAAGCCGAGCTACGGTTGGGGCAAGCTGCTGCTGGAGATCTTCGAGGCCACGGTCGAGCACACCTTGATCCAGCCGACCTTCATTACCGACCACCCGGTCGAGGTCTCGCCGCTGGCCCGCGCCAGCGACAACGACGCTGGTTACACCGACCGCTTCGAACTGTTCGTCAACGGCAAGGAGCTGGCCAATGGCTTCTCCGAGTTGAACGATCCGGAAGACCAGGCTGCACGTTTCCAGGCGCAGGTCGAAGCCAAGGACGGTGGTGACGACGAAGCCATGCATTACGACGCCGACTACATCCGTGCGCTGGAATACGGCATGGCACCGACCGGGGGCTTGGGTATCGGCATCGATCGACTGGTGATGATGCTGACCGGCCGTGCCTCGATCCGCGACGTGCTGCTGTTCCCGTACATGCGCCCGGAAGCCTGATCCAGGGCGACCCGGCTGCAGCCGCAAGAACAAAGGCCTTCCCCTGACCGGGAAGGCCTTTTTTTTGCAATGTAGTGCCGAGCCATGCTCGGCAGAGGCTTTACCAGCGAAAAGCTGCCCTCACCCCAACCCCTCTCCCGTGAACGGGAGAGGGGCTAAGCCGCGGCCAATCGGCCTCCTGCGCGCGTGAGACGGGTTTGTAGTGCCGAGCCATGCTCGGCAGGGGCCTTCCCGATAACACTTCAGCCCAGCACAGCCCGCACCCCCAGATTGATCAGTATCCCACCGGCCAACAACCAGACGAACAGCAGCAGAGCCAACAGCATCGGCTTGGCACCGGCCTGACGCAGTGCCGAAGCATGCGTGGTCAGGCCCAGCGCAGCCATCGCCATCGCCAGCAGCACGGTGTCCAGGTCAACCAGCACCTTGACCAACTCAGCCGGCAGCAACTGCAGCGAGTTGAAACCAACCATCGCGATGAAGCCAAACGCGAACCACGGAATGGTGATCTTCGAACGCTCGCCATTGGCGTTGCTCTGGCCGCGGGCCAGCAAGGCAGACAGGCCAACCAGGAACGGCGCCAACATCATCACCCGCACCATCTTGGTGATGACGGCAGCATCGGCGGCGGGCTCACTGACCGCACGGCCGGCAGCCACCACCTGCGCAACTTCGTGCACGGTAGAGCCGGTAAACACGCCGAACGCGGTTTCATCCAGCGGCATCCAGCCCGCCGACACGCCCCACTGGTACAGCAGCGGGTACAGGAACATCGCGATCGTGCCGAACACCACCACCGTGGCCACGGCGACGGCCACCTGTTCGGCGCGGCCCTTGATCACCGGTTCTGCCGCCATCACCGCTGCAGCGCCACAGATCGAACTGCCGGCGCCGATCAGCAGGGCCGAATTGCGGTCCATGCCCAACAGCTTGGTGCCCAGCCACCAAGCCAGACCGAAGGTCGAGCACAACACCAGCGCATCGATTGCCACACCAGCAATGCCAACCTGGCCGATGTCCTGCAGGGTCAGTCGCAGGCCATAAAGAATGATGCCGGCGCGCAGCAAGGTGGCCTTGGAGAAACCAACGCCAGCGTCGGCGCGCGTTGCCAGGCTGCGATAAACCGTGTTGCCCAGCACGATGCCGATGACGATGGCCAGGGTCAGCGCGCTGATGCCGTGGTTCTGCATCCATGGCAAGGTGCCCAGCCAGATCGACAGGCCGGCAACGGCGGCCGTCAGCAGCAGGCCGGGGAGGCGGGAGAGGGGTATCGAGGTCAGCCCTTGGGTCGAGGTGTTCATAACGTAGGGTTATTAGAAGATGGCCCATGCTGCACCTACGGTTATTACCTGTAAAACGGATAATATTGGTTGAATCAACCGATTTTCGAGATAGGTTATGCATCTATCCCTGCGCCAGCTGCAGATCTTCTCCGGCATTGCCGAGGCCGGCACCACGACGGCAGCAGGCGAGTTGCTGGGCTTGTCGCAATCGGCGGTCAGTGCTGCGCTGGTCGAACTGGAGAACCTGCTCGGGTTGGCCTTGTTTGACCGGATTGGGCGCAGATTGGTACTGAACGGCCATGGCCGGGCATTGCTGCCACAGGCGCGGGCCCTGCTCGCGGGGATGACCGATATCGAGCGGCGGTTCCGGGCCGACAGCCAGACCGGCGCCGCCGTGCGTTGGCAGGTCGGCGCCAGCACCACCATCGGCAACTACCTGATGCCGGCACGTATTGCCGACCTGCAGGCCTCCAATCCGCACGCCCATGTGGAACTGGTGATCGGCAATACCCGCGAGGTCACCACCGCCGTGCAGCGGCTGGAAGTGGATGTCGGCCTGATCGAAGGGCCAAGCCACGAACCGGGTCTGGAAGTGGCGCACTGGCAGCAGGACGAACTAGTGGTGGTGTTTGGCGAACGACACCCGCTTGCCGCGCAGTTCAGGAACGGAGCCGACCTGGCGACGCTGCGGCATGCGCGCTGGCTGCTGCGCGAGCCCGGTTCCGGCACTCGTGAGGCCGCCGAGCAGGCTTTGTTGCCGCATTTGCATGGGTTTGCCGAGGTGCTGCAACTGGGCGGCACCGAGGCGATCAAGCAGGGTGCGGTGGCCGGGCTGGGCCTGGCCTGCCTGTCGCGGCATGCGGTGGCGGACCTGGTGACGCTGGGCAAGCTGCAGGTGCTGGCCACGCCCTTGCCGCCATTGCAGCGTCAGTTGTGGGTGGTGCGCCATCCCGGCAAGCGGATTCCGTCCAGCCTGCGCCAATTGCTGGGCCTGCCGGGGGACGTGTTTAGCGACGATTGAGCGCGGTCGGCTGCCGGAGCCCGTACAATACGCCCATGCCTTTGATTACCTTGCAGAACGTCGACTACAGCGTCGGCGGCCCGTTGTTGCTGGAAAAAGCCGAACTGTCGATCGAGACTGGCGAGCGTATCGCCCTGATCGGCCGCAACGGCGCCGGCAAATCCACTCTCATGAAGCTGATGGCTGGCGAGCTCAAGCCCGATGACGGCGAGGTGCGCGTACAGCAGGGCGTGCGCGTCACCCGGCTCGAGCAGGAAGTGCCGCATGGCGCCGCCGGCAGCGTGTTCGACGTGGTCGCCGATGGTCTTGGCGAGCTCGGCCATTGGCTGGCCGAGTTCCACCGCCTGAGCCACGCCGAGGTCTTCGATGGCGAGGCCATGGGCAATGTGCAGGCCAAGATCGACGCCGCCGATGGCTGGGGCCTGGACCAGCGCGTCGAGGAAACCCTGACCAAGCTCGACCTGGATGGCGATGCCGAGTTCGGCCGTCTGTCCGGCGGCATGAAGCGCCGCGTGCTGCTGGCGCGTGCGCTGGTCGCTGGCCCGGACGTACTGCTGCTCGACGAGCCGACCAACCACCTGGACATCGAAGCCATCGATTGGCTGGAAACCTTCCTCAAGGGCTGGAACGGCTGCGTGGTGTTTGTCACCCATGACCGCCGCTTCCTGCGTGCCCTGGCCACCCGCATCGTCGAGATCGATCGCGGCCAGGTGACCAGCTGGCCGGGCGACTGGGACAACTACGAGCGCCGCCGCGAAGAGCGCCTCAACGCGCAGGCGCAGGAAAACGCCCGCTTCGACAAGCTGCTGGCGCAGGAAGAAGTCTGGATCCGCCAAGGCATCAAGGCCCGCCGTACCCGCGACGAAGGCCGCGTGCGCCGGCTCAAGGCGATGCGCAACGAGCGCAGCCAGCGCCGTGAGCTCGGTGGCAACGTCAAGCTGGAAGCGGCCGGTGCCGAGAACTCCGGCAAGAAGGTCATCGACATCAAGAACATCTCCTTCTCGTTCGGCGAGCGGGTGATGGTCAAGGATTTCGAAACCACCATCCTGCGCGGTGACCGCATAGGCCTGATCGGCCCCAACGGCAGCGGCAAGACCACCTTGCTGAAGCTGCTGCTGGGCGAACTGCAGCCGGACAGCGGCGAAGTGCGGCAGGGCACCAACCTGCAGATCGCCTATTTCGACCAGTACCGCGCCACCCTGCGCGAGGACTGGAGCGCGATCGAGAACGTGGCCGAAGGCGCGGACTTCATCGATCTCAACGGCAAGCGCAAGCATGTGCATGCCTACCTGCAGGACTTCCTGTTCACCCCGGAACGCGCACGCGCGCCGATCACCCGCCTGTCCGGTGGCGAGCGCAACCGCCTGCTGCTGGCCAAGTTGTTCGCACAGCCGTCCAACCTGCTGGTGATGGACGAACCGACCAACGACCTGGATGTGGAAACACTGGAACTGCTGGAAGAGCTGCTGGCGGATTACACCGGCACCTTGCTGCTGGTCAGCCATGATCGTGACTTCCTCGACAACGTGGTGACCTCCACGCTGGTGCTGGAAGGCGAGGGCAAGGTGGGCGATTACATTGGCGGCTACAGCGACTCGCTGCGCCAGCGCCCGGCACCGACCCAGACCGCAATGGCGGTGGCCAAGGCTTCGGCGACGGCAGCACCCGCTGTTGCGCCTGCGGCTCCGGTTGCTGATGCCGCACCCAAGCGCAAGCTGAGCTTCAAGGATGCGCGCGAGCTGGAACAGTTGCCGGCCAAGATCGAAAAGCTGGAGCTGGATGTGGAAGGCCTGACCTCGGCGATGAACGATCCCTCGTTCTATACCCGATCCAGCGCTGAAGTCGCTGCGCACACGCAGCAGCTGACCAAGGTGCAGGCCGAACTGGATGCCGCCTACGCACGTTGGCAGGAACTGGACGCCTGATCCGGCGCTGACGGTCTACGCCTTGCTTCACCTGCCGTCCTCACCGAGGGCGGCAGGATGGTGCCCTCGGATGCTGCGAGGTAATGATGAAACGGCCGTTCGACGTTGCACGTATCGACCATGTGGTGTTCCGGGTCCGCGACCTGGAGCGCAGCATTACGTTCTATTCAACCGTGCTCGGCTGCGAGGTGGTGCGCCGACGCGACCATCTTGGCCTGGTGCATCTGCGTGCCGGTGCATCGATGATCGACTTGATCAGTCTGGATGGCAGCTTGGGTGCGCGCGGTGGCGTGGGTCCGGGTCCCGAGGCCCGCAATGTTGATCATCTGTGCCTGCGGGTCGAGCCTTTCGATGAGGCAGGCCTGGTTGCGTATCTGTCCCTGCACGGTGCAACGCCGTTGGCGGCAGCCGAGGTGAACTTCGGTGCTGAAGGTGATGGCCTGTCGCTGTATTTCAGAGATACGGATGGCAACACCATCGAGTTGAAGGGGCCGGTTTCGGCGGCAGTCGGCTAGTGCACTGCGCCCTCCCTTGCACCGAAGGTGCAGGGGAGGGTTGGGGAGGGGTGTTCTTCGCTTTGCCCCAGCCGTCGCGCATTTGGCGTAGATCAAAAGCACCCCTCCCAACCCTCCCCTTCGCTGCGCGAAAGGGAGGGCTTAGTTGCTCGGCACTACGCCCCCTCCCTTGTGCCGAGGGTCCAGGGGAGGAGGCTCTTCGCCATGAACCCAGCACTTGCTGCGCAACCACGCTACGCGCATGCTCGTGCCATTCAACAAGAGCAGCAGCCATGCACCGTAGACGCACTACGCTTCTGCTACTCGCAACAGCCTTCGCCTTGCCCACGCAGGCTGAAGTCAAAGACGCCACACCCAGTGGCTTCACCGTCGAAAACAGTGTCCAGGTCGCTGCTACGCCCGAGCGCGTCTGGCAGGCGATGACCGCCGATATCGATCACTGGTGGCCGAAAGATCACAGCTGGTGGGGCAAGGCAGCAAAACTGTCCATCGATGCCCGCGCCGGTGGCTGTTTCTGTGAAGTTGCCGGCGCACAGCAGGCGCAGCACCTGCAGGTAGTGTTCGTCGATCCGCAGAAAACCCTGCGGATGACCGGCGGGCTGGGGCCAATGCAGGGCATGGGCTTGCATGGCGTCGCCGAATGGACGTTGCAGGCAGAAGGTACGTCTACCCGGGTGACGTGGCGCTACCGGGCTGGTGGCTATAGCCCAGACGACCTCAGCGCCTTGGCACCGGTGGTGGACAAGGTCCAGGCACAGCAATTGGACGGCCTGGCGCGCTGGCTGCAGGCCGCCCGCTGAAGATCACTCTTCCTCGTCCTCGCCGCCTGCCTCTTCGCCACCATCGGGCAGTTCCAAAAAGGCCCAGAACGCCACGTTGTGCTCGGCCCAGCTGGCCGAGGCTTCGGACAGCACATCCAGCAAGGTATCGAAGTCCGCCGGGCTGCCCTGGCGCAGGTCGTTGGCATCGCTGAACAGCAATGCATAGCCGTTGGCCGGCAGCCAGGACAGGTCACGCAGGCCATCGGACAGGGCATCCCAGTTGCGGCTCCAGCCTGCGGGGAAGTCGAGTTGCGTGCCGAGTCGCATCAGCAAGGTGCGCTTGTCGGCGCAGCCTTCCAGGTCGATGCGGCACACACGCAGCCCTGCATCGCGTGCAACCGCCGCCAAACCACCAAGGTCGCCATCGCCGACACCGTACACGCCGGCCTGACTGACGTCCTCCAGGCCCATATCGAAACCGCTGTCACTCATGGCGTACTCCTGGCGGGGACTTCAAAGCTGCGGAAGCTCTCGTAGTGGTCGTCGGTGTAGTACCAGGCATCCGGCGGGTCACCGCCGGTGACGATGCGCCTGGCGCCACGATGGCTCAGACCGGGTGTATCCACGGTGTATTCGCGGTAATAGCCACGCGGGCGCTGCGGCAGCTGGCGCTCGCGGTTGCCGAAGGTGCTGCCGTCCTGGCGATGCGGGTACGGTCCGCCGCGCTGGATCAAGTCGATGGTCGCGCGCGCTTCTGCCGGAAGGAAAGCCGGGAGCGGATCTTTGCTGCGCTCGTCGCTACGTCCGTCTTGGCTGGTCTCGGCCGCTACAGGCAAATCCTGCGACAGCGAGGGCGCGAACTGCGGTGGTGCAGGTTGCTGCAGCACGCGCATGCCCCACAGTCCGCCGATCAGCAGGACAATGGCGACGACCAGGAGTAAGGGCTTGCGCATGGGCAGTAGGAAAATTCCGGGACAGGTGACGATTATCACGCCATGACAGCGGGTTTGTTGAACAGATGGTTCAGTAGGTTGGCTTCACGCAACGGTAACAACGATCGCGCAGATCGCCCCTGCGGTGTCCATCGCCCAAGCGCGGGACAAAGTTTCCTCTACAACACCCTTGGTAAGTTGCTGCATCGTCCCTACCATTGATAGCGCACCGTCTGGTTTTTCGACCAGACACAGAAACCGGCTATCCAAAGGAGATCCCTCATGGCTTACACCCTGCCCAAGCTGCCTTACGCCTACGACGCCCTGGAGCCGCATATCGATGCGGCCACGATGGAGATCCACCACAGCAAGCACCACCAGACCTACATCAACAACGTCAATGCTGCGCTGGAAGGCACCGAATACGCCGATCTGCCGGTTGATGAGCTGGTGAAGAAGACCAAGTCGCTGCCGGAAAACCTGCAGGGCCCGGTGCGCAACAACGGTGGCGGCCATGCCAACCATTCGCTGTTCTGGACCGTGATGTCGCCCAATGGCGGCGGCGAGCCGGTCGGTGACGTGGGCAAGGCCATCGAATCGCAGCTGGGCGGTTTCGAGAAGTTCAAGGAAGCCTTCACCAAGGCCGCGCTGACCCGTTTCGGCAGCGGCTGGGCGTGGCTGAGCGTCACCCCGGACAAGAAGGTTGTCGTCGAGTCCTCGGCCAACCAGGACAGCCCGCTGATGGACGGCAACACTCCGATCCTGGCGCTGGACGTGTGGGAACATGCCTATTACCTGAAGTACCAGAACCGTCGCCCGGAATACATTGGCGCGTTCTTCAACGTGGTCGACTGGAACGAGGTCGAGCGTCGTTACCAGGAAGCGATTGCCTGAAAGCGGTGACCTGAGGCGGTCGCCCCATGTCGGGGCGGTCGCCATTACGAATGGCCGGGCATAGCCCGGCCTTCGTCGTTGATGGCGCCGCGAACCCGATGTTGTGGGAGCGGCGTCAGCCGCGAAGCCGGAACTGCTCCGGCTGCGGCCAAACTGGCAACCTGATGACGCTCCAGCTTCGCGGCTGACGCCGCTCCCACAAGCGACCGTCGGCAACTGCCGCGTCAGGGTTGCTCGGCGTCATCGGCGGCGGGGAGGCGGGTGATGCGCAGCGTTGCCATCATGCCCAGTGGCTCGGGTACGGATTGCGCGTCAGTGGCGGGTAGCTGGATCGCCTGCTGGGTGATGTCGGCGAAGCTGCGGACCTGGTACAGCACATCCAGCCCATGCTGCGCATCGCTTGCGAGGCGGGCATCGCCGCGGCGGTTGGACGGGTTCCTGCGTGCGGGTTGATACCCCGGAAGTTGCCGGACAAGCTCCTCGGTGGGCGCGGCGAAGTCACCGATGATCAGCGACGGCAGGCCATCAGCGGTGGCGTCCATCCATGAGCGCAGGTCGGCAGCCTGATGGCCGCGTGCGACCGGACTGTTGTCGCCGGGGCACATGCTGGCGGCGTAGATGTTCAGTTGCGCTTGTTGCAGCTGCAGGCGCTGCATGCCGGCAGCTGTGGGGGCGTCGTCGCCGTGCAGCAGGGTGATGCCGTCCTGCTGTGCCTGCAGGCGGGTCAGTACCGCGTTGCCACGGCGCACCGGCTGGCTGGGGCGGTCGGCGCTGACGAAATCACAGTTGTACTTGAGCCGGCTGCCCAGCCAGCAGGCAGGGTTGGGGGTGTTGGCCAGCTGGCGCACGTCCTGTACCACGATCACGTCCGGCCGCAGGTCCTGGATCAGTGCGGCGATCCGGTCGCGCTGGCCAGTCCAGATCTCACCACCGTCGGGGAGACGCAGGTTGGCTACCTTGATGACCGGCAGCACCGGCTCGGCCATGACGCCAAATGACAGGACCAGCAGTCCAAAACAACCCCAGCGCAGCATTGCAACGCCTCAAGATGAGGGGCTGTCATGCTAATGCTTTCCGCGTGGAAGGGGCGTGCATGCGCTGGCACTGAGGTTTTGCTGGTGCAGGCGGTAGGTGTTTTGCTGGGCTGAACCGGTCTGGCGGGCGGCTTGATGCGTTACGCTTGCAACCTTTGTATTCACGGATCGCCCGCAGATGACGACCAACGACGTGGCAGCAGCCCCGAACCCCAAGGCAAAGATGCCGCGCCAGATCGGCTACATCATCGGTAACGAGGCGTGCGAACGCTTCAGCTTCTACGGGATGCGCAACATCCTGGTGCAGTTCCTGATCACCTCGCTGCTGTTGCAGGAGATCACCGCCGAAGGCCGTGCTGGCGAGGCGAAGGACATCATGCACAGCTTCATGATCGGCGTGTATTTCTTCCCGCTGCTCGGTGGCTGGTTGGCCGACCGCTTTTTCGGCAAGTACCACACCATTCTCTGGTTCAGCCTGATCTACTGCGTCGGCCATCTGTGCTTGGCCTTGTTCGAGGGCAACCGCCAGGGCTTCTTCCTGGGCCTGGGCCTGATTGCGCTGGGCGCAGGTGGCATCAAGCCGCTGGTCGCTTCGTTCATGGGCGACCAGTTCGACCAGGGCAACAAGCACCTGGCCAAGATCGTGTTTGACGCCTTCTACTGGATCATCAATTTCGGCTCGCTGTTCGCCTCGCTGCTGATTCCGCTGGCGCTGAAGAACCTCGGCCCGCAGTGGGCGTTCGGTATCCCCGGCATCCTGATGTTCGTGGCGACCTTCGTGTTCTGGCTGGGACGCAAGCGCTACGTGCTGGTGCCGCTGCCGCCCAAGGACCCGCATTCCTTCGCCAACGTGGTGCGTACCGCGCTGCTGGCACAAGCCCCGGGCCAAGGCCGCATGGGGCTGGTGGTGGCGGTACTGGGCGTGGTGCTGGCGCTGGCTTCGTTCGCGTTGGTGCCCAGCCTGGGCATCGTGATCTGCTTGTGTCTGGCACTGGTCTCGGTGCTGGCCGGTATTGGCGGCGGCACCATGCTGCAGCTGGACCGCGCCCGCGGCGTGCACCCGGAGGCGGCTGTCGAGGGCGTGCGCTCGGTGCTGAAGGTGCTGGTGATCTTCGCCCTGACCACCCCGTTCTTCTCCCTGTTCGACCAGAAGGCCTCGACCTGGGTGCTGCAGGGCCAGCAGATGAGCATGCCCAGCTGGTTCACCGCCTCGCAGATGCAGGCGCTCAACCCGCTGCTGGTGATGATCCTGATCCCGTTCAACAATCTGGTGCTGTACCCGGCGCTGCGTCGCTTCGGCTTCGAGCCGACCGCGCTGCGGCGCATGACTGCCGGTATCGCCTTCAGTGGCCTGGCCTGGATCGTGGTGGGTGGCATCCAGGTTGTCATGGACGGTGGCGATGCCATGTCGATCTTCTGGCAGGTGCTGCCGTATGCGCTGCTGACCTTCGGTGAAGTGTTGGTCTCGGCTACCGGTTTGGAGTTCGCCTACAGCCAGGCACCGGCATCCATGAAGGGTGTGGTGATGAGCTTCTGGAACCTGACCACCACCATCGGTAACCTGTGGGTGCTGCTGTCCAACGCGGCGGTGCGCAACCACGCGGTCACCGACCGTATTGCCAGTACCGGTCTGAGCGAAACGGCGTTCCTGATGTTCTTCTTCGCTGGCTTTGCCTTCATCGCGGCGCTGGCGTTCGGTATCTACGCACGCCGTTACAAGATGGTCGACAACTACCGGGCGGTTTGAACATGCAAGGACCGATAACCCTGATCCTGATCGCCATCACCGCGCTGGTGTCATGGATGGCGTTCAACAACCGCAAGCTGGCTGATCGGCTGATCCTGTGGCCGCCGGCGATCGACAAGCACAAGCAGTACGACCGGCTGGTGACCTACGGGTTCATCCATGCTGACTTCGGCCACCTGTTGTTCAACATGGTGACCCTGTACTTCTTCGGCCGCTTGATCGAGGTCATCATGCTCGGCACCACCGGGCAGTGGTGGGTCTATCCGCTGTTCTACCTGTCGGCGCTGGTGGTATCGATCCTGCCGACCTACCTGAAGAACCAGAAGAATCCGAACTATCTGAGTTTGGGTGCTTCAGGGGCGGTGTCGGCTGTGCTGTTCGCCTACATCCTGATCGCGCCGTGGAAGCTGATCCTGGTGATGTTCATCCCGGCGCCGGCCATTCTGTATGCCGCGTTCTACGTCGGCTACAGCATCTGGATGGACAAGAAGGGCGGGGACAACGTCAATCACAGCGCGCATCTTGCCGGTGCCGCTTTCGGTGTGATGTTCATGCTGATCATGGAGCCGGAGCTGCTGCAGCACTTCCTGCAGAGTCTGATGAATCCTACTTTCCGCTTCTGAGCGGAGGAGAGGGAGCTGGGGGCTGTATAGCCCCTCATGCCAGGGGCCGCGCGCATCGTGTCGTCGCGGCCCCGTTTCGTTCATGGCAGCTGCGCCCTGGGCGCGCCGCGCGTGTGAGCGCTGGTGACAGGCTCAGGCGGCGTAGCTGTCGAGCAGGCGCGAATAGACTTCGTTGTCGATCTTCTTGAATTCCCAGCCGCTGGTGTCGCCGGCGACGGCCAGTTGGAACAGGCCCTCCAGCAGGGTGGAGTCATGGTCGTTGGACGGAATCTGCATCGTGCGGTCGTTGTCGAACACGGTACACCTCGACTGTCAGCTATTGTTTATGGGTAAACCCAGCAATTCCCGTGCCAGTGTTTGAGACGCAATCCATGCTTTGATGGCGGTGGCGCTGCTGGCGCCGATGTCGGAAAGTGACGCAAAGTGGCGCTTCCGACCGCCAGCTCGGGTCATCACATCGCTTTCACCAAGTCCACCGCGTTCCGCAGGAGTCCTCATGAGCTTGAGCAAACCACCAGTTCCAGATATCGAAAATGACGCGGCTGCAAGCCGCTTCCAGACCCTGGTTGATGGTCAGCGCGCGGTGCTGGATTACGAACTGGACGGCGGCGTGATGGTCATCACCCATACCGGGGTGCCCGAGGCCATCGGCGGGCGTGGCATTGCCGCGGCATTGACCCGGTTCGCGCTGGAGCATGCACGCGTTGCAGGCTGGAAGGTGATACCGGCCTGCGCTTATGCCGCAGCTTTCATGCAACGTCATGGCGAATATGCAGACCTGCTGGGATAATTCGCTGGCATGGCCAAGCCCGACCGGGCGGCCGCACACACCTCCAAGGGATCAAAGGGCATGAACAGGTTGGTACGGGGATCGTCTGCCGCAGCGGTATTGCTGCTGGCATTGGCTGGTTGCAAGCAGGATGAGCAAGGTGCGCCGGTCGCACCGGCCGCGGAACCGGTGCAGGCACCGGTTGCGGTCGCACCTGCGGCAGCTGATCTGCGCGATGTGATTGAAAACACCCCAAGCTATGTCATTGGTATCAGCTATCCACCGGCAGCCGCCAAGTACCCGGGTCTGGCCAATGCGCTGAGCGATTATGCAGGCCATGCCAAGGCTGACCTGTTGAAGTCGGTGTCCGAGCTGGGCAATGACAAGCCCACCGCCCCGTATGAACTGTCACTGGCCTTCGACATGCTGGTGGAATCGCCGGCGGTTGTCGCGGTTTCGGCCGATGGCAGCAGTTACACCGGTGGCGCCCACGGCCAGCCGTTGGTAGCCCGTTTTGTATGGCTGCCCGAGCAGCAGCAACTGCTCAAGGCAGAAGACCTGATCACCACGACCAAAGGCTGGCAGGCGATCAGCGACTTCACCGAGGACAAGCTGCTGGAGCAGGCCACCGTGCGTGCCCAGGGCGAGGACATGTCGCCGGAAGAGCAGCAGGCCCAGGTCCGCAACCTGTCCAAGATGATCGACGAAGGCACCACCGCCGACGCCACCAACTTCGGCCAGTTCCAGCCCGTGCTGGATGCGGCCGGCAAGATCTCAGCGCTGCGCTTCGTGTTCCCGCCCTACCAGGTGGGGCCGTACTCGGATGGCACGCAGACGGTGGACGTGCCGGCGGCCGTGTTGTTGCCACATGTGGCGGCGGCTTACCAGGGGCTGTTCGCACGCCCCTGAAACACAGGAGGTCAGTAATGGATGCGGGGCTGCAACGACGTGTGGAAGCACTGCTGCAGGAGGCCGATATCACCCCCGGCGGTGACAGGCCGCAGGACCTGGGCATCCTCGACCCGCGCTTTTATGCGCGGGTGCTGGCCGACGGCTCGCTCGGTCTGGGCGAGAGCTACATGGAAGGTTGGTGGCAGGCGCATTCGCTGGATGGCCTGCTCACCCACCTGCTGGATGCGCGACTGGACGAGCGCGTGCATGGCAGTGGCGAAGTCTGGGACGCGCTCAAGGCCAAGCTGTTCAACCTGCAGAGCGGGCAGGGCAGCTACGAGGTCGGCAAGCGGCATTACGACCTGGGCAACGACCTTTACCGGGCCATGCTTGGCAAGCGGCTGGTCTACAGCTGCGGATACTGGCGCAATGCCAGCAATCTGGACGACGCGCAGGAAGCCAAGCTCGAACTGATCTGCCGCAAGCTCGGCCTGCAGCCGGGTATGCGCGTGCTGGATATCGGCTGTGGTTGGGGCGAGGCACTGAAGTTCGCGGCCGATCGTTATGGCGTGCGCGGCGTGGGCGTGACCATCTCGCAGGAGCAGGCCGCGTTTGCCCGTGAACTGTGTGCCGGCCTGCCGGTCGAGATACGCCTGCAGGACTACCGCGAGCTGGACGAGCACTTCGACGCCGTGTTCTCGGTGGGTATGTTCGAGCACGTCGGGGTCAAGAACTACCGCAGCTACTTCGAGGTTGCCCGGCGCTGCCTGGGCGAGCAGGGCCTGTTCCTGCTGCACAGCATCGGCACCAACATCAGTCGCGACCGCACCGATCCGTGGATCGCCAAGTACATCTTCCCCAACTCGATGCTGCCCTCGGCGGCGCAGATCACCCATGCGATGGAAGGGCTGTTCGTGCTGGAGGACTGGCACAACTTCGGCACCGACTACGACCGTACCCTGCAGGCCTGGCGCGACAACGTCGAGGCGGCATGGGAGCAGCTGGACGCGCGCTACGACGAGCGCTTCCGGCGCATGTGGCGTTTCTACCTGGCGGCGTCGATGGCGACCTTCCGTACCCGCCACTCACAGCTTTGGCAGCTGCTGTTGTCGCCGCGCGGGGTTCGTGAGGGTTATCTGGCGCCACGCTGAACGTGGAACGCTGTTATCGCAAAATTGATTTAAAAGTTTATATTACACATGTGTATTATCTGCCTCATCCCAAAATGAGCCGGATAGCCCATGAGCAGCTTCGACGCGACCGAGACCCGGATTGATGCCACCTGCGCCCGCTGGCCGGGCTTTCCGCGTGAGCCGGCGGTGCTGGTGCGTCTGGTCAAGGGCATCTACAAGACCGTCCATGACCGCGCCAACGCGGTGTTGCGTGATTTCGACCTCAGTCACGCCGAATACAACATCCTGATGATGCTGTACGGCACGCCGGACCGACCGCTGAACCCGTCGGAACTGGCCGAGGCCGCCACCGAAAAGTCCGCCAACATCACCCGGCTCACCGACCAGCTCTGCAACAAGGGCCTGCTGGAGCGGATTCCGGACACCAGTGACCGGCGCAAACTGGGGCTGCACCTGACCGACAAAGGCCTGGCCTGCATCCAGAGCCTGCTGCCGGAGATGGCTGAACTGCTGGTCCTGCAGGTACAGGGCCTGGATGAGAGTGAGCAGCACCAGCTCGAACGGCTGCTTAAAAAGATGCTTGATGGCATCGAGGCCATCTGAGTACGCCATGTCTGCCATCCCATCATCGGTAAGCGCGTCGGCGACGACGCCCTGGTATGCCGGCATGCGCGGCTTCCTCAAGGGCGAGGCTGACACCTGGCTGTTCGTACTGCGCACGACCGTGGCCTTTTTCCTGACCGGTTGGTTGGCCATGCGCCTGCAACTGCCACAGCCGGGTACGGCGATGATGACCACGGTCATCGTGATGCACCGGCAGAGCGGCATGGTGCTGGCCAAGGCCTTCTACCGGGTGCTCGGCACCTTTGCCGGTGCGGCGGCCGCGCTGCTGATCGTGGCGTTGTTCCCACAGCAACGCGAACCCTTCCTGCTGCTGATGGCGCTGTGGATCGCTGGCTGTGTGGCCGGCGCTACCCTGCATCGCAACTTCAAGTCCTATGCCTTCGTGCTTGCCGGTTACACCGCGGCCATCATTGCCTTGCCGGTGATCTCCAGCCATCCCGGGCAGATCTTCGATTCGGCGGTGGCGCGCATCAGCGAGGTGCTGTTGGGCCTGCTGGTGACTGCGGTGATCAGCGATACCATTTTCCCGGTGCGCCTGCGTGACACCTTGCGCACGGCGGTGAACAACCAGTACGAGAGTTTCCTTGGTTTCATGCGTGGCGCCCTGCTTGGTGAGGTGCCACGCGAGCGCATGGAGCAGGCACATCTGCGCGTGGTGCGCGACGCGGTGACGCTGGAGGACCTGCGCAGTTCGGTGATCTTCGAAGACGGCGAAGCGCGTGCGCGCAGCGCGCACCTGCAGCGCTTCAACCAGCGCTTCATGGCGGCGTCGACCACGTTCCAGTCCCTGCACCATCTGATCAACCGCTTGCTGCGCCAGCCCGACCCGGCCGCGGGCCAGGCGCTGCAGGCCTTGTACCTGCCATTGGGTGCCGCCCTGCAAGCCAGTGAACAATCGCCGGCGCAATTGGCAGAGCAGATCCACGCCGTACGCAAAGGCCTTGCTGCGCGCTCGGTCGAGCTGCGCGCTGCCCTGGGCGGCGTCACCCAGGTCGAGGACTTCGATGTGGGGGCGCAGTTGTTGCGGCGCTTCGTCAGGGAGCTTGAACACTACGTACATGCACGCCGGCAGCTGACGCTGCAGGTCGCACCGACCGAAGACGATGCACGTGCGCAGTTCATCCGCGGCAATGATTATCTCGGTGCCGCGGTGGCGTTCACCCGCACTGCCATCACCATGCTGCTGTTGGGTGCGCTATGGGCCGCCAGTGGCTGGGCGATGGCGGTCAACGTGATGTTGCTCGCAACCATCTTCTCCGGCTTGTTCGCCACCATGCCAAATGCGGCGCGGATGACCGGCAAAGTTGCCTGGGGCTATCTGCTTGGCGTGTTCGCAGCCTATGTCTGTGACTACATGGTGCTGACCCGGATGGAAGGTTTCGTCCTGCTGGTTGCGGGGTTGCTGCCGTTCTTCGTGGTCGGCCCCTATATGGTCAGCCGCCCCAAGCTGTCGGTGTTCGGGCTGGGCTATACGATGGGCCTGGTCAATATCCTGGCCATCACCAGCGTGCATGCCTTCGACCCGGTGCGCTTCTTCAACGAAGGCACCTCACAGATGATGGCGATGGGCGCGGCGGTACTGAGCTTCGCGTTGATGCCACCGCTGGTGGGCACGGCATGGTTGCGACGGCGACAGATGGCGGGCTTGCGCGCACAGGTGGGTTTGGCGGCGCAGGCGCCGTTGCCTGGGCTCCAGCACCGTTTCGAAAGCATCAACAGCGACCTGCTGCACCAGATCGTCACCCACACGGCGGCGGGCAGCGAGGAGTCCCGCCAGCAGCTGGCCTGGGCCTTGGCGGTCAACGAAACCGGCCGCGCACTGATCCACCTGCGCCAGGATGTGGCGCGTGAACCGGCATCGACGCAACTGCGCCAGTGCGTGGATTCGGTGGTACGGGCCTTGGCCGACTTTTTTGCCCTGCCGGATGCAACGGCATGGCAACGCGCCCACACCGCGCTGACCGAGGCCATCGCGCTGGCGCGCGCACAGGCCGTCGACGGCGGTGTCGCCGCGCGGGTGCTGCTGCACCTGCGCCTGGTGCGATTGGCGATGGTGGATGACAGCTCGGTCATGGCCGCCTACATCGCACCCACTGATTCAAAGCCGGAGGCACCTCGCCATGCCCATTGAGATTGCATTCGCGGGAACCCTGTTTCCCGGCCTGCTGTTGTTGTTCGTACTGGTCTGCATCGCGCTGTGGGCGCTGGACACGCTGGCTGGCCGTCGCGGTTGGTACCGCAACGTCTGGCACCCGGCCTTGTTCCGCACCGCGGTCTTCATCTGTCTGTTTGGCGGCTTCGGCCTGCTGCTGTTCTGAGAATTCCCCATGACCCCCAAAGTCCAATCCATTCTTCGTTTCTCCATCACCGCCGTGGTGGTGGTGATAGCTGCCTTGATCGCGATGGCGATGTGGCGGCATTACATGTACTCGCCGTGGACCCGGGAAGGCCGCCTGCGCGCGGAAGTGGTACGCGTGGCGCCGGATGTCTCCGGCCCGGTCAGTGCGGTGGCGGTGCGTGACAACCAGTTGGTGAAGCGCGGCGATGTGCTGTACCAGATCGACCCGGCGCGCTACCAGAACGCCTTGAACCAGGCACGCGGCAACCTGGCCGCCGCACAGGCAGCGGCACGTGCGGCGGGTGCAAGCATCCAGGTAGCGGCGGCGGGAGCTGCACAGCAGAGTGCGAATGCCACTCGCTACGAGCAGCAGTACGAGCGGCGCCAGCGCATTACTGGAAGCTTGATCTCCGAAGAAGCGCGTACCGATGCGCTCAGTGCTGCGCAGGCGGCGCGCGCGGGTGTGGCACAGGCGCAGGCAAGCCGTCAGCAGGCCAGTGCGTCACAGCAGCAGGCACTGGCTGCTGTGGAGCAGGCACAGGCGGCATTGGATACTGCAGAGTTGAACCTGGAACGCACCCAGGTGCGCGCGCCGGTGGATGGTTATGTGACCAATCTGGAAGTGCGGCAGGGCGACTACGCTACTGCCGGTGCGGCCAAGCTAGCGGTGATCGATACCAATTCGTTCTGGGTCTACGGTTATTTCGAGGAGACCAAGCTGGCGCAGTTGCATGTGGGCGACGGCACCCGCGTGCAGTTGATGAGCGGGCAGGAGCTGCACGGCCATATCGAGAGCATCTCGCATGGCATCACCGATGCGGACAGCCCAACCGGCAGTGACCTGCTGGCGAATGTGAACCCGACCTACAACTGGGTGCGGCTGGCGCAGCGGATTCCGGTGCGGATCAAGCTGGACGCGGGTTCGTTTGCGAAGGGCGTCGTGCTGGCCAATGGCATGACCGCTACGGTGATTGTGGAGCGGGGGCGGCAAGGCTGAGTTGGGTTTGCTTTGTGACTGGGGCGGATGAGGGGGTTTTTGATCTGCCGCACGAAGCAAAAGAGAACGCCCGGCAAAGCCGGGCGTTCTCTTTCCATCAAAATCAGCAACTGCTTACTTGGCAGCAGCACCGGTGGTCAGGCCACGCTTCTCCAGCAGCGGCTCGATCTGCGGCTCATGGCCGGCGAAGTTGCGGAACAGCTCCATCGCATCGACGCTGCCGCCCTTGGACAGCAGGGTCTTGCGGAAGTGGTCGCCATTGGCGCGCGACAGGCCGCCGTTCTCGCGGAACCACTTCTGGGTGTTGGCATCCAGCACTTCCGACCAGATGTAGGCGTAGTAGCCAGCCGAGTAGCCGCCCATGATGTGGCTGAAGTACGGAGTCTTGTAGCGCGGCGGGACCGGCGCGTAATAGATGCCGTCCTTGACCAGCGCTTCATGCTCGAACTTCATCACGTCCTTCGGTGCCGGGATCTGGCCAACACCGATCTGGTGCCAGTTCTGGTCCAGCATCGCTGCGCCCAGGTACTCGGTGGTGGCAAAGCCCTGGTTGAACTTGGACGCGGCGATCACCTTGTCCAGCAGCGCCTGCGGCATCGCCGAGCCGTTCTGGTAGTGCTTGGCGTAGTTGGCCAGGATGGTCGGCTCGTCGGACCACATCTCGTTCACCTGCGACGGGAACTCGACGAAGTCACGCGGCACCGCGGTGCCGGCGAAGTAGGGGTACTTCACGTCCGAGAACATGCCGTGCAGGGCGTGGCCGAATTCGTGGAAGGTGGTGGTCACTTCGTCCCAGGTCAGCAGGGTCGGCTTGCCGGCCGGCGGCTTGGGGATGTTGAGGTGGTTGGCGACCACCGGCTTGTCGCCGGTCAGGCCCGACTGCGACACATAGGCATTCATCCACGCACCGCCACGCTTGGACTCGCGTGCATACGGATCGAAGATGAAGATCGCCAGCTGGCTGCCATCGGCGTCGAACACGTCATAGACGGTGACGTCGCCGTGGTAGACCGGCAGGTCGGTGCGCTGCTTGAAGCTCAGGCCGAATTCCTTGCCGGCGGCGAAGAACACGCCGTTCTCCAGCACGTTCTTCAGCTCGAAGTAGGGCTTGAGCTGGGATTCGTCGAAGTTGTACTTGGCCTGGCGCACCTTCTCGCTGTAGAAGGCCCAGTCCCACGGCTGCAGTTCGAACGTCGGCTTGCCGGCGGCCTTCTGCTCGCTGTCGATCATCGCCTGCAGGTCGGCGGCTTCGCGCTTGGCGTTGGTGACGGCGGCCGGAGCCAGCTGGCCAAGCATGGCATTGACCGCTTCCGGGGTCTTGGCGGTCTGGTTGCCCAGCGAGTAGCTGGCGAAGTTCGGGAAGCCCATCAGCGCGGCCTTCTCGGCGCGCAGGGTCATGATGCGCGAGACCAGCGCGGTGTTGTCGTACTCGCCACCCTTGCTGCCACGCGAGATCGAGGCTTCGTAGATATTCTGGCGCAGCTCGCGGTTGGCCAGGTTGGTCAGCGGCGGCTGGCCGGTGGTGTTGAGCAGAGCGATGACGTACTTGCCATCCAGCTTGCGGGCCTTGGCAGCTTCGGCGGCGGCAGCGATCTGCTCGGCCGACAGGCCGTCCAGCTGCTTGACGTCATCAACCACGATATAGGAAGCGTTGACCTCGGCCAACACGTTCTGGCTGAACTTGGTGCCCAGGTTGGCCAGCTCGGCGTTCATGTCCTTGAGCTTGGCCTTGTCGGCATCGCCCAGCTTGGCACCGGCGCGGACGAAGTTGTCGCGGTACTTCTCGACCAGACGCAGGCTTTCAGCGTCCAGGCCCAGGTTGGCGCGGTTGTTGTACAGAGTCTCGATGCGCGAGAACAGCTTGCCATTGAGGTTGATGGCATCGCTGTGCGCGGCAAACTTGGCCGAGTAGTCCGCCTGCAGCTTCTTGCGTGCGTCGTTGGTGTCGGCGCCGATCAGCGCGAAGAACACGGTGGTGGCGCGGTCGAGCACGGCGCCGCTGTTTTCCAGCGCGATCAGCGTGTTTTCAAAGGTGGGCGCAGCCGGGTTGTTGGCGATCGCTTCCACTTCCTGCAGCTGCTGGGCCATGCCAGCGTCGAAGGCCGGCGCGAAATCGGCGTCCTTGATCTTGTCGAACTGCGGGTAGTGCAGCGGCAACGGGCTTTCAGCGAAGAACGGATTGGCCTGCTGGGCCGACTGGGTGGTCGCAATGGGTGCGGCCTGGCTGTAGGCCGGCAGGGCAAGACCCAGGGTCGCGGCAAGGGCGAGGGCGAGACGGGTGTTCAAGGCGGAAACTCCGGTAAAAAGACTGATCTTTCAGGGTACCTGCAGGCGCGTCCGTAGGGGTGTGTCGAATGGCATGGTTGCGCTGAAAGGCCACATCTTGCATGCCGTTGGCGCCGCGATGGCGTACGCTGGCGGTTCTGTCAGGAGCCGCGCCATGCCCAATGCCTTTGATTTCGAGTTGACCGCACTGGATGGCCGTCCACTGCCGCTGGCCGCCTTTGATGGCAAGGTGCTGCTGGTAGTGAACACAGCGTCCAAATGCGGCTTCACCCCGCAGTACGAAGGGCTGGAGCAGCTGTGGCAGGAGCTGGGGCCGCAGGGGCTGGTGGTGCTGGGCTGCCCCTGCGACCAGTTCGGCCACCAGGAGCCGGGCGATGCCGCCGCCATCCAGGACTTCTGCAGCATCAACTACGGGGTCAGTTTCCCGTTGTCGGCCAAGCTCAAGGTCATTGGCGCCGACGCCGATCCGCTATGGCAGTGGCTGCAGCGGCAGAAGCGCGGCGCGCTGGGCATCGCCGCGATCAAATGGAACTTCAGCAAGTTCCTGATCGGCCGCAACGGACAGGTGCTTGCCCGCTACGCGCCGACCGCACGCCCGGAGGCGCTGGAGGCGGATATCCGGGCGGCGCTGGGCTGAAGCGAGCGCTGCGTCATCAAGCCGCAGCCAGCTGCAGGCGGCCTACAGACTTCAGATCGATATGCTGGCGGGCGACCCAGAGATCATGCGCGTCCTGCATGGCCAGCCAGCTTTCCGGGCTGCGACCAAGGGCGACAGACAGGCGCAAAGCCATTTCAGGGCTGACCCGACTGCTGCCGTTCAACACCCGACTCAACGTCGAGGCGGAAACCCCAAGTGCCTGTGCGAGTTCGCGGCCGCTGACATTGTTCGGCTCCAGATAGATGCCGGAAATGAAGGCGCCCGGATGCGGCGGGTTATGCATGTTCATCAATGATAGTCCTCGTAGTCCAGCACGTGGCAATTGCCATCCTTGAATTCAAAGGTGACGCGCCAGTTGCCGTTGACGGCAATCGACCAGCGTCCCTTCATCTCACCCCTCAGTGCGTGCAGGCGAAATCCGGGGATATCCATGTCCTCGATTGTGTGTGCTGTATCAAGTGCGGCCAGCTGCAGGCGCAGTCGATTCGCATGACTTGCCTGTATGCCTGCGGTGCTTCCGGTTTCATAGAGCTTGCGCAGCCCTTTGTGGCGGAATGACTTGATCATGCTGGATTGTAGCATGTTGCGCATCGCGCAACATTCACTGGGAGGGCAGGGGCGGTAGCGGGGTCAGTCGGGGTGCGGCAATGCCCGGCGCTGGACTGCGCCGGGCAAGCTTGCTTAGACCGGATCGGTCGCCGCTTCGTCCAGCAGGTCTTTCTGCTGCAGTTGTACCTTGGTCGGGTCGCCGTGTTCGGCCATGGCCCGTTGCAGGGCGCGGCGGGTGGCAGCGGTGACCAGTGACTGCAGGTCGCGGCCGGAGCTGCCTTCGGTGGCGGCTGCCAGGGTGCCCAGCACCTCGTCCACGGCAAAATCCAGCGGCTTGCCGGCCAGCTGCAGGCGTAGGATGGCCGCGCGTGCGTCGATGTCGGGCAGGCCGATCTGTATCTTGCGCTCCAGGCGCGACAGCAGCGCGCTGTCGATCGCGTCCAGGTGGTTGCTGGCAGCCAGCAGGAATACCTGGCCTTGTTTGGTGCTGATGCCGTCCAGTTCCTGCAGCAGCTGGGCGACGATTTCGGCGTTCAACTTGTCGGAATTGCCGCTGCCACGTGGTGGGGCAACGGTGTCGATCTCATCGAGGAACAGGATGCACGGCGCCTGCGCCCGGGCTTTCTCGAACAGCTGCTTGACCCGCGCGGCGCCGTCGCCGAGGAACTGGCCCTTGACCTCCGCCGATGAGGCGGCGATGAAGGACAGCCCGGACTGGCTGGCCAGTACGCGCGCGATCTGGGTCTTGCCGGTGCCGGGTGGTCCATACAGCAGGATCCCGCGTGGCACCGGGATGTTCATCCGCGCCAGTTCTTCGGCATGCAGCAGTTCCTTGCCGAGGCTTTCGAACTCGGCGCGGGTGCTGGCCGGCACGATCACATCGTCCCAGCCCAAGGTCTGCACCGAGGTGGAGCTCTTGCCGCGCAGGCGGGCGATGGCGGCGCTGAAATCACTTTGCGCGGGGCGCCCGGCCGGGTGGGTGGCGACCACGCTGGTGACCAGGGTGGACAGGTCGCGCCCGGACATGCCGGCGGTTTCGCGCACCAGCGCCTCGGTCACCGGCAATGCCAGCTGGGCCTTGCCGAACTCGGCCAGCAGGATGCGTTCGCGCGCCTCTGCATTGGGGGCGGCAAGCTCGATGGAGACGGTGAAGCGCGACAGCACCGCATCATCGATCAACTCCTGGCGGTTGGTGGCACCAATCACCAGCACATTGCCGCTGCCCTGGTTGAAGCCATCCCATTCGGCGATGAAGGTCTGCACCAGCTCGTTGCCGAAGTTGTCGGTGTCGCGGCTACCACGGCGGGCAAAGGCACTTTCACATTCGTCCACGAACAGGATGGTCGGCCCCTTGTTGCGCGCGTTCTCCCAGATCTTCTTGACCTTGGGTCCGGTGTGGCCGATGTGTTCGCCCTTCAGGTCGGCGATGGTCACCGCGACGAAGTTGCAGTCCACGTGTTCGGCCAGCTTGCGCGCGATCAGGGTCTTGCCGGTGCCGGGTGGCCCCCACAGCAGCATGCCCTTGGGCAACGGCGGGGTGCCGGCGGCAAAACGGTCCACCAGCTTGATCACCTGTTCCAGGGTCTGCTCCGGGATGGCGACGTCCTTCCAGTTGGCTTCCAGCTTGTCCAGCGAGGCCAGCCGGACCAGCAGCGATTGCTGAAGCTGCAGCTCGCGCTCGTGCGGTGCGCTCAATGCCTGCAGGTCGAGGATGGGCTGGGCCAGCGGTGCCAGCACGGGTGCCAGTTCGGCGGCCAGTGGAGTCCACGTCGCGGCGTGTTCATCGGCTTCGGCACGGACACGTACGAGGCCGCCGGGGTGGCCATTGAGCGGCAGGCGGATGAAGATGTCGGGGTCCTTGTCGTTGGCGACATCGGTGCTCACGCCAACCATCACCGCGTTGGAGTTGTCGTGCTTGTCACCGAGCTGCCAGCTGTTGCCCATCTTCTCCACCGAGGGTGCGGGCGCGCGGATGACGGGGTAGGGGTGGCTGCGGCCATCGTCGTTCTTCTTGCCGAAGGCGTGCAGTTGCAGCTGGCGTTTGCCCAGCGCATCGATTGATGCCAGCCCTGCAGCGGCATTGCGCTTTGACATGCGGTTGCGGCCCAGCCAGACCAACAGTGCATAAAAGACCAGGCCAGGCGGAATG
Organism: Stenotrophomonas sp. 21LCFQ19; assembly: GCF_056861425.1. Taxonomy (NCBI): domain Bacteria; kingdom Pseudomonadati; phylum Pseudomonadota; class Gammaproteobacteria; order Lysobacterales; family Lysobacteraceae; genus Stenotrophomonas; species Stenotrophomonas sp. 21LCFQ19. The sequence continues at coordinate 56,917 of NZ_JBSPUF010000010.1, read as the reverse complement.
TAGGCGAACAACAGGAACAGCGTGCTGGCCGGGAAGGGCAGCGTGTACGACAGGTGGCCGCAGAAGTTCCGAACCGGCCCATACAGCGCCAGGCTGCCGAGCAGCAGCCAGGCCACAGTGCGGACGCCGCCGCTGCCCAAGGTCGCGCGCAAACTCAGCGCTGGCCCCAAGGTGCCTTTGCGGCCGTGTTGTTGCGTGTTGCGGCGCGCCTGCGCCAGACCTTCTTCGAACGCCGGGCGCATAGCCTGGGCGGCCTGGCATGCGGCGGGGTAGGCAGCGCCCATCGCCTGCTTTGCGGTCTGGGCACGTTGCTGGCATTGCGCCAGCTCCTCAAGCAACACACTGCGCTGGTTGTCGATGAAGCTGCTGCGGGAACTACCTGGAACCATGAATCCTTTCCCCTGAACTGAAAACGGCCGGATCAGTGTGATCCGGCCGTTAAGCTACGCCATCATTGTCCGGGTTCATAGCCGCCAATGGTCGGTAAAAACCCTACAAGCCCTACTTCTCGACGAAGGCGCGCTCGAACACATAGTGGCCTGCGGTGCCGATGCGCGTGGACACCTCAAAACCGCGTGCGTCCAGCACGTTGCGCAGGTCGGCCAGCATCTGCGGGCTGCCGCAGATCATGAAGCGGTCGTTGGCCGGGTCCAGCTGCGGCAGGCCGAGTGCTTCCTGCATCTGTCCGCTTTCCATCAGCGAGGTCAGGCGGCCCTGGTTGGGGAAAGGCTCGCGGGTGACCGCCGGGTAGTACAGCAGCTTGTCGCGAACGATGTCGCCGAGGATCTCGTCGTTCGGCAGCTCCTGCTCGAAGTACTCGCGGTAGGCCAGGTCCTTCTCGTAGCGCACACCGTGGCAGACGATCACCTTGTCGAAGCGCTCGTAGGTTTCCGGATCCTTGACCACGCTCAACCACGGCGCCAGGCCGGTGCCGGTGCCCAACAGATAGAGGTTCTTGCCGGGGTGCAGATCGCTGATCAGCAACGTGCCGGTGGGCTTCTTGCCGACCAGTACCTTGTCGCCGGGCTTGAGGTGCTGCAGACGCGAGGTCAGCGCACCTTCCTGCACCTTGATGCTGAAGAAGTGCAGTTGCTCTTCCCAGTTGGCACTGGCGATGGAATAGGCACGCAACACCGGGCGGGCGCCTTCGTTTTCGTTTTCCAGCCCGATCATCACGAACTGGCCATTCTCGAAACGGAAGCCGCTGTCGCGGGTGGTGGAGAAGCTGAAGTAGGCGTCCGTCCAGTGACGGACTTCAAGCACCGTTTCGGCGCCAAAAGCGGAAGACATGCCGTGATTCGTAGATTGGAGACCGGCCTATTCTAGCTGATTTCCCATAAATAGGAATGAATCTCATTTGACCGGAGTATGGGTAGTGGCGGGGCCGCGCGCGGCCGGGGGGGTTATGATGTTCCGCGGCCCCGACAGCGGCGGGC
>NZ_JBSPUF010000010.1:0-55471 GCF_056861425.1 Stenotrophomonas sp. 21LCFQ19 | reverse complement strand
CCCGGCGCGGCGGCCGCTCCGGCCCGCGCCCCGGGGCCCCCCGGGCCCCGCCACTACAGGTGGGGCTCTCTGCCGAGCATGGCTCGGCACTACGCTCCCTCCCTTTGGCCGCAGGCCAAGGGGAGGGCTGGGGAGGGGTGGTTTTTTGCCGGGAAAGCCTCTGCCGAGCATGGCTCGGCACTACGTGGCTTATCTGTAGCCGGCTGCCTGCAGCTCGAACAGCTCCGCGTAGCGGCCGCCTTCGATCATCAGCTCTTCGTGGGTACCGCTGGCTTCGATGCGACCGTCGGCCAGCACCAGGATGCGGTCGGCCATGCGCACCGATGAAAAACGATGCGAGATCAGCACCGCGGTGCGGTTGTCCGACAGCTCCTTGAATCGCTGGAATACCTCGAACTCGGCACGCGCATCCAGGGCTGCGGTCGGCTCGTCGAGGATCATCACCTGCGCATCGCGCATATAAGCACGGGCGATGGCGATCTTCTGCCACTGGCCGCCGGACAGGTCCACGCCGGTCTTGAAGCGGCGCCCGATAAGCTGGTCATAGCCTGCGGGCAAACCATCGATCACTTCATCGGCCAGTGCACGTCGTGCGGCATTGCGGATACGCTCCTTGTCGCTCATGGCTTCGACCAAGCCAACGCCGATGTTCTCGCCAGCGGACAAGTGGTAGCGCACGAAGTCCTGGAAGATCACGCCCATGTTGGCGCGCAGGTCGTCGAGGTCGTAATCGCGCAGGTCGCGGCCATCAAGCAGGATGCGGCCTTCGTCCGGGTCGTACAGGCGGGCCAGCAGCTTGACCAGGGTGGTCTTGCCGGCGCCGTTCTCGCCAACCAGGGCAATCACCTCACCGGCCTGCAGATGGAAGCTGAGGTTGCGGACGGCCCAGCGCTCGGCGTCCGGATAGCGGAAACCGACGTTGTCGAACACGAAGCCTTCGCGGATCGGCCGCGGTATGGCGATGGCATCCGGACGCGAGCGGATCTCCGGTTCGATGGCATAGAACGAGAACAGGTCATCCAGGTACAGCGCCTGCCCTGCGACCTGCGAGAAGCCGGTAAGCAGGCCCTCCAGCAATTGGCGCAGGCGTAGGAAACTGCCGGACAGGAAGGTCAGGTCGCCGATGCTGAAGTCGCCGCGGATGGTGCGCCAGGCGATATAGCCATAGGCGGCGTAATAGCCCAGGGTGCCCAAGGCGGCCAGCAGCGTGCCCCAGATCGCACGCTTGCGGGCCAGCGCACGGTTGGCCTTGTAGAAGCGTTCGGCCAGCAGCTTGTAGCGATCAATCAGGAAACGGTTGAGGTTGAAGATCTTCACCTCCTTGGCCGTTTCCACGCTGGCGCCGACCTGGCGCAGGTAATCAAGCTGGCGGCGCTCGGGCGTCCAGCTGAAGTTGAGCGAGTAGCCCAGGGTGTTGAAGTGCGATTCGCCGATGAAGGCCGGGACCAGGGCAATCGCCAGCAGCACGATCAACCAGGGGGCGTAGACGATCAGGCCGGCGGCGAAGCTGATGACGGTGATGGTGTCCTGCACCTGGCCGAAAAGCTGGCTCATCAGGCTCATGCGGCCCATGGTCTGGCGGCGTGCACGGTCCAGCTTGTCCTGCAGGTCGGGGTCCTCGAAATCCTCCAGGTCGAGCTCGGCGGCGTGCTCCATCAGCCGCACGCTGGTGGCGTTGGTGAACAGCTCGGACAGCAACGAATCGGCGTAGTTGATCAGTCGGCCAAGCAGGTCCGAGCCGATCGCGATGGCCAACTCCAGCAACAGCAGCTCAAGCAGGGTATTGAGATGGCCGCTGGAGAACGCCTCTGCCAGCGGCGGCATTGGACCAGCACCAGCCAGGCGCACCGCTTCATCGATGATCAGCTTGCCGACATACAGCATCGCCACCGGCATCAATGCACGGACCAGGCGCAGGCCGAGACTGGCGAGTGTCAGCCAGCGGCTGGTCTGCCACACCTGCCGCAGGAAGGGCGGCAGGTTGCGCATCGCATCGACGCGCTCGCGGAAGCTGGGTTTCTTGGCGGGAGCGGGCTCGGGGTGGGGCATGGGGGACTCAAGCGGCGAGGTGCGGGTTCAGGTTACCTGCAAATATGTTGAGTCCGCTGCCTCAAGGTGCTCAACCATCCTTGCCCAGGTCGATATCGCCCATCTGGGCATCGTCGCGACCGTCCGGGTTGTCACGGACAGCCTCGCCTGCGCTACCGAACGATCGCTTGCCGTTGTCGACATTGAGATGGCTGACCACGGTGCGCACGCCTTCGATGGCGGCGATGACCGCTTCAACCTTGTGCTTGACCTCGGTGCTGGGAACGTCGCCGGACAAGGTCACCTGGCCATCCCTGACCTGGGCCAGTACCTGCGAGGTCTGCGTTTGCTGGCCAAGGGTATGTACGACTTCATCGCCGATCAGGGTGTCGGAGCGTTCTGCGGCCATGGTTGGGTCCTTTTGATGCGGGACTTCCACGATGGCGGATGGGGTGTGAGTTTGTTGTTACTTGGGAGGCTTTGCTTCGCTCCCTCCCTTTGCCGAAGGCAAGGGGAGGGTCGGGGAGGGGGGCTTTGGCTTTGGCTTTGGCTTTGGCTCGCGCTTCTGCTTGTGCCGTCATTCCCGCGAAGGCGGGAATCGCTCTTGCTCTGCTTTTGCCATTGGAAATGGCAGGGACTGGCATAGAAGTGCAACAGCAACGGCAAATTCAAATGCAGGAGCGATTCCCGCCTTCGCGGGAATGACGGCATAAAAGCGGGGGGCGAAAAGCCCCAAAGCCCACACCGCTTACTTCAACTCCGCGGCCCTTCCGGCGGCGGGGGCTCCGATGACTGCAACGCCACCGGCAGATGCCAGCCAAAATGCATCGCCATCATCCGCAGGCCAAAACACAGTCCTGCACCAATCAGGGCACATGGCAACGGCGGCAAGCCCAGCCAATAGCCCACCGCAACCACCGCAGCACCTGCCAACGCCGCAACCGCATACAACTCGGCCTGCAGCACCAGCGGCACCTGCGCCAGCAACACATCACGGGCAATGCCGCCGCCAATGCCGGTCAACATGCCCAAGGCAGCCGCCATCGGCGGATCGATGCCATACGCCAAGGCTTTCTGCGTACCGGCTACGGCAAACAGCGCCAGTCCCATCGCATCAAACATGCGCACCGGGTACTGCATACGCTCGATCAGAGGCGCCCAGAAGAACGTGACGATGCCTGCAGCCAAGGTGATGGCCGGGTAGCGCCAATCGCTGATTGCCGCCACCGGGATAGCGCCGATCAACAGGTCGCGGGTGATGCCGCCGGCCAGTGCCGCCGCGAACGACAGCACCAGCACGCCGAAGATATCCAGTCGCCGGCGCACGCCCATCGTTGCCCCGGACAGGGCGAAGACGAAGGTGCCGATGAGGTCGAGGATCAGTACGAGGGTTCCCATGCGCCGTATTGTGCGGTGTGGTGCCGGCTGCGGCCATCAGTCCGGTCTGGATTGATGGCCTTGGGTTCGTCATTCGATCAGGGCAGCGGCGGCAGCAGGCTGGCGCCGAGTCGGTTCCAGGCGTTGATCACCGCCACGGCCATGCTCAGGTCGCTGATGCCCTTGTCGTCGAAATGCGGCCTCAATGCGTCGAAGGCGGCCTGCGAGGGCGCGCCGTCCGGCAGCCGGGTCATCGCCTCGGCCCAGCCCAGCGCGGCACGCTCGCGCTCATCGAAGAAGCGGCTCTCGTGCCAGGCCGGCAGCGTGTCGAGCTTGCGCGGTTCGATGCCGGACTTGCGCAGTGCGGTGGCATGCATGTCCATGCAGTAGCCGCAGCCGTTGATCTGCGATACGCGCAGGAACACCAGCTCCTGCAGCTCGTGCTCGATGGAACTGTCATGCACGGCCTTGCTGGTGGCCAACAGGCCCTTGAAGGCATCGGCGGCGAGACGGGTGTAGGGCACGCGGGGGAAGGTGGTAGCGGACATCAGGTTTCTCCAGACAGCCACGATGGCCGTCTTTCGTTACAAGGACGCAGCAGCGGCTTCGTGCGTGACAAGTGGGGGCAACTTTTCTGGATTGAGCACGCTGTAGAGGGCAGCGATGCGCCCATCCACCACTTCGATGGTGGTGAATGAGGCCAGCCTGCCTTCGGCGAAGCGCAGGATTGCCGGTTCGCCGTTGACGTAGCCAAGTTGGGCGGGCAGGGCAGCACCGCGGCGGGCGATGGCCCAGTACAGGCGGCCGATGCGCTCGGCGCCCCGCAGTGGGCGGATGGCAGCGGTGACGATGCCGCCACCGTCGGAGAACTGGGCAGCATTGGCATGCAGCAGGGCCTGTATGGCGGGGCTGTCGCCACGCTGGGCCGCTTCCATGAAGCGCTGCAGCAGCTGCCTATGCTGTGCCGGCGCCGGCTGGAAGCGTGGTGCACCGGCCTGCAGGCGCTGCTTGGCCCGACGCACCAGTTGCCGGCAGTTGGCCTCGCTGTGGCCAAGTAGGCTGCCGATCTGGCGGTAGTCGTGGTCGAAGGCTTCTTTCAGCAGGAAAGCGGCGCGCTCGTCCGGGCTCAGTTGCTCCAGCAGGGTAAGGAAGGCGACGGAGACTTCATTGGCGACGGCATGGATCTGTGCAGGGTCGGTCGCGGTGTCGGGCGACAGTTCGACCTGCAATGGTTCCGGCAGCCACGGGCCGGGGTAGTGCTGGCGCTCACGCTTGGCCGCGCGGAGGCGGTCCAGGCTGAGTCGGGTGGTGGCGGTGACCAGCCAGGCCTCGGCGTCGCGGATCTCGGCAGTGTCGCTGCCCGCCCAGCGCAGCCAGGCGTCCTGCAGCACGTCCTCGGCATCGGCGCGGCTGCCCAGCATGCGGTAGGCCAGTGCCAGCAGGCGCGGGCGATGGGTCTGGAAGATGGATTCGGCGTTCATGGAGGCAGGACGACGCAGGGAGCGTTGGCGTGACAGCGCTACTTTGCCTGAACCCAAGCCTGGCTGTGATTGCGGTTGTGGGGGGGGGGGGGGGGGGCCCCCCCCCGGGGGGTTGTGGGTCACGCGGAGGGGGGGGGCCCGCCCCCCCCCCCGTCGCGCCCCCCCGGGGGGGGGTGGGGGTTTACCTATAGATTCAAATGCCGACCATGGGTCGGCACTACAGGATCAATGCGCCGGGGTGCCCTTGGCGTCCATCTTGCTCAGCTGGTACAGCTCCAGGCCAATACGCTTGATCAGACCCAGCTGCTTCTCCAGCCACCAGGCATGGTCTTCCTCGGTGTCGCGCAGTTGCAGCAGCAGGATGTCACGGCTGACGTAGTCACCCTGCGCTTCGCATAGCTTCACACCGGCGGCGAGGTTGGCGCGCACCTGGTACTCGACCTGCAGGTCCTTTTCCAACATCTCCATCACGGTCACACCCGGCTCGAAGGCGTGCGGACGCATGTCGGGGTTGCCGCCGAGGAACAGGATGCGGCGCAGCAGCGCATCGGCGTGCTGTGTCTCTTCTTCCATCTCGTGGCCGATGCGCTCGAACAGCGCCAGCAGGCCCTGGTCCTCATAGCGACGGGAATGGATGAAGTACTGGTCGCGCGCAGCCAGTTCGCCGCGCAGCAGCTCCTTCAGGCACTCAATGACTTCGGCTTTGCCCTGCATGGGGGGTGCTCCTGATGATTCGATGGTGCATAGGGTGCCCCATCTGAAAACCCAATGATCTAATCGGAATCACTTTCAGTTGCGATTCCCTCTCTTTCGGCTTCACAAGCTGTCTACAATCGCGACAGAACCGCTACCGGGGGTAGGCCTGTGCTGCGTTGGCTGCTGCGTTCGCTTTGGGTTGTATTGGGGCTGTTGCTGGTCTTGCTACTGGTCATCTGGGGACTGCTGCGCGGCAGCCTGCCGCAGTTGGACGGGGAACTGGCGCTGCCGGGGCTGTCGGCACCGGTCAGCATCCAGCGTGACGCACTGGGGGTGCTCACCGTCGAGGCCGCCAACGAGACCGACATGGCCCGTGCGCTGGGCTATGTACACGCGCAGGAACGCTTCTTCGAGATGGACCTGATGCGACGCTCGGCGGCCGGGGAGCTGTCCGAGCTGTTCGGCGCCAAGGCCTTGCCACTGGACAAGCGCATGCGCGTGCACCGGCTGCGCGCCCACACCCAGCAGAACCTGGGCGCCGCCCTCGGCGACAAACGCGGCGTCATCGAGGCTTACCGCGACGGTGTAAATGCCGGCCTGGCCGCGCTGCCGGTGCGGCCATGGCCGTATCTGCTGCTACGCCAGCAGCCACGGCCGTGGGAACTGGAGGACTCGGTGCTGACCGGGCTGGCGATGTACGCCGACCTGCAGGACCCGACCAACACCCGCGAACTGGCGATGGCGCGCATCCGCAGCGTGGTGCCGCCCGCGCTGTACGCAATGCTTGCCCACGACGGCAGCAGCTGGGATGCACCCTTGTTCGGCGCGCCCCGTGGTGATGCGGTGTTACCGGATGCGGCAACGCTGGACCTGCGCAAGCAGACCGGCACTGCGCCGGCCCTCACTCCACCGCCTGCTTCGCAAGCGGTCCCCCTCTCTCCCGCTGCGCGGGAGAGAGACGTAGGTGGGTCGCCTGCGGCGACCGGTTCTTTTCCGGGAAGCAATAACTTCGCAGTAGCCGGCGCTCTGACCGAAGATGGCCGCGCCATCATCGCCGACGACATGCACCTGGGCCTGCGAGCGCCAAATATCTGGTTCCGCGCACGCCTGCGCTATGCCGACCCGACCGCGCCGGAAGGCAAGGTCGATGTCGCCGGATTCACCCTGCCCGGCCTGCCCGCGGTCATCGTCGGCAGCAACACGCGGGTGGCCTGGGCCTTCACCAACAGCTATATCGACACCGCGGACTTCACCGCCCTGCCCGCCAACGCGCCGCTGCGCAGCTACAACGAGGCCATTGCCGTTGCCGGTGCCAACCCGGAAATGCTGCTGGTGCGGGAAAGCGATTGGGGCCCGGTCCTGCACGACGAACCCGACGGTCAACTGCTCGCACTGCGCTGGGTTGGTCAACAAGCCGGTGCGGTCCGCCTGGATTTCGCCGACATGGCCAAGGCCGCCGACCTGGATTCCGCATTTGCGGTAGCCGACCGCTCGGGCATCCCTGCTCAGAACCTGCTGGTCGCTGACCGCAGTGGCCGTATCGCCTGGCGCCTCATCGGCGCGCGCCCTGCGCGTGACCCGAGTTGCCATGCCGACGCAGCGGCGCAGGCCAGCTGCTCGCCGTGGCCGATCCGCACCGACCACGCACCAGCACTGGTCGACCCACCGGACCATCGTTTGTGGACGGCCAATGGCCGCGTCCTCGACGGTGCCGCCCTGGCCGAAGCCGGTGATGGCGGCTATGACTTCGGTGCGCGCGCCAAGCAGATCCGCGACGGTCTGTTTGCCCACGAGAGCTTCAATGAAAGTGACCTGCTGGCAATCCAACTGGACGACCGCGCCCTGCTGATGGAACGCTGGTGGAAGCTGCTGCGGCAGACCATTGAGCATAGCGATGATCCTGCACTGAAGCGTCTGGAAGCCGCCAGCCGCCAATGGCAGGGCCGCGCTTCCCCCGACTCGGTCAGTTATCGGATGGCACGCGGGTTCCGCGGCATCCTGATGGACAACATGGAAGGCGCGCTACTGGCCCCGGCCAAGGAACACCTTGGCGAGCGCTACATCCCACCCAAGCTTGCCCAGTTCGAAGGCGTGCTGTGGCCCTTGCTCAAGGAACGTCCACCGCATCTGCTGCCGCCACCCTATGAGAGCTGGGATGCCCTGCTCGCCGACAGCGCCCGCCAACTTGAGAAGGATCTGGCCGCACAGGGCCCGGATCTGGCGCAACGCAGCTGGGGCGAGCGCAATACTGCAGCGATCTGCCATCCGGTCTCGGCAGCGCTGCCGGGTCTGTTCAAGCGCTGGCTGTGCATGCCGGCCCAGCCCTTGGCCGGCGATGACAACATGCCGCGCGTGGTCGGGCCTAAGTTCGGTGCCTCCGAACGCATGGTGGTGTCACCCGGTCACGAAGCCGATGGCATCGTGCACATGCCCGGCGGCCAGAGCGGCCATCCGCTGTCACCGTTCTGGGGCGCAGGCCACGACGACTGGGTGGAGGGCCGACCAACGCCGTTCCTGCCAGGCAAGGCAGCGCATAGTTTGAGTTTGAGCCCTCGCTGAGCAACCAGCACATGGCTGCAAACTGCATGGCTGCAAACTGATTGTGGGAGCGGTGTAAGCCGCGAGGCAAGATTTACCGGAACCATCGGCGCGTCTGCAACCTGATGGTGTACCTGCTTCGCGGCTGACGCCGCTCCCACAAACAGCTGACCGGCTCGCCGTCACCAATGCACTACGCGCTTACTTCAAGCGCACCGTCCACTCCACTTCAAGCTTGGCCTCGGCGTCGAACAGGCGACTGATCTGCACCCAGCTCGCGGCTGGATACTTGCCGTCGGGGAAGAAGGTCTTGCGATCGGGAATCGCCTTGATCAAGCCATCCATATCCGTAGTGAACACCGTTTCCTTGACCACCTGACTGCTGTCAGCATCAAACTCCTGCAGGATTTTCGTCAGCTTTCCATAGCAATCGCGTACCGCGACATGCATGTCCGCACCTCGGCACGGGACACCGGAGATATGCAGCGTGTCGCCATCGCGCACCACGCCGGTGTAGCCGATATCTGCTTCCCAGCTGCCAAGTTGATGCCGCTCCAACGGTGCCTCGTTCGCGGTGGCGACCATCGGACTGCTCAACAACCCCAGCATCAACAACGGCAATACGCGCATCGGAAATCCTTTTGAATTGAGAGGAACAACACCTGCGAACTGCATTTGCGAATGCACTCAGCCCGTCTTTCCCTTGCCGCGCGCACTCCAGCTCAGCAAGGGGCCGGTCATCGCCGTCGTCACCAAAGCCATGATCACCAGTACTGCGAACAGGCGGTCGCCGAGCAAGCCAAGCTCATACCCAAGATTGAGCACGATCAGCTCCATCAAGCCCCGGGTGTTCATCAACACCCCCAGGCGCAGCGAATCGTGGGCCGGCATGCCCGCACTGCGCGCAGCGGCAAACGTACCAAGCAGCTTGCCAGCGCTGGCCACCGCTATCACCAGCAGGCACAGCCACAGATCACTGACCTGCAAGGCATCGGCGCGCAGGCGCAAGCCCGTCATGGCGAAGAACAGCGGCAGCAGCAAGGTCACCGCCAGGGGCTCGACCTTGTTGATGATCAATTCGCGCAACTGCACATTGGCGTTCGCGGCGACACCGGCGGCGAACGCACCGAACAGTGCGTGGATGCCCAAGGACTCGGTCAACAAGGCGCTGGCCAGGGTCAGCAACAGCATCCCCAGCAACCATGCCCCTTCGCGGCCGGCGGCAATCTCTTGCCGTGCAAACCATGGCCGCACCACACCCAACATCAATCCGATGAAAACCGTCACACAGGCCAGACTGAAACCCGCAGCGCCCCATCCGGCTGCCTGCGTGGCTGCAACAATCAACGCAAGCATGCACCAGGCCGTGGCGTCGCCCAGCGCTGCACAGGCAATCGCGGTCTGCCCCAACGGACTGTGGGTCATGTCGCGATCTGCAAGAATGCGCAGAAGCACCGGGAAGGCAGTAATGCTCAGTGAGATGCCGATGAACAGCGCAAACGAAGTGAAGCCCACGCCTGCCGGGCCATGGGCGGGATACAACCAGATCGCCAGCAATACGCCACACAGAAATGGCAGCGCAATACCGGCGTGACTCACTGCAATCGCAAAGCGTCGCCGCCCCTGCAGCCGCCCCAGATCCAGCTCCGCGCCGGCCACCAGCAGGAACATCAGCACACCGAGCTGGCTGACCAGTCCAAGCGGCCCCAGTGAGCTCGCCGGAAACAGCGCGGCCTGCAACTGCGGGAAGACACTGCCAAACAGCAGCGGCCCCATCATCAAACCTGCCGCCATCTCGCCGATCACCGCAGGTTGGCCAAACCAGCGCAGCACGCGCCCAGCGCCTTTGGCCACCAGCAGCAACACCAGCAGCTGCAGCAGGAACAACCCCAAGGGTGAGCTCGAATGCAGTGCCGCAGAACCGATCTTGACGGCCTGCTGCACCGGCGCAGGCACGTCCATCCCAGCGTAACGGGCCAATAGCAGCGCAGCCAACAGCGGCAGTGCGGCCCAAAGCAGATAGAGCCAGCCCCAATGCACCCGCGAGCCGGGGCGATGCGTTCCTGCGTCCATGATCTTCCCTTGCGTAAGCCGGCGATGATACGGCCCACGGCTGCGCTGCGGCAGCTTGAAACGCGCGACCCGCAACACTACGGGCCGCGCGTCCTCACTCAGCCGGCCAAGGCCTGCTCGTGCACACCGGCCACGGCGCGGCCGGACGGATCGGCCATGCTGGCGAAGCTGGCATCCCAGGCAATCGCCGCGGGTGACGAACAGGCAATCGACTTGCCGCCCGGCACCGTTTCCGACGCCGCATGGCTGGGGAAGAACTGCTCGAAGACGTGGCGGTAGTAGTACGCCTCCTTGGTCTGCGGCGGGTTGTGCGGGAAACGCTTGTCGGCGGCGGCCAGCACGCGGTCGCTGACCTGTGCTTCGGCATGCGCCTTCAAACCGTCGATCCAACCGTAGCCGACGCCGTCGCTGAACTGCTCCTTCTGCCGCCACAGGATTTCCTTGGGCAGGTAACCCTCGAAGGCCTCACGCAACACCGCCTTCTCGATGCGGCCGCGGGCCTTGTCGACCATCTTGTGGCGCGCATCCATCTTCATCGCCACATCGAGGAATTCGCGGTCCAGGAACGGCACGCGTGGCTCCACGCCCCAGGCCATCATCGACTTGTTCGCGCGCAGGCAGTCGTAGTTGTTCAGCGCATCCAGCTTGCGCACCAACTCTTCATGGAACTCACGCGCGTTCGGCGCCTTGTGGAAGTACAGGTAGCCGCCAAAGATCTCGTCACTGCCTTCGCCGGACAGCACCATCTTCACACCCATTGCCTTGATCCGTCGCGCCAGCAGGAACATCGGCGTGGATGCGCGGATGGTGGTGACGTCGTAAGTCTCGACGTGACGGATCACCTCCGGCACTGCATCGAGGCCTTCTTCGAAGGTGTACTCGAAGCCGTGGTGCACGGTGCCCAGCATTTCCGCCGCCACCTTGGCCGCGGCCAGGTCGGGCGAACCCTTCAGGCCAATGGCGAAGCTGTGCAGGCGCGGCCACCAGGCCTCGCTCTGACCGCCGTCTTCGATGCGGTTGCGCGCATAGCGCGCCGCAACCGCGGCGACCAGCGAGGAATCCAGTCCACCGGACAGCAGCACGCCATAGGGCACGTCGGTCATCAATTGGCGGTGCACGGCACGCTCGAAGGCCTCGCGCAGTTCGGCCAGCGATACATCCACACCTTCCACCGCCTCGTACTCGCGCCACGGACGCTCGTAGTACTTGCTCAGCGTGTCGGTGCTGCTGTCATACCAATGGCCGGGCGGGAACTGCGCCACGTCGGCACAGGTATCGGACAGCGACTTCATTTCCGAGGCCACGCACAGCCGGCCCTGCTTGTCGTGGCCCCAGTACAGCGGCACCACGCCGATCGGGTCGCGGGCGATGATCACGCGCTGTTTTTCGCGGTCCCACAACGCAAAGGCGAAGATGCCGTTGAGCCTGTTCAAGTAGGACGCAGGTTCATCTTCACGGTACAACGCGTTGATCACTTCGCAGTCCGAACCGGTCTGGAAGGCGTAGGACTGGGTGAGTTCCTTCTTCAGCTCCTGATGGTTGTAGATCTCACCGTTCACCGCCAACGCCAGCTGGCCGTCGTCGGACAGCAGCGGCTGCGAGCCGCCGGCCGGGTCGACGATGGCCAGCCGCTCGTGCACCAGGATGGCGCCGTCGTCCACGTAGACGCCGCTCCAGTCCGGGCCGCGATGCCGCTGGCGCTGGGATTGTTCAAGCGCCTGCCGACGCAGCGCCTGCAGGTCGTCACCGGATTGCAGGCCAAAAATGCCGAAGATGGAACACATGGGAAAGCTCCTGGGTTGTGTGGGGACAAACATTGGAAGCAACGGCTTGAAGACCTGCAGCCGCTCGGTGTTCCCGCCCGGCCACAAAAAAAACCCGCATCGGCCGATGCGGGTTTTCTGGTGTCCTGAGCGTGTTGCCTGTTCTAGCTCTGGTCGCAGTCCCGCAGTGGCCGCGCACGATTATTCGCGCGCAGATTATTGCGGTTGTTGTTGTTGACGGCGGTGGCCAGGAACGAGGACATGGCGCTGACCGTATCCCGCTTTCGGCGCCCGCGCAACTGTTGCTTTGGCAACCGATTCAGCGGCCGGGCCGGCGCACTCCGCGATAATCCCCCGCCACCTTGCCCGGACCTGCTGGATGCCCCGTCCCACTCCCCGCGTGCTGCTGTACGCCCTGCCCCTGTTCATCCTGCTCGGTTGCGCGACAACGCCCAACACCCGCCCTGCCAGCGACACCGAACGCGACGCGCTGTCCGCGGCCGCCGATGGCCAGTTCGATTCCGCACTGCGGGTGGCGAAGATGTATCAGGCCTGGAACGACCCGCGCGCACTGGACTGGTACGCGCGCGCCGCGGCGACAATACCGCGCACGCACCGCAGCACCGGGGCCGAGGAGCAATTGGGCAGGCTCCTTGAGCGCGGCCGCCTGGACAGCAGTGACGAACCGCAGAAGCCGGAGGATGTGCGCTTCAAGCCATCACCACGCAAGGCATTGCGCTGGTACCAGAGTGCCGCCTACCACGGCTCGCCGTATGCCATGTCCGATCTGGCACGTTGGTACGAACGCGAGGGCGACATGGCAGGCGCACTGCGCTGGCGCCTGCGCTCGGCGGTGTACATGCGTGAGTTGTACAAGCTGGACGCACTGCGCAAGGCAACCCATGCCTCAACCGAAGCTGCGCGCCTTGCCCCCGACCAGCCCTCCACCAATGCGACCATCGCCCGCATCCAGCGGCGTGCCGCGCGCGGCGATGCCGAGGCCCAGGTCGATCTTGGCGCCTTGCACGAAGCGGGCATCGGCATGCCAACGGATATGCGCGAGGCACTGCGCTGGTATCAGCGCGCCGGCGAACAGGGCAATGTCTACGGCCAGTACTTCAGCGGCTTGGCGCTCGGTCGCGGCAGCAAAGGCCTGCCGAAAGATGAGACTGAAGCGGCGGCATGGTTCGCGCGCGCCCAGGCGCAGGAGTTCTATCTGGCCGAGGAGTCGTACTGGCGCCGGGCCATCGCGCCACCCTTCTTCATCTTCGAATAGATCGAGCAGGTCTGTACACACAACGTCCTCCGCAACAAGACTGCATCAGCACAGCGATGTCGCGCAGAATGACGCGCAAGCACCTGCAGAGTTGGACATGACGAACACTCCGGTTTTCCACGAAGAAACCATCGACCGCGCGCGCATGCAGCAGATCATCCGCGCGCACCCGCGTGCAGCGGTGTTCGAATCCTGCACGCTGGACGAAGGCGATTTCTCGCGCCTGGACATGGACGGCTTCCAGTTCAAGCAGTGCTCGCTGAGCAGGGCGAACTGGCTAGCCGCATCACTGGAAGAAAGCCAGTGGCTGAAATGCCGCGGCAGCCACTGCGACTTCAGTTCCGCGCTGCTCAGTGATTCGCGCTTCGATCACTGCGACCTCAACAACAGCTTCTGGCGACGCGCCACGCTCTCGTCGGTACAGTTCAAGGACTGCAAGCTGACCGGCGCCCACCTGCAGGAAGTAAGCGGCTGGGCGCTGGAGTTCCGCGATTGCCTGCTGGTCAGCGCCGACCTGCGCGGCATGTCATTCCGCAAAGCGCAGCTGGAAGGCATGGATTTCTCCGATGCCGACCTCTCAGGCTGCGACTTCCGCGATGCGGTGTTCAGCGGCGGCAGCCTGCGCAACACACAGACCCGCCTGACCCGCTTCGAAGGTGCCGACCTGCGCGATACCGATATCAGCGGCCTCAACTTGATGGACGCAAAGCACTTCAAGAAGGCGGTGATCTCGCAGCGGCAGGCTGCGGCGGCATTGGCGGCGTTTGGGTTGATCGTCGCCTAGGGAAAACAGGTGCTTCGGATATGCACCAGTACGGGCTTCCCGCTGGCCCAGGTCATGCCCCTCCCGGTCACTCCGCATCCAGCGTTGCGATCTCAACCCGATTCCGCCCCTCGCGCTTGCCGCGATAGAGTGCCAGGTCGGCACAGCGTACGAGCGCCATTGGGTCTTCCCCAGGCACCGGAGTGCAAACCGCCACCCCGACACTGATGGTCACCCGTTGCCCCGCCGCACCGGTCACCTGTTCCACCGCACTGCGCAGACGCTCCCCAAGCGCCATCGCCATCTGCGCGTCGCAACCCGGCAGAATCAACACGAACTCCTCGCCGCCATAGCGTGCGACCAGCTCTTCGGCACCGGTCACCTGCGCGGCCAGGGTCTGCGCAACGCGGCGCAACTGCAGGTCACCGATGTGGTGGCCGTAGGTGTCGTTGAACTGTTTGAAGTGATCTACGTCGATCATCATCACCGCCAGCGGCTCCTGCTGTTCGACGCAGCGCTGCCACGCCCGTGGCAAGGCCTTCTCCATCGCGTGGCGGTTGGCGATGCCGGTGAGTCCGTCGGTCACCGCCAGGGCAGAGAGCCTGGAATTGGCGCTCTGCAGCTCGGCGGTGCGCTCGTTGATCTTCTGCTCAAGCAGGCGGTTTTGTGCATTGATGGCACGGGTGCGGAGCCGCACCACCGCGACCACGAACAACAAGCCCGCCACGCCAAAGCCCACCCGAACCCAGGGCCGCTGGTACCAGAAGGGCGCAACCTGCAACGGGTAGCTCATCGCCTCGGTGGGTGCGCCGCCCAGCACCCTCGCCTGCAACTGGAAGATGTAAGCACCCGCTGGCAGGCGCTGGTAGGTCAGCTCACGCCCTGCCGTCCATGGCGACCATTCGTCGTGATGGCCCGGCATCCGGTAGCGGAACTCGACCTCCGGCTCCATGCTCTGCACGCCGAAGCGCAAGGCCAATCCCGCCCCCGCTGGCAAATGCGGCGTTGTCTTTGGCAACAGCGGCAACAGTACCGGCGGATGATTCGGACCTTGCAGCTCGATGCGATCCAGCCGCGCCTGCGCTGGTGCCGCGACGGACTCGATCGCAGCAGGATCCAACTGCAATACGCTGTCGCGGGTAACCACGCGCAGTTGCCCGTCGCGATGCAGGGCAACCGTCTTGAAGCCGGGCACGCGGCTATCACTGACATGCTGCAGTTGGAACGTGGTCGCACCGGGCTTGCGCCACCACAGCTGTCGCGCCGTCCAGGCGAAGCTGCCCTTGGCGTTGTCCTCGCCTTCCAGCTCCATGGGAGCCTGCAGCCCCGGCAACACGGGCAAAGCCGCGGCAACAAACCGCTCACCCTGCAAACGGTGCACCTGCTGCCCGGATATCGCGTACAGCACGCGATCACTCCGGAACAAACGAGTGCCCTTCCCTGCTGCCACAGGCAAGCCCTGCTTCGACCCAAAGCGCTGCTCAGCGAGCAATTGGCCATTTTCCGTAGCGAAGCGCCAGCGCCTAGCGCCACCGCCTGCATCGCCTGCCCACAACTCGCCGGCGACAACTTCATACACGCCCCCCGCAGCGCCCCCACCGATCTGCCACTGCCCCTGCAGCTGCCAGCGCCCGTCGTGTTGACCGAGCACGATGATCTTGGTGTTGGTCAACGCGAACATGCGCCTGGCGTCGAACGCCGAGGGCATCAGCCTGCTGACACTGTCACCCAGCGCTGGCGGCAGCAGCCGTCGTGGTTGCGTTTGCCCGGGATCGAGCACCGCCAGTCCATAGCGATCTCCGATCAGGAGACCGGCGTTTGTTCCCTCCAGCGCAAAGGTCTCCAGATCACGTCGCGGCCATTGCGAGAGCGAGAACATTGGCGTGCCCGCCGCAGAGGGTTGCGTGCTCCACACCCCCATGCTTGCCACCCACAGGCGACCGTCATACCAGGTGCTGTCGAAGATGCGTCCGCCCAGGCCATGCAGGCGCCCATAGCGCGTCCATGGCAGCGACCAGCGCAGGCGCGCGATGCCGTTCTCGCCTGAGATCCACACCGCGCCCTCGCGATCCTCCACCAGGTCGTGCATCTCACCCGCACACGCGGCAAAGCTGTCGAGCAGGTGCAGATCGGGGGAGAAACGCATGATCGTGCCGTCGAAGCTGCCGATCGCGAAGCCACCGTCGGCAAGGGCAATACCGGTGTACGGTTCGTGCAGACGGAAGGCCGCATCGGCCTCCGTGTCGAGCTTGCGCACACGCGCACCATCGCTGAAATGGAAGCCATCGGCCGCGGCAAACAGCAAGCCGCCCCGGTACGGCCAGGCCACTGGAACACGCAGCTTGGCGAGCGACTCCATGCCTTCGACCAGCACCATCGCCGCCTTGTCAGCGCGGTAAAGACCTTGCCCCGGAACCCGGAAGAAGACCTCGTCGCCAGCCACCAGCGGACGCGTACGTGCGCCGGCGGGAAGCTGCATGCGCGTGGTGCTGCCGTCCTTCTCAAGCACGAACAAGGCGCCAGCGCTTACCGCGTGCACGCCACGCGAGGTCTCCCCCAACGAGAAGACCTCGACCGGCCCTTGCAGCAGACCCGCACTGGCCAAGCGTGGCAAAAGGTCAACGAATTTGTGGGTGCCATCAGGCTGTCGCAGCAAGCGTCCGAAAACCCCTGCGCCGGCGACAACGATGCTGCCGTCGCGCGCCAGCATGATCGAGTACACCGGCGCTTCACCAGACGCCTCCAACAGCTCCCATACCCCGCTACGGAAGGCCATCACGCCTTCGCCACTGGCAGCATAGAGGTTGCCCGCGCGGTCGACGACCACGCCGGGATAGGTTGGCGCGGCAGGCAATTGGCTTGCCCCGAACTGACGTAGCAGCGGCAAGCCGTGCAGTGTTGTGCTGGCGTGCGCGAATGGCAGCAGGCACACCAGCAGCAGGGCCATCAGCCCTTTACGGAACCGCATTTGAACACTGTCCATCTCGCCCCCCCGGCAAGATTGTGCACTTGCACCGTAACAGCTTAGTCCAGCAGCTTTTCGATCAGTTTCCTGTACAGGTCAGGCAGCGCCTGCAGATCGGAGACGCGCACGTTCTCATCGACCTGGTGGATGCTGGCATTCACCGGCCCCACTTCGATGCACTGCGCGCCCAAGGGCGCGATGAAGCGGGCGTCAGACGTCCCGCCGCCGGTGCTTTCTTCCGGCGCGGCGCCGGCGAATTCGGCCAGAACGTCGCGGGCAACGCTGCGCAGGCGCCCTTCCGGCGTATAGAACGGCTCGCCGCTGCGGTGCCACTGCAGGTCGTAGTGCAGACCGTGACGGTCCAACAACGCGCCGATCTCGGCCTCCAGCTTGTCCGCATTCCAATGTGGGTTGTAGCGCAGGTTGAACATCACCTGCAGCTCGCCCGGGATCACGTTGTTGGCGCCGGTGCCTGCGTTGATGTTCGAGATCTGCAGGCTGGTGGACGGGAAGCTTTCGTAGCCATCGTCCCAATGACGGGCAGTCAGCTCAGCCAACGCCGCTGCGGCCAGATGGATGGGGTTGCGTGCCTTGTCCGGATAGGCGACATGGCCCTGCACGCCCTTGATACGCAGCTTGGCCGAAAGGCTGCCGCGGCGACCGACGCGCAGCAGGTCGCCGAGCTTGGCGGTTGACGACGGCTCGCCGGTAATGCACCAGTCGATGCCCTGCCCGCGCTCGACAAAGAGTTTGGCAACGTGGCGGACGCCATCGATGGCATCCCCTTCCTCGTCGCTGGTCAGCAGCACCGCCAGCGTGCCGGGATGGTCCGGATGCGCGGCAACAAACTGCTCAGCGGCCACCACGAAGGCGGCAACGCTGCCCTTCATGTCGGCAGTGCCGCGCCCGTACAGCACGCCATCGCGCACCTCCGGCTTGAACGGGTCGCTGTTCCAGGCCTCGACCGGCCCGGTCGGCACCACATCGGTATGGCCGAGCAGCACCAGTACCGGTGCACCGCTGCCGTGGGTGGCCCAGAGGTTGTCCACTTCGCCCAGGCGCAGGTGCTCGCAGCTGAAGCCGGCGGTGCTGAGGCGGCCGGCGATCAGCTGTTGGCAGCCGGCGTCTTCCGGGGTTACCGAGGGGCGGGCGATCAGATCGCAGGTCAGGGCTAGTACGTCGTTCATTGCAGCCTTCTTGGGTCGGTGGCTTCGCGGCTTACGCCGCTCCCACGGTTGCTGGAGGACGGATCAGGCGATGTTGAAACGGGCCTTGAAGCCGTTGTCGCTGAAACCCTGGCTCAGGGTGCCATCGTCGGTGATCACCAACGGGCGCTTGATCAGCTGCGGGTATTCGCGCAGCAGCAGCTTCCACTCGGCATCGGACTCAGGCGACTTCCGGTTGTCCGGCAACTGTCGCCAGGTAGTCGAGGATTTGTTGATCATCGCCGCGAAGCCGCCGGCTTTGCCAGCCCATTCGAGCAGGGTTTCCGGGCTGGGCTTGTTGTCGCGGTAGTCGACGAAGGTGTAGGCGACATTGAAGCGATCCAGCCATTTGGTGGCTTTCTTGCAGGTGTCGCAGTTTTTCAGTCCGTAGATCGTGGTCATGGTTCAAAGCTCGCGGTGATGTAGCCCCTCTCCATTCGGGAGAGGGGTTGGGGTGAGGGTAAGGGCGAAGCCTCGCACAGGCTTGGCACTGCAGCGCTTCGCGCCAACCCTCATCCGCCCCTTCGGGGCACCTTCTCCCGAAGGGAGAAGGAAAAACTCAGTCCGCCAACCCACGCAGCAGGTCATTGACGCTGGTCTTGCTGCGGGTCTTGGCATCCACCTGCTTGACGATCACCGCGCAGTACAGCGAGTGCGTGCCGTCCTTGGACGGCAGCGAGCCGCTGACCACCACGCTGTACGGCGGTACATAGCCATACGTCACTTCGCCGGTGGCGCGGTTGTAGATACGGGTGCTCTGGCTCAGGAACACGCCCATGCCAATCACGCTGTGGTGGCCGACAACCACGCCTTCCACTACTTCCGAACGCGCGCCGATGAAGCAATGGTCTTCGATGATGGTCGGGCTGGCCTGCAACGGCTCGAGTACGCCACCGATGCCGGCACCACCGGACAGGTGGCAATGCTTGCCGATCTGCGCGCAGGAACCCACCGTGGCCCAGGTATCAACCATGGTGCCCTCACCCACATGGGCGCCGATATTGGTGAAGCTCGGCATCAGCACCACGTCCTTGCCGAAGTGCGTGCCGCGACGGGCAATCGCGCCCGGCACCACGCGCACGCCGGCCTGGCGGAAGGCCGCTTCGTCGTAGCCTTCAAAGCGCGACTCGACCTTGTCCCAGAACGGGGCCGGGGCGCCGTCCATCACTGCCATGTCATTGACACGGAAGTACAGCAGCACCGCCTTCTTCAACCACTCGTTGACCTTCCAGCCGCCGTTGCCATCAGGCTCGGCAACGCGGAATTCGCCGGACTCCAGGCCGTCGATGACGCGGTTGACCAGCGCGCGGGTCGAACCTTCGATCTCGTCCATGGTCAGCATGGTGCGGCGCTCGAATGCGCTCTCGATGCTGAACTTCAACTCGGCCACGCCCGGTGCCGGTGGCTTGCGCAGGCTGCGCGGACCTACCGATGGCGTCACCGGCTTGGTCGACTTCGGCTTGGCAGCGGCAACCTTCTTGACCGGTGCCTTGACCGTCTTCGCAACAGGCTTGGCGACCGGCTTGGTCGCTACTGCGGCTTTTTTCTTCGGCGCGGCCTTTGCAGGCGCTGCCTTCTTGGCGGTCTTCTTGGTCACGGTCTTCCTGGTTGCGGGCTTGCTTGCCATCAGTGGGGGTCTCCTGGCTTGTTGTCGGGATCCAGGCAGGCAAGCAATGCATCACGCAGGGCCTGCATGGAGGTTTCGGTAAGGGGGTGATCGTGGCGATCGGTAAGCTGGAACTGATCCTCGGCACGCTCGCCAAAGGTGGCGATGCGTGCGTCCTGCACGCGCAGGCGCTGGTCACGCAGCACATGCGCGACGTCGGCAAGCAGGCCGGGACGATCCGGCGCCACCAGGTTCAAGACGGTCCGGCCTTCATGACTGGCGTCGAGGAACTCGATGCGCGGGGCGAAGCGGAAATGTTTGAGCTGCCGTGGCATCACCCGCCGCGAGGGACGCAGGATCAGGATATTGCCGGCCAGCGCCTTGCGCAGCACGGACTCCAGGCGCGCGGCATCGCCGTCGGCGAAGCTGCCGGCCGGGGTCACCTCGAAGGTATCGAAAATGGTGTCGCCGGGGCCGTCGAGCACGCGCGCACGGTGAATGCCGTAGCCGGCACGGTCCAGTGTCATCACGATCGCGGCGAACAAGCCGTCACGGTCGGGCGAGTGCACGAACACTTCCAGTGCATCACTCTCGGGAGTGATCCGCCGCACTTTGACCAGGGTGCCGCCCTTGTGGATTTCCACCAGGGACGCAGCCTGCCAGACCAGCTGCTCCGGGCGGAAACGCACGAAGCTCTCATCCGGCATGGCCGCGAACTGGCGGTCGATCACCGCATCCTCATGACCAAGCAGGCGCATCTGCTCACGCACGTTTTCACGCGCTTCCTGCACCCGTTCGGCTTCCGGCAGGGGGTGCTCCAAACCCTCGCGCAGCGCGCGGCGGGTGGCGAAATACAGGTCGGCCAGCAGCCTGTCCTTCCATGCATTCCACATCTTGGGACTGGTGCCGGCGATATCGGCGCAGGTCAGCAGGTACAGGTAGTCGAGACGATCACGGTCGCCGACCAGGCCGGCAAAGCGATGGATCACCTCGGGGTCGGTGATGTCCTGCTTCTGCGCGGTCACCGACATGCGCAGGTGCTGCTCGACCAGCCACGCCACCAGTTCAGTGTCCGTGCTGCTCAGGCTATGTGCGCTGCAGAATTCACGCGCATCCACCGCGCCCAGTTCGGAATGATCACCACCACGGCCTTTGGCGATGTCGTGGAACAGCCCGGCCAGCAGCAGCAACTCCGGCTTGCGCAGGCGCGGCCAGACTTCGTGCGCGATGGAGAAACGCTCGTCGGCGCGGCCGCTGGCGAACAAGGCCATGTTCCGCAGCACCATCAAGGTGTGCTGGTCCACCGTGTAGACATGGAACAGATCGAACTGCATGCGCCCGGACACTGCGGCGAATGCGGGAATCCACTGACCGAGCACGCCAAGCCGCGCCATCCGCGCCAGCGTATCGACCGCACGCGGACCGCGCAGCAAGGCCATGAACTGTTCGCGTACGTCGTCGTCCACGGCGGTGTAGTCGGGGATCTCGTCCAGCATCTCGGCCAGACCGCGGGCCGTCATCGAATGCAGGCCGCGCACATCGGCGGTGCGTGCCCAGCACGCGAACAAGGCAAAGATGCTGCGGATGTCGCCATGCGGCCAGAACGGATCGTCGGCGGACAGATAGCCGCGGCGCAGCGAGAACCCATCACCTACCGGCTGCGGCGTCGCCTCACCGTCAAACTGTTCTTCAAAGCGTTGCAGCAGGCGGTCGCTGATGCGGCGGATCACCGTGGCACTGCGATAGAAGCCCTGCATCATCTTCTCCACGCCCAGGCTTTCGGCGTCATCGCCGAATCCCATGCGCGCGGCCAAGGTCTTCTGGTAATCGAAACGCAGCCGCTCTTCCGGCCGCTGTGCGACCAGGTGCAGGCCGAAACGCAGCCGCGCCAATACCTGGCGTTCGCGCTTCAGCGCGGCGGCCTCGTCCAGGCCCAGATGGCCCAGCCCGACCAGCGCATCGATATTGCTGACACCGAAGGCACGCAGCGCCATCCAGCCCAGGGTATTGAGATCGCGCAGGCCGCCAGGGCCGTCCTTGATGTCCGGCTCCAGGTTGTCTGCGGTATCACCGAAGCGCTGGTGGCGGGCAAGCAGCTCTTCGCGCTTGGCCAGGAAGTACTCACGCGGCGGCCATACCAGGCTGGGCGCGATCGCCCGCGCCAGACCGTGCTGGGCGGTTGCGTCCGCAACCAGCGGACGCGCCTCGATCAAGGCCGTCAACACCGTCTGGTCAGCCGCGGCGTGCACGCACTGCGTGGCCGAGCGCACTGCGTGGCTGGCCGGCAAACCGGCATCCCATAGCAGGGCGAACAAGCGCGCCAAAGCGGCTTCGTGGCGTTGCTGCACGTCGGTCTCGGCCAGCACCAGCAGGTCAATGTCCGAGCGCGGGAACAGCTCGCCACGGCCGTAGCCGCCGACCGCGAACAGCGCCAAGCCTGCTGTCGCCGGAATGCAGCGTTGCCAGGCTTCACTGATCAGCTGATCGACCGCACGCGCGCGCAGGCCGGGCAGACGTTCGACATTGTCGGTCTGCTCGAAGCGCTTGCCCAGGCGGGCATCGGTGTGGGCAAGTGACTGCCGTGCATCAGCAGCCCATTGCGCGTCACCGGCAGGATCTGCCGGCGTGTCCAGAATCGGGCCCGCCGGCAAAGAGGTCATGCCTGCGCGGATTCCGCCGGGGACAACGTCAATACCTCAACGCCATCCTCGGTCACCACAATGGTGTGTTCCCACTGAGCCGAGAGCTTGCGGTCCTTGGTCACCACGGTCCAGCCATCGGGCAGCACCTTGGTGTAGCGGGTGCCTTCATTGATCATCGGCTCGATGGTGAAGGTCATGCCCTGCTTGAGCACCAGGCCCTGGCCCGGACGGCCGTAATGCAGCACCTGCGGCTCGTCGTGGTAGACCTTGCCGATGCCATGGCCGCAGTACTCACGCACCACGCTGAAACGCTCAGCTTCCGCGAATTCCTGGATCGCATGACCCACATCGCCCAGCGTCGCGCCCGGCTTGACCGCACGGATACCGCGCCACATCGCTTCCTTGGTGGTTTCCACCAGGCGCTTGGCCATCACCGACGGCGTGCCGACGTAATACATGCGGCTGGTATCACCGTGCCAGCCATCCTTGATGACGGTCACGTCGATATTGACGATGTCGCCGTCCTTGAGCACCTTGGCTTCACTGGGAATGCCGTGGCAGATGACGTTGTTGACCGAGGTGCACACGGTCTTGGGGAATCCGCGGTAGCCCACATTGGCCGGGATGGTGCCCTGCACGTTGATGATGTGGTCGTTGCAGATGCGATCCAGCTCTTCGGTGGTGACACCGGGCTTGACGTGCGGGGTGATGATGTCGAGCACCTCAGCCGCCAGACGACCGGCGATGCGCATCTTCTCGATTTCTTCGGGGGTTTTCAGTTGGATTGCCATGTGCCGATTATCCCCCATTTGGGCTTTTTCGCTAAGTATTTCACATTAATGAACGCGGAGTCAGGCGCCACTCCAGGATCCGGCCGCCACCTTTGCGACCGGAAGCGCCGACGGGCGGCCTGCCTGTGTGCACTCATGCGAGTCAGTCCTGACAAGCGCCTGGTCGCAGCGTTCGCGCGAGTGTTCTGAGCCAGCGGGGAGACCACGACCGGTCAGCGCGGCGTCCCGATTGACCGAACTTAGCAAGATCCCCCGTTCAGGCAAAACTGCCAGCGTGAACACGTGTCAGCGCTGCGCTGCCGTGCTTTGCTCTGCGCGCGCCCCGGGGCCATGCACCATGGCCTCGCCGCTGCCGCCAACCGCCGGGAGAATCGACATGCTCACGCGCACGCTCTTGATCACCGCAGCCAGCATCGCATTGACGGGAACTGCAGGCCTCACCCAGGCAGCAACCCAGACCGCACAGTTCCAGGTCCGCATCGTCATTACCGAGTCCTGTGATATCCAGGCCGTCGCCGCCAGCGACATCGACTTTGGCAGCGTGGCCCGCGCCACCGGTACTCCGCTCGACGCCCAGGGCACGCTGGAGGTGAACTGCACCAACGGCACCCCCTACACCATCGGCATGAATCCCGGCGCCAATGCCACCAGCACCACTGCCGCCGCAGACAACCGGCGCATGAGCGATGGCGCCAGCAACTTCGTTGCCTATGGGCTGTACCGCGATGCCGGCCGGCAGAATTTCTGGGGTGAGGCAATCGGCACCGACACCCTGGCCGGCACCGGCACCGCCAGTGCGCAGACCATCCCGGTCTATGGCCGCGTGCCTTCCACCGATGCGCCAGCCGGCAGCTATGGCGACACGGTGATTGCCACGATCACCTATTGAGGCCTGACCAGATGCAGCCAGCCTGCCCACGCGCGCGCGGCACCGCTCCGCGCCCCTTGCGCCGGGCGCACTGGGGCCTGCTGTTATTGGCCCCATTGGCGAGCGCAGGCAACCTACAGGTCGCGCCGATCCTGTTGGAATTCAGTGATGGCGTGCAGGCGCAGGCACTGTGGCTGGAGAACAACGGCGATCAGCCACTGCATGCACAGGTGCGCGTACAGCACTGGACGCAAAGCGATGCAGCCGACGTGCTTGAGCCATCGGAGATGCTGCTGGCGCGCCCGGCCATCGTCCAGATTGGCCCCGGCCAACGACAATTGGTTCGCGTGCTGCGGCCGGCACCCGTGCCAACAGGCGACACGCAGGAGCAGGCCTATCGCCTGTTGGTGGACGAGCTCCCCGCCCCCCACGTCAAACCCAACCAGGGCTTGAATTTCCTGCTGCGCTACTCGATCCCGGCGTTCGTCCTGCCTAGGGGGGCGAGCCCGCGCGAACCGGGAAGCAAGGCCGCTGCCGACACGAGCGGACTGCACGCCCACTGGCAGCTAGACCCAGGCCTGCTGACCCTGACCGTACACAACACGGGCGCACAGCGCGTGCGCCTGAGCCAGCTGCGCTGGCTGCCCGAGAACGGCCCACCGATTGAACTGACACCCGGCCTGCTCGGTTATGTATTGGCAGGCCAACACATGCAATGGACGCTGCCGCTACCGCACCCCTTCCCCCTCACCGGCACTTTGCAGGCCAGGCTGAACGATGCCGCCATCCCGCAGCCGCTGCGCTCTGCTGACCTTTGATCTGGCAATGCTCATGGCGAGTAGCTCCTCCCTGTCTGCCGCGCCTCCTGCCCGCCCGCATACGGCACCCACCGGCATTGGCGAACAGCTGCCGCAGGAGCTGTATCTGGAAGTCCGGATCAACCAGGGCAGCAGCACCCATCTGGCACGTTTCATCGCTACCGGACAGCAACTGTCCGCCAGCGCGGCGACATTGCAGGAACTGGGCCTGCGCCTGCCGGAGGGCGTGGAGCCCAACCAGCAGTCGGTTGATCTTGCCCAACTGCCGGATATCGAGATCAGCTACGACGCCCGCAACCAGCGCCTCGCGCTGCAGCTGCCGCTGGCCGGACTGAATCGGCCACCCACTCAACTGCGTCCGGCGACGCCTCCCAGCGTACTCGCTGCAAGCGACAGCAGCCCCGGCCTCCTGCTCAACTACGACCTGCATGCGCAACAGCAACGCGGATACCGCCGTGCCAACAGCTTCAGCGAGCTACGCCTGTTCGGCGTCGGGGCAGGCATCTGGTCAACCACACAGAACACCAGCCTGGACGCTGACCGAGGCCACTGGCAGCACCGCAACATCCGCCTGGACAGCCGCTGGCAACTCGACCTGCCCGGCCCGATGCTCACCCTGGGCATTGGCGACACCCTGACCGGCGCGCTGAAATGGTCGCGCGCCGTCCGCATCGCCGGCGTACACCTGTCACGCGATTTTTCCCTGCAGCCCTATCGCGTAACGACACCATTGGCGTCGTTCAGCGGCGATGCCCTGCTGCCATCCACGGTCGACCTGTACATCAATGGCATCCGCCAGGCCAGCCGCAACGTGCAGCCAGGGCGATTCCAACTGGATGCCGTCCCCACCCTCAACGGCAGTGGCCAGGCGCAGCTGCTGGTGACCGATATCAATGGGCAGCAGCGCATGCTGGAGTTTGCGCTATACGGCACGCCCAGCCTGCTGCAGGCCGGCCTGAGCGACTGGTCACTGGATCTGGGCGTGTTGCGCGAGGATTACGGGCTGCGTTCCTTCGCTTACGGTGACAGGCCGATGGCCAGTGCCAGCCTGCGCCACGGCGTGCACCAGCACCTGACCATCGAAGCGCATACCGAGCTCAGCACGGACCTGCAGCTGGCCGGCATGGGTGCGGTGGCCCTGCTGGGCGAGCGCGGCGGGGTAGTGAGCGCCTCCTTCAGCAGCAGTCGCGCCGGCATCATGCGCGGACATCAACACGCACTGGGTTATCAATGGAGCGCGCAT
The DNA here is from genome assembly GCF_056861425.1 of Stenotrophomonas sp. 21LCFQ19. Lineage (NCBI taxonomy): Bacteria > Pseudomonadati > Pseudomonadota > Gammaproteobacteria > Lysobacterales > Lysobacteraceae > Stenotrophomonas > Stenotrophomonas sp. 21LCFQ19. The sequence goes on along the minus strand of NZ_JBSPUF010000010.1, from coordinate 29,338 downwards.
GGCTTCAGCGTCTCGGCCCGCACCCAGCGCAGCAGCAGCGACTTCCGCGATGCCCCTGCGTTTCTAGCCAATGCGCTCCTGCCCCGCCGTACCGATCAATTCTTCGTGGGCCTGGGCAATGTCCACAGCGGCCAGTTCAGCCTCAGCTACATCTCCCAGCATTACCCCGGCAGCCTCCCCACCCGCCTGACCGGGCTGGGCTGGTCACGCAACCTGCATGGCAATGCCTGGTTCAGCGTGCAGCTCCAGCACGACCTCGACAACCGGCGCACGGACAGCGCCAACCTGTATCTCTCCCTGCCACTGGGGCGGCTTACCCAGCTCAGCAGCGCAGTACGCCACGGCAGCGACGGCAACGCGCTTGCCCTGCAGGCAGGTCGCAGTGTGCCGGCGGATGCGGGCGGCTGGGGCTGGCGCGCGCAGGCAAGCCTGGGCACACGCCGCAGCGCCAATGCCGAACTGAGCCATCTGGGCGATGCCGGCCAGTGGCGTATCGGCATGGACTACGATCCCGACGCCGGTACCACCGGGTACGCCGATGCCAATGGCAGCATCGTGTGGTTCGGCCGCGGCATACGTGCACTGCGCCAGGTTGACGACGCGTTTGCCCTGGTATCGACCAATGGCGTGGCGCAGGTCCCGGTACGACTGGAGAACCGCTTGATCGGCAGCACCGATGCGCAAGGGCAGCTGCTGGTCACCCCACTGCGCGCCTGGCAACGCAACCTGATCAGCATCGACACCCTTGGCTTGCCAATGGATTTGTCGCTGGATGCCCCGCAGCAGCTTGTGGTGCCTGCATCGGGCAGCGGTGCAAGCGTGGTTTTCAAGCTGCAACCAAGCCGCCCGCTGCGCCTGCAGGTCCGCGGCGCGGATGGGAAATGGCTGGGCGTCGGCAGCACGATCGCAGTCGAACTGGCAAGCCAGGTCGTCGCAACCACCGTCATCGGCCATGCCGGCGAGGTGTATCTGCAGGACCCGCCTGCCGGTGCGGTGCTGCGCATCCCGGTGGACGACAGCCACGACTGTGTGCTCCCCCTGCCCACCATCGTGCAAGGCAGCGATCCACCCGGCATCACGACACTGCAGTGCCAACCATGAGCGACGCTGCCAAGCCATCGCCGCGAAAACTGCGCATCGCGACCCTGCATATCCTGCTGCTGGCGTTGGCAGGGCTCCCGTTCTTCGCGTGGGCACAAAGCTGCCAGGTGATCCGCAGCCCGAACATCGACTTCGGCGAAATCCGCGGCACGGCCACTACCGACACAGCGGCCACTGTCGTCGTCAGCTGCCAGGGCCTGGCGCCGTTCGGCAACCAGATCACCGCCTGCATCTTCCCCGGCGAAGGCGTTCCCGGCGGCGTGGCACCACGCCGCATGACAAATGACGCAGGCGCCCTGATGAACTACGACCTCTATGCGAACCCGGCGCAGACACAGCTGCTCGGCGCTTTGGGCGGCAGCCAGCCCGTTTATGCGATCTCGATCCAGGCAGGCGCCCTGGGCCCACAACAGATCCCGTTCAACATCTATGCCCGCGTCCCGGGAGGCCAGACGGTGCCAGCAGCCTACCGATACCAGGGCAACCCAGGCACCTCCATCCTCCGTTACAGCTATGGCCCACCACTACTCGCGCCACCAACCGCAGAGAACTGCCGCGATGGCACCTTTCCCTTGTTGGGTGGTGCTGGTCAATCGCAGTTCCTTTTTGGCACGGTCAGCGCGCAAGTGCCCAGCGCCTGCCTGATCACCATCGCCACCGACCTGGACTTCGGCAGCGCCAGCCGCCTCGACGCCCCCCGCGACCAGAGCTCGCTGATCCGCATACGCTGCGCTACCGGCACGGTATGGACCATGACCCTGAGCAACGGCAACAACCCTGCCAATGGGCAGCGCAGGATGGCCTCAAATGGCAACTTCCTCCCCTACGAGCTCTACCTCGACCCGGCGCTGCTCATCCCCTGGGGCGACTCGGAGGCGACCGGCGCCAGTGATGTGGGTGAAAACGAAGATGTAGCCTTCCCCGTCTATGGCAGGGTGTTCCCACAGCCGGCCCCCATTCCAGGCAGCTACAGCGACACGATCACGGTCACGCTTACCTATTAGGCCGCCCCCCTTTAGGCCGCTGCCCCTCGCTGATCCGGCAAATTGCGCGCAGCCCAGCCAGGGGCTATACTTCGCCGGCTTTTTCGGGCGCATGCCCGTTGGAGCGCGCTGACACCGGGCGTCAACCGGTGAATCCTCACCTGTCGCCCCCATCCGTGCCGGGGTGCCCTGTTCGTCAGGGTTCGGCCACGGAGGCGCCAGGGAAGCCCAACCCCGGAACTGTTTGCGCGCTCGACATGAAAGCCGCGCATCGCAGCACGACCCCAACAAACCGGGCGCGCGCGGTGTCAGTTCCACCATCAGGAGTTTTGCAATGCCCCAGATCACCATGCGTCAGATGTTGGAAGCCGGCGTCCACTTCGGCCACCAGACCCGTTACTGGAACCCGAAGATGGGCCAGTACATCTTTGGCGCCCGCGGCAAGATCCACATCATCAACCTGGAAAAGACCGTCCCGCTGTTCAACGATGCGATGAACTTCATCTCCTCGGTTGCCCAGAAGCGCGGCACCATCCTGTTCCTGGGCACCAAGCGCAGCGCACGCGAATCCATCAAGGAAGAAGCAGAGCGTTGCGGCATGCCGTTCATGAACCAGCGCTGGCTGGGCGGCACCCTGACCAACTTCGCCACCGTGAAGAAGTCGGTTGCCCGCCTGAAGGAACTGGAAGCCGGTGAAACCGACGGCAGCTTCGACAAGCTGGTCAAGCACGAAGTGCTGGGCCTGCGCCGTGAGCGCGACAAGCTGGAAGCCTCGCTGGGCGGCATCAAGGAAATGAACCGCCTGCCCGACGCCATCTTCGTCATCGACATCGGTCACGAAGACATCGCCATCAAGGAAGCCAAGAAGCTCGGCATTCCGGTGATCGCCGTGGTTGACACCAACTACAACCCGGAACTGGTTGATTACGCCATCCCGGGCAACGACGACGCCATCCGTGCCGTGCAGCTGTACGCTCGCGCCGCCGCTGACGCCGTGCTGGAAGGCAAGGCTGCTGCTCCGAACGCCGCCACCGTGCGCGAAGAAGAGTTCAGCGAAGCCGCTGCTGGCGAAGAAGCCAAGCCGGCCCGTCGCGCTCCGGCCAAGAAGGCTGGTGCCAAGAAGGGCGACGAGGCTTCGGCCTGATCCCCCTGGCGGGTGCAGCTACTGCACCCGCTCCCCTGCGCTGGCGCCCGAGGCGCCGATCGCTGACAGGGCTGCGTAACAACGGCCGGCCATCATGGCCGGCCTACCCCTTTCTATTGATGAGGTAATTCCATGGAAATCACTGCTTCCCTGGTCAAGGAACTGCGCGAGCGCACCGGCGCCGGCATGATGGAGTGCAAGAAGGCTCTGTCCGAGACCAACGGCGACATCGACGCAGCGGCGGAAGCCCTGCGCAAGTCCGGCGCTGCCAAGGCCGACAAGAAGGCCGACCGCGTCACCGCTGAAGGCCGCGTGGGCGTCGCCAGCAACGGCGGCAACGCCGTCCTGGTCGAAGTGAACTCGGAAACCGACTTCGTTGCCAACGACGTCAACTTCAAGGCATTCGTCGATGCCGTTGCCGCTGCCGCCCTGGCATCCGGCGCCGCCGACGTTGAAGCCCTGAAGTCGGTCAAGCTGGCCAGCGGCGAAACCGTCGAAGAGACCCGCGCCATCGCGATCCAGAAGCTGGGTGAAAACATCCAGATCCGTCGCCTGGTCAAGATCAGCGGCGACAACACCGTTGGCACCTACGTGCACAGCAACGGCAAGATCGGCGTGCTGGTCGAGCTGGCCGGCGGCAACGCCGAGCTGGCTTCGGGCCTGGCAATGCACGTGGCCGCGATGAACCCGCCGCACAACAAGGCAGCCGACGTTCCGGCCGACTTCGTTGCAAAGGAAAAGGAAATCGAGCTGGCCAAGATGACCGACAAGGACAAGGCCAAGCCGGCTGACATCCTGGAAAAGATCATCAGCGGCAAGATCAACAAGATCATCAGCGAAGTGACCCTGTACGGCCAGAGCTATGTGCTGGACAGCGACAAGACCGTCGAGCAGGCCGTCAAGGCCGCTGGCGGCGACGTCGTCGGCTTCCAGCGCCTGGCTGTCGGCGAAGGCATCGAGAAGGTGGTGGAAGACTACGCCGCCGAAGTTGCCAAGGCGATGCAGGTCTAAGTACCTGCCACCCGCAACACCTGAAAAAGCCGCGGTTATCCGCGGCTTTTTCTTTGCCACGAAGTACCCGCGACAACACACGTCCGGCACTGGACTGCAAGACCCCGTCTTTGCTTAAACCATCCTGTATGCTTGCGCCACTGCCGCCTGCTTCTTCGACATGTCCCCCGAGCTCACTGCAGCCCTGTCCCTCTGCCGCAACCTGCCCTCGCCACCGGCCATCGCCGTCCGTTTGATCGAGCTTGCGCAGGACCCGGAAACCGACATCGCCAGCGCCGCTGACGTGATAGCGCTGGATATGGGCTTGAGCGCACGCATGATGCGCATCGCCAACTCCCCTCTGTACGCGAGCCGCCGCCGCATTGAAAACCTGGGCCAGGCATTGACCATGCTCGGCCTCAACGCCACCTTGCAGCTGGCGCTGGGCTTCAGCCTGTCACGCGCACTGCGCGAGGACGAAGACCACGCACAGCTGCTGCAGGCAGTCTGGCGGCGCAGCATCCTCAGTGCCCTGGCCGCGCGCTACCTGGGGCTGGCACGCAACGTCCGCAAGGTGGAAGAACTGATGCTGGCCGGCCTGCTGCAGGACATCGGCATCCTCGCCCTGTTGCAGCTGCGCAGCGACAACTACCCCAGCCTGCTTGCCGGTGCCGGCAGCAATGAGGAACTGCTCGCCCACGAACGCGCCATATTCGAGTGCAGCCACGCCGACATCGGCGCCGAGCTGTGCGAGCAATGGGGCCTGCCGCCCTATCTGGTCGACGCCATCAGGCACAGCGAAGCGCCGGCCGAACCAACCGACCTGTTCGGCCGCTGCGTTGCCCTGTCAGGCAGCATTGCGGAGATCTGGCTGAGCAAGGACACCGACCAGGCCCGCGACACCGCCCTGCGCCTGGTGCATGCACAACTGGAAATGGACAGCAGCCAGTTCGAACTGGTGCTGCAACAGGTCAGCCAGATGCTGCCGGAGATCAGCGCATTGTTCGATGTGCCGGTGCCGTCCCCCGCCCGCATCACCTACCTGCTCGATCACGCCGCCGAGTTGATGGCCCTGCGCAACCTGCGCGAGCTGCAGGATGCCGGTGCCGCCAAGCGACGTGCCGATGATTTCGAGCAGCAGGCTCGCCGCTTGACCGAACAGGCGCACCTGGACGCACTCACCGGCCTGTTGAACCGGCGCCAGCTGGAAGTGGTGCTGGCGCAGGAGTTCGACCGCGCCGGCCGCGCCGACCGGCCACTGTCGGTGGCCTTCATCGACCTGGACGACTTCAAGAAGATCAATGACCAGCACGGCCACCTGGTCGGCGACCAGGTCCTGCAGGCATTCGCCAGCCAGCTGCAGGGCCAGCTGCGCGGCAGCGATACCGTGGCGCGCTTCGGCGGCGAGGAGTTCGTGGTGCTGTTCCCCGGCACCAATGAGCAGACCGCCCTGGACGTGATCCGCCGCGTACTGGTCGCCATCACCCAGTCCCCGATCGTCACTGTTGCCGACATGCCGCTGCATGTGACCTTCTCGGCCGGCGTCGCCACCCATGGTGCATACGAGCGCTTCACCGACATGCGCGACCTGCTCAAGGCCGCCGATGACGTGCTGTACCGCTCCAAGAACCTTGGCCGCAACCGGGTCATCGCCCGCGCCCCGGATCCCCACCCCACCGCCTGCTGAACCGGATTCCGATTGACCCGGGTTTTGTCGCTGCATTGCAACAATAGATGTCACCTGAAACTGCGGCATCCGTTAGAATCCCCCGCGTTTTCCAGCCATCTGAGGTCACCATGTCCAAGCTCGCCTACCGCCGCATCCTGTTGAAACTTTCCGGGGAGGCGCTGATGGGAGACGAGGACTACGGCATCGACCCCAAGGTCATCAACCGGCTGGCCCATGAAGTCATCGAGGCCCAGAACGCCGGCGTCGAAATCGCACTGGTGGTTGGCGGCGGCAACATCTTCCGCGGCGCCGGCCTGGCCGCAGGCGGCATGGACCGCGTCACCGGCGACCACATGGGCATGCTGGCCACGGTCATCAACGCCCTCGCCATGCAGGACGCACTTGAAAAGGCCGGCGGCAAGGCCCGGGTGATGAGCGCGATCAAGATCAACGACGTGTGCGAGGACTACATCCGCCGCCGCGCCATCCGCCATCTGGAAAAGGGCCGCCTGGTGATCTTCGCCGCCGGCACCGGCAACCCGTTTTTCACCACCGATTCGGGCGCCGCGTTGCGTGCCATCGAGATCGGCGCCGACCTGCTGCTCAAGGCCACCAAGGTCGACGGCGTCTATGACAAGGACCCGAACAAGCATGCCGATGCGGTCCGCTATGACAGCCTGAGCTACGACCAGGTCATCAACCAGGGCCTGGAAGTCATGGACACGGCTGCCTTTGCGCTGGCCCGTGACAGCGACCTGCCGCTGCGCGTTTTCGACATGAGCCAGCCCGGCGAACTGCTGAAAATCCTGCACGGCGAGCCCATCGGCACCCTGGTGCACGGCCGCGACGCACACTGACCCACGCTGCCGGCGCGGTGGGCAGGGGTAATCGCCTATAATCGGCCGGTTCTAGAAACATCCAGGATTCGGCCGATGATCAACGATATCAAGCAAGATGCGCAGGCGCGCATGACCAAGAGCATCGAAGCTCTGCGCCATACCCTCACCACCATCCGCACCGGTCGCGCTTCGCCGACCCTGCTGGACGGCATCAAGGTCAAGGCTTACGGCACCGACACCCCCTTGAATCAGGTGGCCAGCATCAGCGTGTCCGAAGGACGTTCGCTGGTGATCACCCTGTTCGACAAGAACATGATCAAGGACGTGGAAAAGGCCATCTATGCCTCCGACATCGGCATCACTCCCACCACCATGGGCACGGTGATCCGCCTGAACCTGCCGCCGCTCACCGAAGAGCGCCGCAAGGAACTGGCCAAGTCGGTGAGCAAGGAAGGCGAAGAAACCAAGATCGCCATCCGCAACATCCGCCGTGACGCCAACCAGGAAGTGGCCAAGCTGCTCAAGGACAAGGCGATCACCGAGGATGACGACCGTCGCAGCCAGGACGACATCCAGAAGCTGACCGACAAGGCGATCAAGGACGTCGACGAAGTGGTCAAGCTCAAAGAACAGGAACTGATGGCGGTCTGAGGCGTGTCCTCCGTCCTGCACGACGACACCGCGGCCCCGGCATTGCCGGGGCACATTGCCATCATCATGGATGGCAATGGCCGTTGGGCGCAGCAACGCCGGCGGCCGCGCATGATCGGCCACCGTGCCGGTGCGCGCGCGGTCAACCGCAGCATCGACTTCTGCCTCGAGCGTGGCGTTGGCGCACTCACCCTGTTTGCGTTTTCCAGTGAAAACTGGGGCCGCCCGCAGGAAGAAGTCGACTCGCTGATGAAGCTGTTCCTCGGCGCACTGGACCGCGAGGTGGATGAACTCCACCGTCGCGGCGTGCGCGTGCGCTTCATCGGCGACCGCAGCCGCTTCGCCGGCAGCATCGTCCAGCGCATGGACAAGGCAGAGCAACGCACGGTCGGCAATACCGCGATGACCCTGAGCATCGCCGCCAGCTACGGTGGTCGCCAGGACATCGCACAGGCTGCGCGTGCCCTGGCCGAACAGGTCGCCGCCGGCACCCTGCGCCCCGAGCAGATCGACGAGCAGGCCCTTGGCCAGCACGTGGCGCTGGCCGACATGGCGCCGCCGGACCTGTTCATCCGTACCGGTGGCGACACCCGCATCAGCAACTTCCTGCTATGGCAGCTGGCTTACAGCGAACTGTGGTTCACTGACGTGCTGTGGCCGGATGTCGATGCGGCCGTCCTTCAACTGGCACTGGATGACTATGCAAGGCGTGAGCGCCGCTTTGGTCTGACCAGCGCCCAGATTGCCGCCGCTGCGGCAGCGAGCGCACATTCATGACAAAGACCCGCGTGATTGCAGCGCTGATCATGGCCCCGGTGGCGATCTGCGCAATCCTGTTCCTGCCAAGCCAATGGCTGGCCGCCGCTGCCGCCCTGGTGTTCCTGGTCGGCCTGTGGGAATGGCTCAAGCTCACCGGCGTGGTTGGCCTGCCGCGTACCGTGCTGGTGGTGCTGAACCTGCTGCTGATGGTGCTGCTGGTCTGGGCCTCGGATGGCAGCATGGTGCTGTTCCAACTGGCCGCGCTGGTCGGCGTCGGCTTCTGGCTGCTGGCCTTGCTGTGGCTGCGTTTCTTCGATTTTGGCGCGCATGACGAAAGCAGCGCTCGCATGCTGAAGCTCGCCGCCAGCAGCCTGGCGATCATCCCGGCCTGGGCCTCGCTGGTCCTGATCCACGCTGGCAGCAATGGCCACCTGTGGTTGTTGACCGCATTGACCCTGGTCTGGGCGGCCGATTCCGGCGCGTATTTCGCCGGTCGCACCTTTGGCAAGCACAAGCTGGCCCCGCGCATCAGCCCCAACAAGACCATTGAAGGACTGCTTGGCGGACTGGTCGCCGGCCTGGTTACCGCTGGCGTATTCGGCTGGCTTGCCGGCGTACAGGCCCCGCAGTTCGGCTGGCTGATGCTGGTCACCGCGGTGGCAGTGTTGGCTTCGGTGCTGGGCGACCTGTTTGAAAGCCTGCTCAAACGCCACGCCGGTGCCAAGGACTCGGGCCACATCATTCCCGGCCATGGCGGCGTGCTGGACCGCATAGACGGCGTGCTCGCCGCGCTACCAGTATTCGCGCTGGGCAAGGAAATCTTCGGCTTCTAAGCATGTCCACCCCTTCAATACGTCAGGTCGCCATCCTTGGCGCCACCGGCTCCATCGGCACCTCGGCGCTGGATGTGATGGCCCGCCACCCGCAGCAGATGCGCGCCAGCGTGCTGGCAGCGGGCAGCAATGTGGATGGGCTGATAACGCTGTGCCGTCAGCACCGTCCGGATCACGCCGCGATTGCCGACCCGGCGCTGTTCGCGCGCCTGCGTGACGGCCTGAAGGACGCCGGACTGACGACCGAAGCACATGCCGGCCATCAAGCCATCGACGCACTGGCCGCCAGCGACTGCTGCGATACCGTTGTGGCCGCCATTGTTGGTGCCGCCGGCCTGTCTTCCACGCTCGCCGCCGCCCGCGCCGGCAAGCGCCTGCTGCTGGCCAACAAGGAATCACTGGTACTGGCCGGCGAGCTGCTGACCCGCGAGGCCGCCAACGCCGGCGCCGAGATCATTCCGATCGACAGCGAGCACAACGCCATCTTCCAATGCCTGCGCTCACGCGACGCGCGGCTGGAAGCCGGCGTCCGCCGCATCATTCTGACCGCGTCCGGCGGCCCGTTCCGGGGGCGCGGCCGCGCCGAGCTGGAAAAGGTGACCGTGGCCCAGGCCGTTGCCCACCCGAAGTGGTCGATGGGCCCGAAGATCTCGGTCGATTCGGCGACGTTGATGAACAAAGGCCTGGAAGTCATCGAGGCCCATCACCTGTTCAACGTGCCCGGTTCACGCATCGACGTGCTGGTGCACCCGCAGAGCCTGGTGCACTCGCTGGTCGAATTCATCGACGGGTCAACCCTTGCCCAGCTTGGCTTGCCGGACATGCGCACCACCCTGGCCGTCGGCCTGGGCTGGCCGCAGCGGATCGAGTCGGGCGTCGGCGGGCTGGACCTGCTGACGCAGGGCCGGCTGGATTTCGAGGCGCCAGACATGGACGCCTTCCCCTGCCTGCGCCTGGCCTGGCAGGCGATGGAGGCCGGCGGCAGCGCCCCGGCGATCCTGAATGCAGCCAACGAAGTCGCCGTTTCAGCCTTTCTTCAGGGGCGCATAGGCTTCCTGTCGATCCCGGCACTGGTGGAACACACGCTATCTACCCTGCCCTACGTGGCGGCCGATACACTGGACGCCCTGTTGGCAGCTGATGCCCAGGCCCGCCAAATCACCGAATCCGCCATTGCCCGCCTGCCGAATGTCTGATCCCACCCTACAACCGAGCTGTGCCCATGGCTGATTTCCTGGGGTCTGTGTGGTGGATGATCGTCAGCCTGGGCGTGCTGGTGACGTTTCATGAATTCGGCCATTACTGGGTGGCCCGCCGCTGCGGGGTAAAGGTCCTGCGCTTCTCGGTGGGCTTCGGCAAGCCACTGTGGAGCCGCCGCAACCGCAACGGCACCGAGTTCGCCATCGCCGCCATCCCGCTGGGCGGCTATGTGAAGATGCTGGACGAGCGCGAGGTCGAGGTCCCGGCCGGTGAACGCGCCGTCGCCTTCAACAACAAGACCGTCTGGCAGCGCATCGCCATTGTCGCCGCCGGCCCTGCTGCCAACCTGATCCTGTGCATCGCCCTGCTATGGGCGATGTTCGTGATCGGGCGCCAGGACTATTCGGCCACCATCGGCCGCACCACCGGCATGGCCGCACAGGCCGGCTTTGTCACCGGCGACCGCATCCTTGCCGTCGAGGACCGCAGCGTCGAGACCTGGGCCGAGGCCAGCATGGCCTTCACCACCGCTGCGATGGACCGCCAGGATGCGCACGTGCGCGTCCGCGACAGCCTGGACAACGAACGCACCCGGGTGCTGCCGCTGTCGCAGCTGCCGGCGGGGTTTGATGAGCGACAGGTTCCGACGCAGGCAGGCTTCATCTGGCAGTTCTGGCTGCAACCAGCCCGTGTCGACTCGGTTTCCGCCGACTCGGCCGCCGCCGGCTTGCTGCAGACCGGCGACCTGATCCTGGCCGTGGACGGCCAGCGCGTGGACAGCGCCGACCAGGTCACCCCGCTGATCCAGCAACTTGGCCAGCGCGGCGGTCCCGGCATGGTCGAGGTCGAGCGCAACGGCGAGCGGCTGGCATTGGAGCTGACCCCGCAGGCCGGCCAAGGGCCGGACGGCAAGCCACGCTGGCTGATCGGGGTTGGCTTTGCCACCAACCAGGCCCCCGCCTACGACGCCCGCCAGCAGTACGGCGTGTTCGCCGCGCTGCCGGCCGCCGTGCGCGAAACCGGCAAATTGGCGACAGATTCGCTGGGTATGATGCGGCGCATGCTCACTGGCCACGCCTCGGTAAAGAACATTTCCGGCCCGATCACCATCGCCCGCGTGGCCAATGCCTCGGCTGAACGCGGGCTGGATTGGTTCCTGTATTTCCTGGCTTTGCTGTCGCTGAGCCTGTGCATCATCAATCTGCTGCCCATCCCCATCTTGGACGGCGGGCACCTGCTGTATTACCTTATCGAGTTGGTCAAGGGCAGCCCGCTTAGCGAGCGCGCCATGGCTGCCGGCCAATACATCGGTCTGGCGCTGTTGGCGGGGTTGATGGGATTGGCGTTCTACAACGACATCCTCAGCCTGGTCCCGCGATGAACTTTTTCCCGTTGTCGTCGTCTTACGCCGGCACCCACGCATTATCGAAATCGACTCCAACCGGACGTGATATGACGCGACTTCCCAATCGCCGCTTGCTGGCCCTCGCACTTGCTGCCGGTCTGGCCCTGCCTGTGCTTGCACAGGCGGCCGAGCCCTTTACCGCCAGCGACATCCGCGTGGACGGCCTGCAGCGCATTTCCTCCGGCACCGTGTTCACCTACCTGCCGGTGGAACGCGGCGACACGGTGGACGACGCCAAGATCGGCGACACCATCCGCGCCCTGTACAAGACCGGCTTCTTCGAAGACGTGCAGCTGGACCGCCAGGGCGACATCCTGGTCGTCACCGTCAAGGAACGCCCGGCGATCAACAAGTTGACCGTCACCGGCAACAAGGACATCAAGAGCGAGCAGCTGCTCAAGGGCCTGTCCGACATCGGCCTGAGCGAAGGCGGCACCTTTGACCGCCTGAGCCTGGACCGCGTGACCCAGGAACTGCGCCGGCAGTACAACGACCGCGGCAAATACAACGTGGAAATCACCCCGACGGTGAGCCCACTGGACCGTAACCGCGTCGACGTTGCCATTGCCGTCAAGGAAGGCAAGGCGGCCAAGATCCGCCACGTCAACCTGATCGGCACCGAAAAATTCGAAGCCAACGACATTCTCGACACCTGGGAATCCAAGGAGCACAACTGGGCCTCGTGGTATCGCCGCGATGACCAGTACTCCAAGGAAAAGCTGTCTGGCGACCTGGAAAAGCTCAACTCCTGGTACCTGGACCGTGGCTACGTCGATTTCAGCATCGACTCCACCCAGGTCTCGATCAGCCCGGACAAGCGCGACATGTTCGTCACCGCCGGCGTGACCGAGGGCGAGCAGTACAAGATTTCCGAGATCAAGGTCACTGGCGACACCATCCTGCCGCAGGAAGACGTCGAGCGGATGGTCATCCAGAAGTCGGGCGATACCTTCTCGCGCGCCCTGCTGGAGTTCAGCGCTGATGGCATCACCAACAGCCTGTCCAACGTTGGCTACGCCTTCGCCAAGGTCAACCCGATCCCGACCAGCAACCGCGCCGACCGTACCGTGGCAGTGAACATGCAGGTGGTACCGGGCCCGCGTGTGGCCGTGCGCCGCATCGTATTCAAGGGCAACTCGCGTACCAGCGACGAGGTCTTGCGCCGTGAAATGCGCCAGTTCGAGAACAGCTGGTACTCGCAGGCTGCAATCGATCGTTCCAAGATCCGCCTGCAGCGCCTGGGCTACTTCGAGTCGGTCGACGTCGAGACGCAGCCGGTCACCGGCAGCAACGACCAGGTCGACGTGGTCTACAACGTCAAGGAAACCACCTCCGGCAGCTTCGTGTTCGGCCTGGGCTATTCGCAGTCCTACGGCATGACCACCTCGGTGCAGCTGTCGCAGAACAACTTCCTCGGCGGTGGTAACCGCGTGTCGGTCGAGGCCTCGCGCAGCAGCTACCTGCAGCGTTATGGCTTCAGCTACACCAACCCCTACTTCACCGATGACGGCGTCTCGCTGGGCTACAACCTGTCCTGGCGTGAGCTCGACTACTCCGACTTCAACACCGCGCAGTACAACAGCACCAACGGTTCGGCGCAGGTGGTGTTCGGCATTCCGATCACCGAGAACGATGCGTTCTCGCTGATGTTCGGCATCGACAGCAACCAGATCACCACGTACCCCGGTTACACGCCCGCCTCGATCATCGAGTACATCGATGCCGTTGGCACGCGCACCTTCCACTCCTGGCGTTCGGAGCTGGGCTGGGCACGCGACACCCGCAACGACTATTTCATGCCGACCCGCGGCACCTACCAGCGCCTCGGCCTGGAAGCCACGCTGCCTGGCTCGACCGTTGAGTACTACAAGCTCAGCTACCAGTTCTCCAAATACTGGCCGATCATCCCGTCACTGGTGATCAATACCCGCCTGGAACTGGGTTACGGCGATTCGTACGGCAGCGACAAGGTCCGTGACATCTGCTGGAATGTAATCCCCGGCACCCCCGGCACGCCAGCCAATGGCGATACCCCGGCGGTACCTGGCACCGCTGACACCACCCAGGTGGTTGACTGCGCCACCAACCCCACCGCCAACCACCGCCAGATCAAGGCGAGCGGCCTGCCGTTCTTCGAGAACTTCTACGCTGGCGGCACCAACTCGGTGCGTGGCTTCGAGGACAACACCCTGGGACCGCGCTCGGAAATCATCGGCGGCTACTACAATGGCCAGCCGCTGGGTGGCTCGGTGAAGACGGTCGGCTCGATCGAAGCCTATTTCCCGAAGCTGTTCGACAGCCCGTCGGCACGCGTTTCGGCGTTCTTCGACTTCGGCAACGTCTACAACGGCACCAGCAACTTCAAGGCCAACGAGCTGCGCGCATCTGCCGGTGTCGCCCTGTTGTGGCGCGCCCCGGTCGGCCCGATCTCCATCAGCTATGCCTTCCCGTTGAAGAAGGAAGACGGTGACGAGATCGAGCGTCTGCAGTTCACCTTTGGTGGTCAGTTCTGACGAACTGACCCGCTCATCCGGGGCTCTGCCCCGGATACCGGCTTTCATGCCACGGCATGAAAGCCGGGCGCGCTCTGGTCTGCCGGCTTCAACCTGCAAGTCCCCCGCGCCTATCGGCGCGCCCCCTTTACCAAAGGGGGCTTTCCACCAGAACTACCGCCTCAATCTGCCCCGGGAAGCAACACCGCCCCGGGGTTTGCTTTTATGGGACACATGGCTGCGCTCGGCGCAGCGGGACATTCCATCAACGCCATGCTGCCCCATTGGCCCCCACTTCCGGCCAACCCACCTATCCCGCTGCCCTTGCCCTGCAAGGGTGATAACGTCCGTTCGCATGACCGCCATCGGCGCACACGGTAAACTTGCTGCGTGAATACTCTTACCTATACCGCTCAGGAACTTGCCGACCGATTCGGCCTGCAGGTGCACGGTGACCCGTCGGTCGCCATCCACGGCGTTGCCACGCTGGCCCATGCCGGCCCCGGGCAGCTGACCTTCCTGGCCAATCCGCGTTACCGGGCACAGCTCGCCGACAGCAAGGCGTCGATCGTGCTGCTGCGCGCCGATGACGCCGAGGCCGCACCAGGCGCCGCCCTGGTCGCCAAGGACCCGTACACCACCTTCGCCAAGATCGGCGCACTGTTCGAAACCGTCCCGGTGCGCGAGCCCGGCATCCATCCCAGCGCGGTCATCGACCCCAGCGCGACGGTAGCCGCCAGCGCCCATATCGGCCCGCACGTCTGCATCGGCGCACGCAGCGTGATCGGCGAGAGCTGCATCATCGGCGTCGGCAGCATCATCGGCGACGACTGCGTGGTCGAGGCCGGCACCGAACTGCTGGCCCGCGTCACCCTGGTTGCGCGGGTCAAGCTGGGCAAGCGCGTGCGCATCCATCCGGGCGCCGTGCTCGGTGCCGAGGGCTTCGGCCTGGCAATGGACAACGGCCACTGGATCAAGGTCCCGCAGCTGGGTGGCGTGCGCATCGGCGACGATTGCGAGATCGGCGCCAACACCTGCATCGACCGTGGCGCACTGGAAGACACCACGCTGGACGAAGACGTGCGCGTGGACAACCTGGTGCAGATCGCCCACAACGTACAGATCGGCGCGCACAGCGCCATCGCAGGCTCCACCGGCATTGCCGGCAGCGCCAAGATCGGCCGCTACTGCCTGCTCGGCGGCGCCGTCGGCGTCGTTGGCCACCTGGAAATCTGCGACCACGTCGTCATCACCGGCAAGTCGGTGGTGCGCAACTCAATTACCGAACCTGGCGAGTACTCGTCGGGCACCCCTTTGACCGACAACCGCACGTGGCGCAAAAACGCCGCGCGCTTCAAGCAGCTCGATTCGCTGGCACGGCGCATCCTGGCTGTGAGCAAGGAGAAAGAATGAACGCACCACTGCAGATGCCCATCGACGTCACCACGATCCAGACGTTGATCCCGCACCGCTACCCGTTCCTGCTGGTCGACAAGGTTGTCGAACTGGATGTGGACGCCAAGCGCATCGTCGCGCACAAGAACGTAACCATCAACGAGCCCTACTTCCAGGGCCACTTCCCGGGCCAGCCGATCATGCCGGGCGTGCTGATCATCGAAGCCCTGGCCCAGGCAGGTGGCGTGCTGACCCAGCTCAGCCTTGGCCGCGACGCGCAGTCCAAGCTGTTCTACCTGGTCAAGGTCGACAACGTGCGCTTCATGAAGCAGGTGGTGCCGGGCGACGTGCTGGAACTGCATGTGCAGGTCAAGCGCATGATCCGCAACATGGCGGTCTACTACGGCGAAGCCAAGGTGGATGGTGAAATCGTCGCACACGCCGAAGTGCTCTGCGCCGGCACCCGCGAATAATCTGCCTGGAGCAAACGATGAGCGATAACGCACCCTTGATTCACCCGACCGCGGTCATCGATCCCTCGGCCAAACTCGGCCAAGGCGTGCGCGTGGGTGCGTTCACCCTGATCGGCGCCGACGTCGAGATCGGCGATGGCACCGAAGTGGGGCCGCATTGCAGCATCCACGGTCCGACCCGGATCGGTCGCGACAATCGCTTCATCGGCCACGTCGCGGTCGGCGGCGAACCGCAGGACAAGAAGTTCGCCGGTGAACGCACCGAGCTGGTGATCGGCGACCGCAATGTGTTCCGTGAATTCGTCACCCTCAGCCGCGGCACTGCCGGCGGCGGTGGTGTCACCACCATCGGCAACGACAACTGGATGCTGGCCTACGTGCATGTCGCCCATGACTGCCATGTCGCCGACCACTGCGTGTTCTCCAACAACACCACCCTGGCCGGCCACGTCTCGGTCGGCAACTGGGTGATCATCAGCGGCTTCGCCGGTGCCCACCAGTTCTGCCGCATCGGCGACCATGCCTTCCTCGGCATGGGTGCACTGGTCACCGGCGACATCCCGCCGTTCACCATGGTCGGCATCGACGGCCACGGTCGTCCACGCGGTATCAACAGTGAGGGCCTGAAGCGTCGTGGCTTCGACGCCGAACGCATCAGTGCGATCAAGCGCGCTTACCGCACCATCTACGTTGCAGGTGTGCCGCTGGCCGAAGCCAAGGTGGCGTTGGCCGAGCAGGCCCAGAGCAGCGATGACGTCAAGCAGATGCTGGACTTCATCGAGCACGGCGAGCGTCCGCTGCAACGATGAACGCTGTAACCCAGGACTCCGGATTGGCGCTTGGCCGCAAGCCGCGCATCGCGCTGGTTGCCGGCGAGGCGTCGGGCGACCTGCTCGGCGCCGGCCTGATCAATGCCCTGCGTGCGCGCTACCCCGATGCCGAATTTGCCGGCATCGGCGGCGATGCAATGCGCAATGCCGGCTGCGAAACCTGGTTTGATGCCAGCGAGCTGGCGCTGATGGGGCTGGCTGAAATCCTGCGCCATCTGCCGCGCCTGCTGAAGCTGCGCAAGGAATTCCGCCAGCGCGTGCTCGACTGGCAGCCGGATGTATTCATCGGCATCGACGCACCGGATTTCAATCTGGGTGTGGAAAAGTGGCTCAAGCAACGCGGCCTGCGCACCGTGCATTACGTCAGCCCCTCGGTCTGGGCCTGGCGCGAGAAGCGCGCCGAGAAAATCGGCGCCAGCGCCGATCTGGTGCTGTGCCTGTTCCCGATGGAACCGCCGATCTATGCCCGACACGGCATTGATGCACGCTTCGTCGGCCATCCGATGGCTGATGAAATTCCGCTGCACAGCGATCGCACGGCAGCGCGGCAAGCGCTGGGCATTCCCGAGCAGGCAAAGCTGCTTGCGGTACTGCCCGGCAGCCGCCTGGGCGAAGTGAGCCGGCTCGGCCCGCCGTTCTTCGCCGCCGCCTGGCAGCTGTGCGAACAAGACCGCGGCCTGCATATCGTCGTGCCCGCGGCCAATGCCAAGTGCAAGGCGATGATCACCGAACAGATCCGCAGCGCAGCGCTCCCCAGCGCGCGCCTGCACCTGCTCGATGGCAAGGCACGCGAAGCGATGATCGCCGCCGACGTGGTGATGCTGGCATCCGGCACCGCGACCCTGGAAACCATGCTGGTAAAACGGCCGATGGTGGTGGGCTACCGCGTTGCCGAGCTCACCTATCGCATCGTCAAGGCGCTGGGCCTGATCAAGGTCGATCGTTTTGCCCTGCCCAATGTATTGGCCGGCAAGGACCTGGCGCCGGAGCTGATCCAGCACGAATGCACGCCAGAAAACCTGTCCGCCGCAGTACGCAACTGGTTTGAGCATCCCGATTGCGTCAGCGGTCTGCAAGACGACTACCAGCAGCTGCACCAGCAGCTACGCCAGGACGCCTCGGCACGCGCCGCCGACGCTGTCGCCGGGCTGCTGCAGGCGCCGCGCAAACAAGGCCAGCCGTGACCGTCAAGCGTACTCCCAAGGCGGCGGATGTCTCGCTGTCCTTGTTTGACGACGCTGCTTTGCTCGAACGGCAGGCCCCACGCCTGGTCGCCGGTGTCGACGAGGCCGGGCGCGGCCCGCTGGCCGGCCCGGTCGCGGTGGCGGCCGTTGTCTTCGACCCCGAACGTCCACGCATCAACGGCCTGGATGACTCCAAGGCATTGACCGCACTACGCCGCGACCAGCTCTACGACCGCATCATCGAACGTGCATTGGCTTACAAGATCGTGATGGTCGACGTGACCGAGATCGACAGCCTCAATATCTTCCAGGCCACCATGCAGGGCATGCGTCTGGCGGTGGAAGGCGTGGCACATGTGGCCCAGTTTGCCCGCATCGATGGCAACAAGATTCCCAAGGGCCTGCCCTGCCCGGCAGAAGCGCTGGTTGGTGGCGACGCCATTGACCGCAGCATCATGGCCGCCTCGATCCTGGCCAAGGTCAGCCGTGACCGCTTCATGCTGGAGCTGCACCTGCAGCATCCCGAGTACGGCTTCGACCAGCACAAGGGCTATGGCACACCCTTCCATATGGCCGCGCTGCGCGCCCATGGCCCCTGCCCGCAGCATCGGCGCAGCTTCGCCCCGGTGCGTGCTTGCCTGGAAACCGCTTGAGTCACTCGCTGCCCCCATCGGGGCAAGCAATCGATTGCATATGATCATTGCCCGCCGCAAGCCAGCCACCCGCTGATCCCCGACACAGTCCCGCGCGTCGGCCAGCTGGATCAGGCCATCGTCATCGACACCGTCTGGCCAAAACTTGCCGGCGAAGTCGCCAACTTCCTCGACTACCAGCGCCTGCGCCAGATGGAGGCCGAACGCCAGGGCCGCGGCTACCATGACATCGCCTTCAACCGCCGCAGCTGGCTGGAACTGCATGAAATCGAAGCCCCCCTGCATGAACACCAGCGGCGGGGGCGTGAAATCAACTACGCACCTGAACCACTCAGCTACTTCCGCTTCCACTGACAGCGGCAACGGCGGGGCTCCAGCCAGGCCAAGCCAAGATCAGGCTGGAGCCGTGCCGGGCGTGGCATGGACGACCAAGCCCGCCGGGCCTGCGCCCGTCCTGATAGTGTGCACCTGCGGGCCGTTGGCCCGGGCCGGCGCGGGTCGCAGGCATGTCAAGCCTTGCCCCACCCCGCCCCCGTCGCTACCCTGCACCGGCATACTTCTGGCTCCGCATGTCTACTTCTTCCCGCTTCGTCCATCTACACGTCCACACCGAATTCTCGATGGTGGACTCCACCATCCGCGTACCCGCCAAACCCGACCAGGCCGACCCCAAGAAGGCCAAGCAGGCCAACCTGCTGAGTCGCTCGGTCGAGATGAAGGCACCGGCGCTGGCGGTCACCGACCTGAACAACATGTTCGCGCTGGTGAAGTTCTACAAGGCTGCCGAAGGCGTGGGCATCAAGCCCATCGCCGGCGCCGACCTGCTGATCACCGAGGACGGCCAGGACCCTTGGCGCATGACCTTGCTGTGCCGCGACCGCGAAGGCTACCTGAGCCTGTCGAGGCTGCTGACCCGTGCGTGGATGGAAGGCCATCGCAACGAAGGCGGCGTCGCCGTGCATCCGCAATGGTTGAAGGACGGCTGCAAGAACCTGTTCGCGCTGGCCGGCCGTCACAGCCTGGCCGGGCGCCTGGCCAATGACGGCCGCCATGATCTGGCTGAGCAGCAGCTCGCCGACTGGCAGCGCGTGTTCGGTGACGGCCTGCACCTGGAACTGACTCGCACCGGTCGCGATGGCGAGGAAGCCTTCAATCAGTTCGCGCTGCAGGCTGCCGGCCAGCGCGGCCTGGCGGTGGTGGCGACCAATGACGTGCGCTTCCTGTCGCCGGATGATTTCTACGCGCATGAAGCGCGCGTCTGCATTTCCACCGGCCGCGTGCTGGATGATCCCAAGCGTCCGCGTGAGTACAGCGCCGAGCAGTACCTGAAGACGCCGGAACAGATGTGCGAGCTGTTCGCCGACATCCCCGACGCGATCGACAATACCCTGGCACTGGCCGAACGCTGCAACGTCGAGATGCGGCTGGGCACCTACTTCCTGCCCAACTATCCGGTGCCGGACGACCAGACCCTGGACAGCTGGATCCAGAAGATCTCGCGCGACGGCCTGGAAGAACGCCTGCAGGTGCATCCAATTGCGGCCGGCATGACCCGTGAGGACTATGACGCGCGGCTGGAGTTCGAGCTCAACACGATCATCAAGATGGGCTTCCCCGGCTACTTCCTGATCGTGGCCGACTTCATCCAGTGGGGTAAGAACCAGGGCATTCCGATCGGTCCGGGCCGTGGTTCCGGTGCCGGTTCGCTGGTGGCCTGGGCGTTGAAGATCACCGACCTGGATCCGCTGCCCTACAACCTGCTGTTCGAGCGCTTCCTCAACCCGGAACGCGTGTCGATGCCCGACTTCGACATCGACTTCTGCATGGATCGCCGCGACGAGGTGATCGACTACGTTGCACGCAAGTACGGCCGCGAGCGCGTCAGCCAGATCATCACCTACGGCACCATGGCGGCCAAGGCGGTAGTGCGTGATACCGGCCGTGTGCTTGGCTTCCCCTACGGTCTGGTCGACGGCGTTTCCAAGCTGATTCCCAACATCCTCGGCATCCACCTGAAGGATGCGCTGGGCAAGGGCAAGGAAGGCACGAGTTCGGAAATGGCCTCGGCCGAGCTGATCCAGCGCTACGAGTCCGAAGACGACGTCCGCGATTTGATCGACCTGGCCCTGCAGCTGGAAGACCTGACCCGCAACGCCGGCAAGCATGCCGGTGGCGTGGTGATCGGGCCGGAACCGCTGAGCGAGTTCTGCCCGCTGTACGCCGAACACGACGATGGCGGCATCGGCAAGAACCCGGTCACCCAGTTCGACAAGAACGACGTTGAAGAAGTCGGCCTGGTGAAATTCGACTTCCTCGGCCTGCGCACGCTGACCATCATCGATTGGGCGGTGAAGGCGATCAACAAGCGCCATGAGCGTGCCGGCATTCCGCCGATCGACATCGCCCATATCCCGCTCGACGACGCCCCGACCTACAAGGACATCTTCGCCAACGGCAATACTGGCGCGGTGTTCCAGTTCGAATCCTCGGGCATGCGCCGCCTGCTGAAGGACGCGCGCCCTGACCGCTTCGAAGACCTGATCGCACTGGTGTCACTGTACCGCCCGGGCCCGATGGACCTGATTCCTTCCTTCAACGCGCGTAAGCACGGCCAGGAAGAAATCATCTATCCCGATCCGCGTACCGAAGTCATCCTGAAAGACACCTACGGCATCATGGTGTACCAGGAGCAGGTGATGCAGATGGCGCAGATCGTCGGCAATTACTCGCTGGGCGGCGCCGACCTGTTGCGCCGTGCGATGGGCAAGAAGGTGCCGGCGGAAATGGCCAAGCACCGCGAGATCTTCCGCGAAGGTGCGGCCACCGGCGGCGTCGATGGCCCCAAGGCCGACGAAATCTTCGACTTGATGGAGAAGTTTGCAGGCTACGGTTTCAATAAATCGCATGCTGCGGCCTATGCATTGGTCAGCTACCAGACCGCCTGGCTCAAGCGTCACTACCCGGCCGAGTTCATGGCCGCGACGCTGTCCTCGGACATGGACAACACCGACAAGGTGGTCGGCTTCCTGGCCGAGGTGAAGAACCTTGGCCTGACCGTGCTGCCGCCGCGCGTCAACGACTCGGCCTATATGTTCGAGGCGGCCAATGCCGACACCATCCGTTACGGCCTCGGTGCGATCAAGGGCGTCGGCCAAGGCGCCTGCGAAGCGGTAGTCGAGCAACGTGAACGCGGCGGCGAATACGCCTCGCTGCTGGATTTCTGCGCACGCGTGGAATCGGGCAAGCTCAACCGCCGCACGCTGGAAGCGATGATCAACTGCGGTGCCTTCGACGGCATCGGCAAGAACCGCGCGACCTTGGCACTGCAGCTGCCGGAGGTGATCAAGGCCACCGAGCAGATGGCGCGCGAGAAGGCCTCCGGGCAGAACTCGCTGTTCGGTGCACCGGACCCGGTCAGCACCGCCAGCCAGCTCGACCTGCCCGAGAGCAAGGAATGGCCGCTGGCACAGCTGCTCAATGGCGAGCGCGAGACGCTGGGCTTCTTCCTCAGCGGCCACCCGTTCGACCCGTATGCCGATGACGTCAAGGAGCTGGTCGGCACCGACCTCGGCGGACTCGACAAACTGATTGCCCCGGCCTTCCCCTCCAAGGATGGCGAGAAACGCGCATGGCGCCAGGAATCCCCGGTGATCCTGGCCGGCATGGTCATTGGCGTCCGCCGCAAGGGCGACAGCCAGGTCTTCGTGACCCTGGAAGACGGCAAGGGCCGGGTCGAATGCAGCGCGTTCTCCGATGGCTTGGCCGAATTCGGCCACCTGATGACCAAGGACCGCATCCTGGTGGTCAAGGGCGGCCTGCGCGAAGACGAGTTCAACGGCGGTTATGCCCTGCGCATCCGCCAGTGCTGGGACTACGAGCAGCTCTGCGCCGACCACGCCTTGCGCGTATCGATGCGCGTGGACGGCCGTGGCGGCCCGATCTGGCAGCGCATCGATGCCCTGCTCGCCACCGCCCGCCCGGGCCGTACCCCCCTGCGCCTGGACCTGCTGCTCAACGGCAAGCCCGGCAGCATTGCCGGCATGCTCGACCTCGGCAGCAGCGGCTCGGTGCGGGTCACGCCCAAGCTGCTCGATGCCCTGCGCGAGGACCCGGCCGTGCGCCGGGTCAAGGTCAAGTACAGCCCGCCCTGGGCCAATTGATTGTCCGGACGGACGCGTACGGGTTGATACGGCGCGTTCGGCTACACTTCCCCCCTTTCATTGCTGACGGTTTCCGATGAATCCGAACTACCTCGATTTCGAGCAACCCATCGCCGATCTGGAATCCAAGATCAAGGACCTGCGCAATGCCAGCGCCGGGCCGGCGGTCAATGTCGATGCTGAGGTCAAGGCGCTGGAAGACAAGCTGCGCCTGCGTACTGCCCAGATCTTCCGCAACCTGTCCTCGTGGCAGGTGCTGCAGGTGGCCCGCCACCCGTCGCGTCCTTACCCGCTCGACTACATCCGCATCTTCTGCGATGAGTTCCAGGAACTGGCCGGCGACCGCGCCTTTGCCGATGACAAGGCCATCGTTGGTGGCCTGGCCCGTATCGGTGGCCGCTCGGTGATGCTGATCGGCCACCAGAAGGGCCGCGATACCAAGGAAAAGGTGCGCCGCAACTTCGGCATGCCCAAGCCCGAGGGCTACCGCAAGGCCTTGCGCCTGATGAAGATGGCCGAGCGTTTCGGCCTGCCGGTGCTGACCCTGATCGACACCGCTGGCGCTTGGCCGGGCATCGACGCCGAAGAGCGCGGCCAGTCCGAAGCCATCGCCCGCAACCTGATGGAAATGGCCGAGCTGAAGGTGCCGGTGATCTGCACCGTTATCGGTGAAGGCGGCTCCGGCGGCGCACTGGCACTGGGCGTGGGCGACCGCACCCTGATGCTGGAATACAGCGTCTACTCGACCATCAGCCCGGAAGGCTGCGCCTCCATCCTGTGGAAGGACGCCGGCAAGGCCAAGGACGCCGCCGAGCAGCTGGGCATGACCGCCCCACGCCTGAAGAGCCTGGGCCTGATCGACAAGATGATCCGCGAGCCGATCGGCGGCGCCCACCGCAACCCCACGCAGATGGGCAAGCGCCTGAAGGCCGTGCTGCTCAATGAGCTGGACGCGCTGGAGAAGCTGCCCCTCGACGAACTGCTGGCGCGCCGCTACGCGCGCCTGCGCAGCTACGGTGCCTACGAAGCGGCCTGAGCCGCTTCCGCCACTGGGCACACGGATGAGTCCGATCATTCTGCTTTCGCTGATCCTGCAGGTCGCCTGCTGCGTGCACGTCGTGCGCACCGGGCGACCGCTGTACTGGATCTTCATCCTGCTGTTCTTCTCGTACCTGGCGGTGCTGATCTATGTGATCGCCGAAGTACTGCCCGGACTGCGCAACAACCCGACCGCGCGTCGTGGCTTGCGCAAGGTCCGCGACCAGATCGATCCGACGCGCGGCAAGCGCCAGGCCGACCAGCGGCTGCGCGCGTCCGACACCGCCGACAACCGCAGGCGCCTGGCCCAGGAGCACCTGGACCGCGGCGAATATGCCGAAGCGGCGACGCTGTACGAAGGTGCGCTGCGCGGATTGCACAGCGAGGACCCGGACCTGATGCTGGGCCTGGCCAAGGCCCAGTACGGCCTGCAGCAGCCGGCACAGGCGCGCAAGACGCTGGAAGCCTTGATCGCGGCCAACCCCAACTTCCGCTCGCATGACGGCCACCTGCTGTATGCCCGCACCGTGGAGGACAGCGCGGACATCCCTGCTGCCCTGCACGAGTACGAGGCGATGATCGGCGGCTACCCGGGCGAGGAAGCACGGCTGCGCTATGCACTGCTGCTCAAGCGCGCCGGCCGCGACGACGACGCGGCCAGGCAACTGCAGAACATCCTCGACCGCGCCGAGACCTCGCCGCGCTACTACCAGCAGGCACAGCGCGCGTGGATCGATGCCGCACGCAAGGAACTGCGGCAGCTGACGCCGGCAGGCTGAGCCGTCCTGTCTGATTGTGGGAGCGGCGTCAGCCGCGAAGCTGACCCTGCCAAAGCCCTTGGCACTCGCGCAATCTGATGCTGTACTGGCTTCGCGGCTCACGCCGCTCCCACAACCAAACCGACGCCTGCACGCTGGCAGCGGATTGTGACGACGCGATCCATCGATGGACTGTGTTATCTGCCTTCTCCCCCCCCCCGGCGAGGCCAAGCAGCATGATCACCAGCCTGAAAGTCCTGTTGATCGCCATCAGCGTGCTCGCCAGCATGTACCTGATCGCCTGCGCCCTGCTCGCCTTCAATGCCCGCAGCATGCTTTACCACCCGGCCCCGCGCAGTGCCGATGTACCGCACTGGACCATGCCGCGCGGCGATGCCGACATCATCGTCTCCAGCAACAAACAGCACAGCACGCAGCTCATCCTGTATTTCGGCGGCAATGCCGAAGATGTCTCGCAGGCGCTGCCGATGCTGCAGCAGGGCTTCCCGGCGGCCGCCATCCACGCCATGCACTACCGCGGCTATGGCGGCAGCAGCGGTGCACCGACCGAAGCCATGCTTGTTGGCGATGCCTTGGCGCTGTACGACAGCACCAGCAACGGCCAAGCCCAGGACATCGTCGTGATCGGCCGCAGCCTCGGCTCCGGCGTCGCCGTGCAACTCGCGGCTGCGCGGCCGGTTCAACGCCTGGTCCTGATCACGCCTTACGACAGCATTGGCGGCCTTGCGGCACGCATGTTCCCGGCCTTCCCGGTACGCCTGCTGCTACGCGACCACTACGACTCCTGGCGTCACGCGGCACAGATCACCGCTCCCACCACGCTGATCATCGCCGGCAGGGATGAGGTGATTCCGAATGCGAGTTCGCTGCGGCTACTGCGCGAATTCCGACCCGGCGTCGCGCAGGCAGTGACCATCGCTGATGCCGATCACAATGATGTGTTCGGCTATCCGCAGTTTGCGGAGGCGTTGCGGGGGCGGTAGCGATTGAAGCCACCCCCACCCAAACCCACCCCTGCGCTCCGCGCATGGGAGGGGGCAAGGCTCAAGCCCTCCCTTGCGCGTAGCGCAGGGGAGGGTTGGGAGGGGTGCCGTTGATCTTCGCAGCCCGCCCCAAAAGAACTCAGAACGGCTTCGCCAGCACCAAATAAACAATCGCAATGAACAGCACCAACGGCAGCTCATTGAACCAGCGCAGCGTGCCCGATGACGGCAGGTCCTTGCCCTTGATCGTGCCCTTCAACCAGCGCCCGGTGAAGGTGAAATACACCATCAGCAAGACCACCAATCCCAGCTTTGCATGCAGCCAGCCGGCAGCACCCGGCGCCACCATGGTCGGGAACTCCGGCAGCACCTTGTAACCCAGCCACAGCACCAGCCCAAGGATGAAGGCAAAGCCGAACATCACATGGCCAAACCGGTACAGGCGCGTGCCCATCAACTGCAGCCGCTCCACCACCGCCGGCTGCCCCGCAGCCTCGGCCAGGTTGACCAGGATCCGCGGCAGGTAGAACACCGACGCCATCCACGCCACCACGAAAACAAGGTGGAAGGTCTTTACCCAAAAGTACGACTGCATGCGCTGGCTCCATCGGCGGCGTAGGATGAGCGCCATTTTCGCCCATCCGCACAAGACACGCACATGCAGGACAAGCAGTACGACGCCGACTACTTCCAACGCTGGTATCGCCGCGACGATATCGGCGGCGCAGCGCGCTTGGCACGCAAGGTGCAACTGGCCGTTGCCGCAGCCGAGTACTACCTGGAGCGCCCGATCCGCAGCGTGCTCGACGTTGGCTGCGGCGAAGGCGCCTGGCGCGCGCCCTTGCTCAAGCTGCGACCCAAGCTGCAGTACATGGGTTTTGACAGCAGCGAGTACGCGGTGCGCCGCTATGGCCGCACCCGCAACCTGCATCTGGCCAGCTTCGGCGACTTCCAGTGGCTGCGTCCCTGCGCGCCGGTCGACCTGCTGGTCTGCTCGGATGTCATCCATTACGTGCCCAGCCGCGAGCTGCGCAAGGGCCTGCCGGGCCTGGCCGAGCTCTGCGGCGGGGTCGCCTTCCTGGAGGCGTTCACCGCCGAGGACGAGTTCCATGGCGACCACGACGGCTTCCAGCAGCGCCCTGCGCGCTGGTACAAGCGCCAGCTGCGTGAAGCGGGTTTCCGCGGCGTCGGCTCGCACTGCTGGCTGGCGCCCGCATTCAGCGAAGACATCGCCGCGCTGGAACGGGCCGACTAAAGGCCGATACCGGCTTAACGCCGCAAATGTCATAGTGCGCTATGCTGCACAGCATCATATGACTGTACATATTGGGACGTCATGCTTTATCAACTGCATGAATTGACCCGCAACCTGCTTGCGCCCTGGGTTCACCAGGCGCAGGCAAATGCGGCGTTCTTCAATAATTCGGGCCACTGGTGGTCGTCGATGCCGGGCGCTGATCGCTTCGCGGCGATGAACGAGCTGTTCCACCGCCTCGGCAAGGATTATGAGAAGCCCGAATGGGGCATCCACGAGCTGGAGCTCGATGGCGAGATCGTGCCGATCGCCCAGCTCACCGAAGTGGAGAAGCCGTTCTGCAAGCTGCTGCGCTTCAAGCGCCACAGCAACGAAACATCCAAGGTTGAAGCCCTGCTCGCCCAGCCCATCGTGCTGGTGGTGGCGCCGCTGTCCGGCCACCATGCCACCCTGCTGCGCGACACCGTGCGCACCCTGCTGCGCGACCACCGCGTCTATGTGACCGACTGGGTCGACGCGCGCATGGTGCCGGTGGAACAGGGCGAGTTCGGCCTGGACGACTACATCGAATACGTGCAGGAGTTCATCCGCCACCTCGGCGCCGAGAACGTGCACGTGGTCAGCGTCTGCCAGCCAACCGTGCCGGTGCTGGCGGCGGTGTCACTGATGGCCAGCCGCGGCGAAACCACGCCGCGCTCACTGGTGATGATGGGCGGCCCGATCGATGCGCGTTGCAGCCCGACCGCAGTCAACAACCTCGCCACCCGCAACCCGATGTCGTGGTTCGAGAACAACGTCATCCACACCATTCCGGCGCCGTATCCGGGCCAGGGCCGCCGCGTCTATCCTGGCTTCCTGCAGCACGCCGGCTTCATGTCGATGAATCCCAGCCGCCACTTGATGTCGCACTGGGATTTCTACACGGATCTGGTCAAGGGCGACCTGGACGACGCCAACGCGCATCGCCGTTTCTACGACGAATACAACGCCGTGCTGGACATGCCGGCGCAGTTCTACCTGGACACCATCCGCGTGGTGTTCCAGGAGTTCCTGCTGCCGCGTGGCGAGTGGTATGTGCGCGGTGAACACGTCGACCCGTCGGCGATCCGCGACACCGCCCTGCTGAGCATCGAAGGCGAGCTGGACGATATTGCCGGCCTGGGCCAGACCGAAGCGGCGCAGGCGCTGTGCACCGGCATCCCGGCCTCGCGCCGCGACCACTTCATCGTCGAAGGCGCCGGCCACTACGGCATCTTCAGCGGCCGCCGCTGGCGCGAAGTGGTGTACCCGAAGATGCGCGATTTCTTCAGCGCCCAATCCGCGCAACCGGCGGCAAAGAAGGCCAGGAAAGCCAGCAGCAACGTAACCCCGCTGCGCCGCCGCGCCCAGCGCTGAGCCTTGGCTTGAAGCCCCTCTCCTTGCGGGGGAGAGGGGCAGCTTGCGAACCATTGGTTCGCTGCCCATCGAACGCCCTTGCGCCAGCGCAAGGTCCGGGGCGCGGAGCGGGGGTTAGGGTGACGGTAAATCGAAGCAAGACGGTTTCGGCAATAGCAGTCCCGCCGAAGCTGACAAGAGAACCACAAGGCCCCGGCATTCCCGGGGCCTTCTGCATTCAAGAAACCGCCTTCAAGCCCACCACCCCAACCACGATCACGGCCAGGCTCAGCAAGCGCGCCGTGCTGCGCGACTCACCAAAGAACAGTATGTTCACCAGTACCGCAGCGGCCGTTCCCAGGCCAATCCACACCGCATAGGCAATGCTCAACTGGATGTAACGGAAGGATTGGTACAGCAGCACGAACGAGGCGCCGAACCCGCCGATGAACAGGATCGCGCTCAACAAACTCTTGCGCCCGCTGTAACGCTTCAGGCCAATCACGCCCACCGTTTCCATCAAGGCTGCGGCGAAAACCAGAAACCAGCCCATATCAGCCTCCCTGCCCGTTTGCGTCAGGCGCAGTGGCCGCCTTGTCATCGGCCAGTTTCAACGCGATCACGCCCGCCACCAGCACCGCCATGAACACCCCCTTGGCCAGGCTGAAGCTGCCGTCGAACAGGAAGATGTCCATCAGCGCCGTGCCCACCGTGCCAACGGCGGCAAACACCGCATATACCGTGCCGGTCGGCAATGATTCGCAGGCCTTGGCCAGCCAATGGAAGTCCACCAGGATCACCACGATGATCGGAATCCAGTGCCACCAGGTCGCTGCCACATTGAAGCCATACACCCAGACCAGTTCGAACAGACAGGTCAGGGCCACGTAGAACCAGCCTTTACCGGCCATGACGTTCTCCAGGAAAAACCGCAACCAGCATAGCGCGTGGTAGTGCCGAACCATGCTCGGCAGAGGCTTTACCGGCAGCGTCCCGCTCCGCCTTCTTGCGGGAGCGGCATGCCTCGAAGCTCCAACCGCATCCGCCAGCGAGAAGCCAACCCCTCCCCAGCCCTCCCCTGCGCTGCGCGAAAGGGAGGGGGCGTAGTGCCGAGCCATGCTGGGCCGGGGCTCTACCAGCAATCCAGA
>NZ_JBSPUF010000009.1:165088-191803 GCF_056861425.1 Stenotrophomonas sp. 21LCFQ19 | reverse complement strand
CCCCCCCCCCCCCCCCCCCCCCCCCCCCCCCCCCCCCCCCCCCCCCCCCCCCCACTACCGCTCCCTCCCTTGCGCGTAGCGCAGGGGAGGGTTGGGGAGGGGTGCTTTGTGCTGTTGCCGTGGCTGTTGCCCCACCAGCTTCGCGGCTTACACCGCGCCTACCAAGGCAAGGCCGGTTAGAATCTGCCATTCATTCTGTCGTTGGTAGTTGCCGTGAACCCGATGCGCATCCTGCTGCTGTCCTCCTGCCTGTTTGTCGGCGGCATCGCCTCGGCGGCCAATGACCTGCCCGGCGGTGGCATCGATCCGGAAGCGCTGTCGCGGCATGTGCGCATTCTCGCCTCGGACGAGTTCGAAGGCCGCGCCCCGGCCTCGGCCGGTGAGCAGCGCACGGTGGACTATCTGGTCGACGAATTCCGCAAGGCCGGCCTGCAGCCCGGTGGCAAGGACGGCAGCTGGGTGCAGGAAGTACCGCTGGTCCGCGCCACGGTGGACGGCCCGGTACAGGCCAGCCTGAGCTTGAACGGCAAGTCGCAGCCGCTGGTCAACGGTGAGGACATCACCCTGCAGAGCCTGAGCCCATTCGGTGTGGTCGATCAGCAGGACACGCCGCTGGTGTTCATCGGCTATGGCATCTCCGCGCCGGAACGGCATTGGGACGATTACAAGGGTCTGGATTTGAGCGGCAAGATCGCCGTCGTGCTGATCAACGATGCCGACTTCGAGACCGAAGCGCCGGGCGCGTTCGACGGCAAGGCGGTCACCTACTACGGCCGTTGGACCTACAAGTTCGAGGAAGCGGCACGGCGCGGCGCCGAGGGCGTGCTGATCGTGCATGAGACCGCACCGGCCGCCTATCCGTGGGCGACGGTAAAGGCGTCGGGTACTTCGCCGCTGTTCGATATCGAACGCAGCAACGATGAGGCACTGGCCGCGCATACGCCGGTACGCGGCTGGATGCAGCGGGCCCTGGCCGAACGCATCTTCAGCGCTGCTGGGCTGGACTTCGAGACCGAGAAGCGCAAGGCGATGAGGGCCGACTTCCGTCCTGTCGAGCTCGGCGACGCCAGTCTCACCACCAGCTTCTGGGTCAAGCGTGAGCGCGTGGTCACCCGTAACGTGGTGGCCAAGCTGGAAGGCAGCAGCCATCCGCAGGAGTCGGTGATCTTCTCTGCGCACTGGGACGCCTTCGGCATCGGCCAGCCGGACGCAAGCGGCCAGACCGTGCGCCACGGCGCCATCGACAATGCCACCGGCGTGGCCTCGGTGCTGGAGCTGGGCCGCGTGTTCGCCGCCGGCCCGCGCCCGCAGCGTTCGCTGTATTTCATCGCGTTGACGGCCGAAGAGAAGGGTCTGCTCGGTGCCAGCTACTACGCCGCGCACCCGCTGGCACCGCTGGAGACCACCGCTGCGGTATTGAACATCGAGATGTTCAGCCCGGACGGCGAAACCGCCGACATCGCGACCTGGGGCAATGGCCGGGTTTCGCTGGAAGACGATGTGCAGCGCGTTGCCCAGGCACGTGGCCGTCGCTGGTCACCGGATCCGAACCTGGAGGCTGGCTTCTTCTACCGTGCCGATCACTTTGCCTTTGCCCGCAAGGGTGTGCCGGCGATCACTGTCGGCGCCGGCCTGGACAAGCTGGACGGCGGCGTTGCCGCCGGCCGCGCGCTGCGTGATGCCTATTTCGCCAAGTGCTACCACCAGGCCTGTGACGCGTGGTCGCCGCAGTGGGATGCGCGAGGCTTGGCTGCCGACACCTTGTTGGTCTACGACATGGGTCTGGAGCTGGCCAACAGCCGGAAGTGGCCCACCTGGCAGAAGGGTGCGGAGTTCGAGGCTGCACGTGAAGCGAGTGATGCTGCGAGGCGCTGAGTGATACGAAGACCGGCGGACTGAGTCCGCCGTTTTTGTTTTTGTTTTTGCTGTTTTCTTTTCGCTCTTCGCTTTTCGCTTTTGTTTTTATGCCGTCATTCCCGCGAAGGCGGGAATCGCTCTGGCTTTTGCTGCTTGCATTTGGCATGAAGCAGACGAAGGCAAGTGCAAAGGAAAGTGCAAAGGAAAGTGCGTAGAGCGATGACCCGACATTCGTCGGTTGAATACCCCGCCTTCGCGGGAATGACGGCATAAAAGCGGAGAAAAAAGCCAAAGCCAAAGCCAAAGCCAAAGCCAAAGCCAAAGCCAAAGCCAAAGCCAAAGCAGCTATGGCTCTGACTTACCCAGTCTTACCGCCGCGTCCCATCCAGCCAGTTCGGCCCCTTGTTCTTCAGGAAGAACACATACACAACCAGCGACACCGCAATCACCGCGGTTACATAGATCGCAAACGTATCCACATGCCCGGTCTTCAACGCGCCCTGATACAGCAACGGTGCGGTACCGCCAAACAATGAATTGGCCATCGCATAACCAAAGCCAACGCCCAGCGCACGAACATGCGTGGGGAACAGCTCGGCCTTCACCACTGCGTTGATCGAGGTGTAACCGGTGAGGATGACGAAGCCGACTGCCAGCACAAGGAAGGCCATCAGCGGATCATGCTGCTGCGGAAGCTGGGTGATCATGTACCAGCTGTAGAGCACGCCGCCGACGCCGAAGAATACCAGCAGGCTCTTGCGCCCGACGATGTCCGACAGCCAACCGCCGACCGGCTGCAGCAGCATCAAAAACGTCAGTACGCCCAGGTTGATCACGGTGCCGGTCATCACGTCATTGCCGGCGAATGCACTCTGGATCATCTTTGGCCCGTTCACCGAGTAGGTGTAGAACGCCACCGTGCCGCCAGCGGTGATCAGGAAAC
The DNA here is from genome assembly GCF_056861425.1 of Stenotrophomonas sp. 21LCFQ19. Classification (NCBI taxonomy): domain Bacteria; kingdom Pseudomonadati; phylum Pseudomonadota; class Gammaproteobacteria; order Lysobacterales; family Lysobacteraceae; genus Stenotrophomonas; species Stenotrophomonas sp. 21LCFQ19. Next base: position 189,003 of record NZ_JBSPUF010000009.1, on the reverse strand, counting down.
ACAGCAGCAGGGCGCGCCACTGATGCACGAACAGCTCGTACATCGAGCCGGAAGCCTTGGCGCGGCCATCCTTCGCTGCTTCGATGGAGTCGGAGGTCAGCGATTCGTCCATGCTCCGGCGCAGCCAGAACACCACGATGGCGGCAATGCCACCAATGCCGAAGGCGATGCGCCAGCCCCAGGCCGAAATCTCGGGCTTGTCCCATAGCAGCAACATGCCGAGCAGGGTCAGCTGCGCCAGTACGTGGCCGCCAACCAGGGTGACGTAGTGGAACGAGGACAGAAAGCCGCGTCGGCCGGGGATCGCCGCTTCGGACATGTATGTGGCGCTGGTGCCGTACTCGCCACCGGTGGCGAAACCCTGTGCCAGCCGCGCGAACAACAGGATCAATGCCGCCGCGCCACCGATCTGGGCGGCGGTCGGGGTGATCGCGATCAGGAACGAGCAGGCCGCCATCACCGTCACCGAAACCGTCAGTGCGCGGCGGCGGCCGTAGCGATCGGCGAAGCGACCGAAGTACCAGGCACCGATCGGGCGCATCAGGAAGGTGGCGGCGAAGATCGCCCACACGTAGATCGTGGAGTTCTTGTCGGCGGCCGAGAAGAACTGCGACTCGAAGTACACCGCGAACACCGAGTACACATAGACGTCATACCACTCGACCAGATTGCCGGCCGAGCCCTTCAAGGTATTGGAGATGGAGCGGCGCAGGGCGGCGCGGTCGGAGGCAGCCGGTGCGCTGGCGGTGGAGGTGTTCATGCAGGAGCTGTCCTCGCTTGATGGCCAGGGGCCGGGCGATGCACGCCGTGGTGACGTGGTGGTTGCCTGCACGCTACCGCAGAGCGTGTATGGATGATGTAGGTAGCCTGCCAAACGAATACAGCATGCCGTTTTTCAGACTGATCTCGGCGCCGCTGTGCCCTAGAATTCACCTTCCCCCGAATGGTGGCACCGCCTCATGTCCTCCCCCGTATCCACGCCGGCTGCTCCTCCCAGGGGTGGCCTTGTCGTTCTGGCCTTGTTCCTGGTCTACGTGGTGTGGGGGTCGACCTATCTCGGCATCCATCTGGCGCTGGAAAGCGGCCTGCCGCCGCTGACGGTGATCTCCGGTACGCGTTTCCTCGTCGCTGGCAGTCTGCTCTATGCCTTCCTGCGCTGGCGGGGTGTCGCCGCGCCGACCCGCGCGCAATGGAAGACCGTGGCGGTGATGGGGGTGTGCCTGCTGTTCCTCGGCAATGGCATGGTGGTGCTGGCCGAGCGCGATGTGTCATCTGGTCTGGCCGCGGTGGCGGTGGCCTCGGTTCCGTTGTGGATGGCGCTGTTCTCCGCCATCCGTGGTGAGAAGGCCACGCTCGGCGAGTGGTTGGGCATCGCCATTGGCTTTGTCGGCGTGGTCTGGCTCAACGCGGGCAGCAGCCTGACCGCGACGCCCACCGGGCTGATCCTGTTGCTGATCGCGCCGCTGGGCTGGGCCGGTGGGTCGATCTGGTCGCGCGGCCGCGACCTGCCATCGCCGTTCATGACTGCCGCCGGGCAGATGCTGTGCGGTGGCGTGGTGCTGATCAGCGCCGGCCTGCTGCGCGGCGAGCGCATCAGCGCGCTGCCCAACCTGCAGGGCCTGTTGTCGGTGAGCTACCTGACCGTGTTCGGTTCGATCATCGCCTTCACCGCCTACGTGTGGCTGCTGCACAACGTGCGGCCGGTGCTGGCCAGCAGCTATGCCTACGTCAATCCGGTGATCGCCGTGGCGCTGGGCGCGTGGATCGCGCATGAGCGCTTCAGCGTTTCCGATCTCGGCGCGATGGCGGTGATTCTCGCCGGCGTCGTGGTCATCACCCTTGCCAGGCTGCGTCGCGCATGAACAGCAACAGCGAAACCCGTAACGGCCTCTGGGCCACGACCCTGGCCTTCGTCATCTGGGGCCTGTTCCCGCTGTACTGGCACCTGCTCAAGGAGGTGCCGTCGTTCCTGATCATTGCCCACCGCATCGTCTGGAGCGCGGTGCTGCTGGTCGGTGGCCTGGGCATCCTGCGCGGCTGGGGCTGGTTGACCGAGGTATGGGCAACGCCGCGGCGGTTCTGGTTGCTGGGCCTGTCCAGCCTGCTGATCGCGCTCAACTGGAGCCTGTACATCTGGGCGGTGAACGCCGGCCACGTGGTGGAAACCAGCCTGGGCTATTTCATCAACCCACTGCTGAGCGTGCTGCTTGGCGTAGTGGTGCTGGGCGAGCGCCTGGGCAAGCTGCAATGGCTGGCGGTAGCGCTGGCGGCGCTGGGCGTGGCCTGGCTGACCTGGCAGAGCGGGCGTCCGCCGTGGATCGCGATTGGCCTGTCCATCACCTTTGGCCTGTATGGCCTGCTGCGCAAGCTGGTGGTGGTGGATGCGGTGAGCGGATTGGGCGTGGAAAGCCTGTTCATGGTGGCACCGGCGCTGGTTTACGTGATCTGGGCCGAGGCCGGTCATGGCGGCGGTTTCATTTCCGGCTGGGGCGTCGGCAACGATGTACTGCTGGTGCTGGCCGGTGCGGTCAGTGCGATCCCGCTGATTGCCTTCGCCTTCGGTGTGCGGCGGGTGCCACTGACGGTGGTCGGCCTGCTGCAGTACATCGCGCCGACCCTGCAGTTCCTGGTTGGCGTGCTGGTGTTCCGCGAGGCCTTCAATGCCAACCAGCTGGTCGGCTTCTGCCTGATCTGGGCCGGGCTGGTGGTGTTTGCGGTGGCCGGTGTGCGGATGGCGCGGATGGCGCGTGTGGCCTCGCCGAACGCGTAAACAGTGCTCGCCGTAGCCCGGGTAAGCGCAGCGCACCCGGGGCTGTTGGCGCATAGGGTAATGGCCGCTGTATCTCCTGCCCCCGGGTGCGCTGCGCTTACCCGGGCTACGCCACTCAGCGGTTGATGACGGCTTCGATGCGGTGCCCGTCCGGGTCGATCAGGAACGCCGCGTAGTAATGCGCGCCATAGTCCGGGCGCAGGCCAGGCGCGCCGTTGTCGCTGCCGCCGATGGCCAGCGCGCTCGCATGGAAGCGATCAACCGCAGGACGATCCGGCGCGGCGAAGGCCAGATGAAAGCCCGCACTTGCGGCGCTGGCGTCATCGCGCAGCTTCAGGCAGAACAGATCCTCATCGTCGACGAGGCCATAGCCGATGGCGGTGTCGTCCTCGAATACACGTCGGAAGCCTAGCGCGCCCAGTGCGGCATCGTAGAACGCGCCGCTCAGGGCAAGGTCGCGGACCGGGAAGGAAACGTGGTGGAGCATTTCGAGCGACCTGCGGGTTGGCGGGGAGCTGCTGACGTTAGCGGCTCTGCATCAACGTGTCTGCTGCTGATTGGTGCGTAGCGCCTTACAGGTATCAACACAAAAAAGAACGGCGCCCAAAGGCGCCGTTCTCTCGATCAGCAGCGGCTTACTTGGCCGTGTTGCTGTCCTTGTTCTTCATCATTGCGTCGCGGTTGGCCTTGAACGGGTTGCCTTCATACCAGTTCGGCCAGGCATCGCCGCCGGCCAGCTGCTGGCCAACGCCGTACAACAGTTCCAGGTCCTCGACGACGCCGTCGAGCTTCCAGGTGGCCGGATCGTACTCGTCCTTCGGGCCGTGGTAACGGTCCTTGCCATAGGCTTCGGCGGCACGCTTGCCAGCCTCGACGCCGCCGTCGATCAGGTCTTCGCCGCCATCGGCATACAGCGCAGGCACGCCGGCCTTGGCGAAGTTGAAGTGATCGGAGCGGAAGTAGAAGCCGCTCTGCACCGAGCTTTCCGCATGCAGGGTACGGCCCTGCTTGGCGGCCAGCGGCTTGAGCAGGTCTTCCAGCTCGGAGCTGCCAAAGCCCGTGACGGTGAGGTCACGCGCACGGCCATTGACCGACATCGCATCGATGTTGATCACGCCGGCAATCTTGTCCAGTGGGAAGGTCGGGTGGTTCACGTAGTACTGCGAACCGAGCAGGCCGGATTCCTCCAGGGTCACCGCCAGGAACACCACCGAGCGCTCCGGCGGGGTCTGCTGGTGCGCCATCGCATCGGCCACTTCAAGAATGCCGGCCACGCCGGTCGCGTTGTCGACCGCACCGTTGTAGATGTTGTCGCCTTCCTCGCCTTCATGCTTGCCCAGGTGATCCCAGTGCGCCATGTACAGCACGGCTTCGTCGGCACGCTTGCTGCCCGGCAGTACGCCGACCACGTTGCGCGACTTCTTCTGCGCGATGGTGCTCTTCAGGTCCAGCGACAGGCTGGCATTCAGCGGTGCCGGCTTGAAGCCGCGCTTGCTGGCGTCCTTGTAGGCCTTGTCCAGGTCCAGCCCGGCATCGGCGAACAGCTTGCGTGCGGCCTCGGCGCTGAGCCAGCCCTGTGCCTGCAGGCGCGGCTGGCTGTCTTCGGCGGCGGGCAGGTCGTACTGGGCACCGCCCCAGGAGTTCTTCACCACATCCCAACCATAGGAAGCGCCGGCGCTGTCGTGCACGATCAGCGCGGCGGCAGCGCCCTTGCGTGCGGCTTCCTCGAACTTGTAGGTCCAGCGCCCGTAATAGGTCATGCGCTTGCCATCGAACAACTTGGCGTCGTCGGTGTGGAAGCCAGGGTCGTTGACGAACATCACTACCGTCTTGCCCTTCCAATCCTGGCCGGTGTAATCGTTCCAGTTCTGCTCGGGCGCGTCGACGCCGTAGCCGACGAAGACCAGTTCGCTGTTGTCGATCTTGATTTCCGGCTGGCCGCTGCGGGTGCCGATCACCATGTCGGTGCCGAACGCCAGGTCACGGCTGGCCTGGCCCTGCTGGATCTTCAGCACGGTGCTCGGATCTGCCGTGGTTTCGGTCATCGGCACTTCCTGGAACCAGCTGTCGCCGTTGCCCGGCTGCAGGCCGATGCGCTGCATCTGGTCGCGGATGTAGTTGACCGTCAGTTCTTCGCCGTTGCTGCCGGGTGCGCGGCCTTCGAATTCATCCGAGGCCAGCGTCTTCACCAGTTCGCCGAAGTCGGCGGCATTGATGCCACCGGCAAAGGTGTGGGCCGGCGGCGGTGCAGGGGCCGGCGCGGAGGCCGCCGGTGCCGGGGCCGGCGCGGAGGCCGCCGGTGCCGGTGCCTCCTGCTTGCAGGCGGCCAGGGCCGCGGTCGCGGCAAGGCACAACAACAGTTTGCGATGCATGAGAACTCCGGGTTGCAAGATCGAACCCGGATTCTAGGCAGGATTGGCCTGCAATGCGCGTTCAGCGTGGCGCGGTTTCGCTATCGAAACGTTGTGGCGTGGCCCCGGTCACAGGACCGATCTTCGCCGAGTCGTGCACCAGCAGCACGACCTCACGTTCGAACACCAGCGAGCCTTCGACCACGGCATTCGGGCCGATGACGATCCGTGGCTTGCGCGGCGCGGTCAGCGAGATGCCGAACGAGGGACGATTGACCTTGATGCCGCCTTTGACAACTGAATCAATGCCAACGGTGATGTCGCCGTTGACGGTTTCGATGTCGCCACCGAGCTGCACGGCGACCAGGCCGATGCTGCCGTTGACGGTTTCGATATTGCCGCCGATGCGGCTGCCGCGATCCACATAGATGCCGCCGTTCACCGTATCCAGGCCGTGGGTAAGCACCAGGTTGCGGCCGCCGTGGATCCCGCCGTTGACGGTTTCGATGCTGTGCGCCTGCACATTGTCTTCCGTGCGCACGCTGCCATTGACGGTCTCGACGCTGTTGGCCTGCACACCGGAAGCCAGCTGGATGCTGCCATTGACGGTTTCCAGGTCGCCATAGGTGTTGCCGGCCTGGGTCTGGATGCTGCCATTGACCTTGCTGATGTCGTCGGCGGCCAGTGCCAATGGGGCATTCGCGCTCAGCAGCAGAAGTAGAAATAGACGTTTCATGAGATCTCCACTGTGGAAATGCCGATGGACTGGGCGGCATGGCACCACGCTTGGGTACAATCCGCATCTGCCTGAAGTCACTGGAACCTCTTTGCGCCAGCCCAGTCACCAGCCCCGTTTCCGACGACCTGCGGCCCTGTCGCCATGGTGCGGTGCTTGCCTGTTGATGCTGGGCGCGCTGTTGGCTGGTCCATTATCGGCACAGAACAGCTCGCGCGACACCGAGAAGAAGCTGCAGCAGCTGCGTGGTGAGATCAAGAGTGTTTCGCAGGAACGACGCCAGTTGGAAGGGCAGCGCGGTGAAGCCAGCCAGCGCCTGCGCGAGGCCGACCAGAAGGTCGCCCGCAGCGGCCGCGCGGTAGCCGAGGCCGAGGCGGCGGTGCAGCGTGAACAGCAGTCATTGGCGGCCCTGCAGCAACGCCGGGCCACGCTGGAAAGTGGCCTGGCCCAGCAGCGCCAGCAGCTGGCAACGTTGCTGCGAGGCGCCTACCAGCTGGGCAACCACGCGCCTTTGAAGCTGCTGCTGTCGCAGGACAGCGTGGCCGACGCCAATCGCGAACTGGCCTACCACCGCTACCTGCAGCGCGAGCGCGCCAGGGCAATCACCGGCCTGACCACCGACCTGCAGGCGCTGACCAGCACCGAGCAGCAGATCGTCGCGCGCAGCAAGGAACTGGAACAGGCCCGCGAACAGCAACGCCAGCAGGCCGCGGCGCTGGCCCAGGACCGCCGCCAGCGCGCCAGCGTGCTGAGCGAACTGGATACCCGCTATCAGGATCGCAGCGAGCGCGAGAAGGCCTTGGGCAAGGACGCGCGCGCGCTGGAGCAGGTGCTGGCCAGCCTGCGTGCCGCGGCTGCCCGCGCCGAAGCCGAGCGCCGCGCGGCCGCCCGTCGCGCCGCCGAACAGGCACGGCAGGCAGCCGCTGCCAATAACAACGGCTCCACCCGCAGCCCTCCACGGGCTACAGCGGGCAAGGTGCCACCGCGGGTGGTCGCCAACGCGCCGGCGCCGCGGGTTGGTGGCCTGGGTTGGCCGTTGTCGGGCAACCTGCTGGCACGCTATGGCGGCCGTCTGCCGGATGGCCGCAACAGCGCCGGCGTGCTGATCGGTGCACCGGCCGGCAGCACGGTAACCGCCGTGGCCGATGGCACGGTGGTGTTCTCCGACTGGATGACCGGCTACGGCATGATCCTGATCGTCGATCACGGCAACGGTTACATGAGCCTGTACGCGCATAACGACACCCTGCTGAAGGACGCCGGCGCCAGCATCAAGCGTGGCGATGCGGTGGCGAAGGTTGGCAACTCCGGTGGCCAGGGTGTGACCGCGCTGTATTTTGAACTGCGCCGCAACGGCCAGCCGGTGGATCCCTCGACCTGGCTGCAGCGGCAGTAACGCCCGCTGAGTGCTGGCGCAGCGGGCTGCGTCGATTCAACAAGAATTTAGCCGGGCTTCGCGCATAATCGGGTCCAGCGCGGTTATTGCGCATCCGTAATCTCATGGAGTGGTTCATGCGTGTAGCCCGTCTTGCTGCTGCCCTGCTGTTGGCCCTGTCACCGGCTGTTGCATTGGCCCAGAGCGCCCCGGACAAGGTGTCCAAGGCGGACGATCCCGATGCCAAGGAATCGGTCACCTCACGCGTACCCCTGGACGAGATCCGCCGTTTTGTCGGCGTCTACAACGCCGTGCGCGCGGCCTATGTGGATCCGGTGGATGACAAGAAGCTGATGCAGTCGGCCGTGCGCGGCCTGCTGCTGGAGCTGGACCCGCACAGTACCTACTTCGACAAGGAAGATGCCGAGGCCTTCGACGAGCAGACCAACGGTGCCTACGAAGGCATCGGCGTGGAGGTACTGCAGCAGGACAACACCTTGAAGGTGGTGTCGCCGATCGACGACACCCCGGCCGCGCGAGCCGGGCTGAAGGCCGGCGACCTGATCGTGGCCATCGACGGCACACCGATCAACGCCATCGATGCCAGCGAACCGCTGCGCGGCAAGGCTGGTAGCAGCGTGGTGCTGACCATCGCCCGCGGCGAACAGAAGCCTTTCGATGTCACCGTGATGCGCGAGACCATCCGCGTCACCAGCGTGCGCAGCAAAATGCTGGAGCCGGGTTATGGCTACATCCGTATCAGCACCTTCCAGGCCGATACCGGCGCCGACTTCCAGAAGCAGTTGAACCAGCTGCAGGCGCAGGCCGGTGGCAAGTTGAAGGGCCTGGTGCTGGACCTGCGCAGCAATCCGGGCGGCCTGCTCACTGCTGCCGTGCAGGTAGCGGATGACCTGCTGGAGAGGGGCGGCATCGTCAGTACCCGCGGCCGCATCTCGATCAGTGATGCCAGGTTCGACGCCACCCCGGGCGACCTGCTCAAGGGCGCACCGATGGTGGTGCTGGCTGACGCTGGCTCGGCCAGTGCTTCGGAAGTGTTGGCCGGCGCCCTGCGTGACAACGGTCGTGCCCGCGTGGTCGGCAGCCGCACCTTCGGCAAGGGCTCGGTGCAGACCGTGCTGCCGCTGGACAACGGCGACTCGGTCAAGCTGACCACCGCGCGCTACTACACCCCGAGCGGGCGCTCGATCCAGGCCACAGGCATCCTGCCGGATGTGGAACTGACGCCGGATCCGGCCGACGCGGTCAACGACCTGCCGGCCAGCCTGAGCGACTACAGCGAGGCCAAGCTGCCCGGCCATCTGCGTGGTGATGACGAAGCGGTGGGCAGCAAGGCCGGCGTGGTGTTGCCGGGCGATGCCCCGATCCAGTCCGCCCTGCAGGAGCTCAAGCACCCCGGCTCGGTAGCGGCGGCGCAGGCTGCAGCGGCGGCAAAGGCGAAGCCAGCTGCAGAAGCGAAGCCTGTTGCACCGGCGGAGGCCGCCAAGCCAGAAACCAAAGAAAAGCCTGCAGCGGAAGAAAAGCCTCTGTAGTGCCGAGCCATGCTCGGCAGGGGCTTTACCGGTAAGGCCTCAGCCGAACATGGTTCGGCTCTACCTCAACACGGCCCACCCGCGATCTGATGGATCGCGGGCTTCGCGGCTTACGCCGCTCCCACAAAAACACAGGCCCGGCTAGAAGCCCTTGCGCTTGCGCAGGCGCCGGGCAATGGCCGCACGCACATACAGCCCGTAAGCCACGCCAAACAGAAAGCCGGCCACATGTGCCGACCAGGCCACCATGCCGAAGCTGGGGCCGATATAGGCGAACACCACCTGCAGGGCTGCCCACACGCCGATCAGCAGGAACGCCGGCGCACGCACGAATTCCAGGAACAACCCCAGTGGTAGCACCACGCCCAGCTTGGCGCTTGGGAACAGGGTCAGATACGCGCCCATCAGTGCCGACACCGCGCCGCTTGCACCGATGATGGTGCGCTCCGGTGAGCCGATCACATACAGCGCGGCGAGGTTGGCGATGGCACCGCCAAACAGGAACAGCAGCAGCAGGCGCCACGGCCCCAGCACCCGCTCGGCGGGCAGGCCGAAGATCAGCAGGAACACCAGGTTGCCCAGCAGATGTGACCAATCGGCATGCAGGAACAGCGCGGTGAACAACCTTAATACGCTGCCATCGCGTAATGCCGCCCACCACTCCTGGCCGCTGCCCAGGCCGGTGGCCAGCGCACCCCAGTCCAGCCACAACGAGCGTCGCGCCTCATCCGGCCGTGAGATGGACCAGAGGAAGGCGGCCAGCAAGGTCAGGCACAGCAAGGGCACCGCCCAGCGCAGGCCTGACTTATTTCTGGAAGGAATGGAGACGAACATGAGTGCGGAAGCCTAACCCGGGACTGCCCGGTGCGGGCTGGGAATATGTCTTACGTCGTTATTGTTTAGTTAACGAGCGTGGGTGATACTGCATACGGCGTCGTATGTCGGGAGGGGACTCCGGCGCACTGTCAAGTAGCTTGCTGCTTGGGAGTGCAGGCGCAAAACGACCATTACCGTTTACGGAGAGAGCTTCCACTATGACCGCTTCTGCTATTGCTCGCGTAACTGCCCTTGCTGTCGGCATCGCCGGCGCCCTGGCTTTCAGCCACGCCGATGCTGCTGCCTTCCAGCTGAAGGAAAACAGCGCCAAGGGCCTCGGCCGCGCTTTTGCCGGTTCCGGCAGCGCCAAGGGAGATGCATCCATCATCGCCGTCAACCCGGCCGGCATGCGCCAGCTGGACGGCACGCAGATCCAGGGTGACCTGAGTGCCATCAGCTTCTCGGCTGAGTTCAAGGGCAGCGGCCGCACCCCGGTAGGTACCCCGCAGACTGGCGGTGACGGCAGTGATGCCGGCATGATCGCGCCGGTTCCGGCGGCCTATTTCCATATGCCGATCGGTGAGCAGGCTCACTTCGGTGTGTCGCTGACCGCGCCGTTCGGCTTCAAGACCGAATACGACAAGGGCTGGGTCGGCCGTTACAGCGGCTTGAAGACCGATCTGAAGGCTATCGATCTGGGTTTTGCAGCGTCCTATGACGTCAATCCGTACGTGTCCTTCGGCGCTTCGGTGTTCGTTGAGCACCTGACCATCGAGCTGAGCAACAACATCGACTTCGGCACCGCGCTGGCTCAGTCGCGCGTGCCGGGCTTCGCACCAGGCAATGCCGACGGCAAGCTGACCGTGGAAGGCGACAACAATGCCGTGGGTTGGACCGTTGGTGGCTTGTTCAGCCCCGATGAGAACACCCATATCGGTATCAGCTATCGCTCCAAGGTCGAGCACAAGGTCACCGGCGGCAAGGCTACGTTCGACGTACCGCCAGAAGCCGCTGCGGTACTGGCAGTAGCCCAGCCGGGCCGCTTCACCAGCACCTCGGGCAAGGCCACGCTGACCCTGCCGGCTTCGGCTACCTTGAGCGTTACCCACAACGTCAACGACCGCTGGACCGTGATGGGTGATGTCACCCGCACCGCCTGGTCGACCGCGTTCGACCAGGTCACCATCGACTACGCCTCGGCGCAGCCGGACTCGGTGCTGGAATTCGGTTACCGCGACACGACCTTCGTTTCGCTGGGTACCGACTTCAAGTTGAGCGATACCGTCACCCTGCGCGGTGGTATCGCACTGGACCAGACTCCGACCACGAACGCGCATCGCGATGTGCGCGTGCCGGATACCAGCCGTAAGTGGCTGTCGCTGGGCGTGGGTTGGACCCCCTCGGAAAACATCGAGTACAACTTCGGTTACACCCACCTGTTCACCAGCGATCCGGACGTGAATATCGCTGGCACCACCAACAACCAGGGCAACTCGCTGACCGGCAAGTACAAGGTCCGCGGCGATGTTCTGGCTGCCTCGGTCAACTACAAGTTCTAATTGAACCTGTAATTGGTGCATGCAGAAAGCCCCGCGCAAGCGGGGCTTTTTGTTTGAGCTTCCTTGTTTTGTGGGAGCGGTGTCAGCCGCGAAGCTGGCGTCATTGAAATTGCCGGCATTTCTGCAATCTGACCGACCATCAGCTTCGCGGCTGACGCCGCTCCCACAATCATTGCGGTGCCGGGAAAGCCTCTGCCGAGCATGGCTCGGCACTACCGCCCCCTCCCTTTCGCGTAGCGAAGGGGAGGGCTGGGGAGGGATAGGCTTTCGCAGGACAAAGAAAAACCCCGCTTGCGCGGGGTTTCTTTCAATCACGACACTACTCGAATCAATCGCCCAGGGTCAGCAGCGAGGCGTTGCCGCCGGCGGCGGTGGTGTTGACCGTCACCGTCTTCTCGGTGGCGAAGCGCAGCAGGTAGTGCGGGCCGCCTGCCTTGGGACCGGTGCCGGACAGGCCCTGGCCGCCGAACGGCTGCACGCCGACCACCGCGCCGATCTGGTTGCGGTTGACGTAGACGTTGCCGACGTTGACGCGCGCTGCAATGCGATCAACGGTTTCGTCGATGCGCGAATGCACGCCCAGGGTCAGGCCGTAGCCGGTGGCGTTGATCTGGTCGATCACCGCATCCAGCTGATCGGCCTTCCAGCGGATCACGTGCAGCACCGGTCCGAAGATTTCCTTGTGCAGCTGGTTCAGGTCCTTCAGCTCATAAGCACGCGGGGCGAAGAAGGTGCCGTGTGCGGCGGCTTCGGACAGCGGTGCGGCGGCGATCAGGCGTGCCTCGGCGTCCATGCGCACGGCGTGGTCCTTGAGGATCTGCAGTGCGTCGGCGTCGATGACCGGGCCGACGTCGGTGGACAGTTCGCCCGGATCGGCAACCTTCAGTTCGGCCATTGCGCCGGACAGCATGCCCATCACCTTGTCGGCGATGTCGTCCTGCACGAACAGCACGCGCGCTGCCGAGCAACGCTGGCCGGCGGAGGTGAAGGCCGAGCCGATGGCGTCCTTGACCAGCTGTTCCGGCAGCGCCGAGGAGTCAGCGATGAAGGCGTTCTGGCCACCGGTCTCGGCGATCAGCACGCCGATGGCGGCATCGCGTGCGGCCATCGCGCGGTTGATGGCACGGGCGGTCTCGGTGGAGCCGGTGAAGGCCACGCCGGCCACGCGCGGGTCGGCAGTCAGTGCGGCACCGACGGTGGCGCCGTCGCCTGGCAGGAACTGCAGCACGCCTTCCGGCACGCCGGCGTCCAGCAGCAGCTTCACGGCGTAGTAGCCGATCAGGTTGGTCTGCTCGGCCGGCTTGGCGATGACGCTGTTGCCGGCGGCCAGGGCAGCGCTGATCTGACCCAGGAAGATCGCCAGCGGGAAGTTCCACGGGCTGATGCAGACGAAGACGCCACGGCCATGCAGCTGCAGCTCGTTGCTTTCGCCGGTCGGGCTGGGCAGCTTCTCGGCGGTGCCGAACTGTTCGCGGGCCTGCTTGGCGTAGTAGCGCAGGAAGTCCACCGCTTCGCGCACTTCGGCGACGCCGTCGGGCAGGCTCTTGCCGGCTTCCTTCACGCACAGCGCCATGAACTCGGCGATGCGCGCTTCAAGCTGGTCGGCGGCGTGCTCGAGGATGGCGGCGCGGCTGGCGGCCGGGGTGCGGTTCCAGGCCGGCTGTGCGGCCACGGCATTGGCCAGCGCCTTCTGCACGGTGGCGGCATCGGCAGCCTGCCAGTGACCGACGACCTGGCGGTTGTCGGCCGGGTTGACCACCGGCTGCGACGGCGTGCCCGGGGCCACGCCCTGCACCAGCGGGGTCGCCTGCCACGGCTTGATGGCGGCGTTGAGCTGCTCGGCCAGGGCGCGCAGTTCGTTGTCGTTGGCGAGGTTGATGCCCATGGAGTTGGTCCTGTCGTGGTTCTGGCTGCGCAGCAAATCAACCGGCAGCGGGATCTTGGGGTGCGGGATGGAAGCGAACGAAGACACGGCTTCGACCGGATCGCGGATCAGGTCGTCGATGGACACGTCTTCATCGGTGATGCGGTTGACGAAGCTGGAGTTGGCGCCGTTTTCCAGCAGGCGACGCACCAGGTAGGGCAGCAGGTCTTCGTGCGAGCCCACCGGTGCGTACACGCGGCAGGGCACGTTCAGGCGGTCAGCCGGAATCACCTCGGCATACAGGTCATCGCCCATGCCGTGCAGCTTCTGGTGTTCGTACACGCCGCCCTTGGCGATCTGCTTGATCGTTGCGATGGTGGCCGCGTTGTGGGTGGCGAACATCGGGTAGATCGCATCGGCATGGCCGAACAGGCGCTTGGCGCAGGCGATGTAGGACACATCGGTGTTCTGCTTGCGGGTGAACACCGGGTAGCCGGGCAGGCCTTCGATCTGCGCGCGCTTGATCTCCGCATCCCAGTACGCGCCCTTGACCAGGCGCACCTGCAGCTTGTGGCCGATGCGACGGGCCAGGTCGGCGAGGTAATCGATCGTGTACGGCGTGCGCTTCTGGTAGGACTGCACGACGATGCCGAAGCCCGCCCAGCCCTTCAGCGACGGATCGCTGACCACGCGTTCGATGATGTCCAGCGACAGTTCCAGGCGGTCGCTTTCCTCGGCGTCGACGGTGCAGCCGATGCCATAGGACTTGGCCAGCTGCGCCAGTTCCAGCACGCCCGGCACCAGGTCCTTGAGCACGCGCTCGCGCTTGGCATGTTCATAGCGCGGGTACAGCGCCGACAGTTTGATCGAGATGCCGTGTGACTTGGTCACGTCGCCATCGGCCTTGCCGCCACGGGCGATGTTGTCGCCGCCGATGGCGTGGATGGCGCGGCGGTAGTCTTCCAGGTAGCGCAGCGCGTCCTTCATGGTCAGCGCGCCTTCGCCGAGCATGTCGAAGGAGTAGCGGTAGTTGCTGTTGTCGCCCTTGTGCGAACGCGACAGCGCTTCGTCGATGGTGCGGCCCATGACGAACTGGTGGCCCATGATCTTCATTGCCTGACGCACGGCCAGGCGGATCACCGGCTCGCCAACGCGGCCGATCAGGCGCTTGAACGCGCCATGCACGTCGCGCTTGGTGGCATCGGCCAGGTCAACCAGGTGACCGGTGAGCATCAGGCCCCAGGTCGAGGCATTGACCAGCACCGAATCGGACTGGCCCATGTGGCGCTTCCAGTCGGCTTCGCCCAGCTTGTCGCGGATCAGCTTGTCGGCGGTTTCCTGGTCCGGAATGCGCAGCAGGGCTTCGGCCACGCACATCAGCAGCACGCCTTCCTCGCTGCCGAGGTCGTACTGGCGCATGAAGGCTTCAATCGCGCCCTGGTTCTTGGAACGGGCACGCACGCGGCGCACCAGGTCGGCGGCGGTGGCCTGTACCTGTGCCTGTTCGGCGGCCGGCAGGCGCGCCTGTTCCAACAGTTCGCGCACGTGGCTGGCTTCGTCCTTGAGCCATGCATCGGTGATGGCCTGGCGCAGCGCGGATGGCGCCGGCGGCAGCTCGGGCGTCAGCAGCGGCGGGGCCGGTGACGTAGGGGAGGCGACATCAGGAGAAGGTGTTGCGTTCATGCGCTCGGCCACAGTTGGATTCGGCCATTTTAATCTTCGGCGGCGGATTTCCTAGTCCCCTGCGGGCGTCTGTTTGCAGGGTGAAAGCACTGGCCTGTGGGCGCTTTTGCAATATTCAGCGTGGCGATTTTGATTGTGCCGATTCCGGCATCTAAATCGACGTGCTTGGACGATATGGGCACAGTTTTGATGTGCACTGCAGCATTGATGACGATGATGAATGGAAGCTTGCCGGGCGTGTGCGGGCAGGGCTACCATCGAACTCGATTTCCGCGGAATGGACGCGGCTGTGATGATCCAGGTGCTTCGGCAAGATTCCGATGGCTCAGGGACGCAGCTGCTACTGCACCCCCCACGGGCACTCAGTGCTCGGCAGTTCGTCCAGTTGTTTGCAGCGTTGGCAGGATTGATGGTGTTCGCGGCCGGCCTGGCTTGGCTGTCCGGCAACCGCCTGGCCCCTGTCTTCGCGTTGTTGCATGGCTTTCTGGTGGCGGCTGCACTTCGCGCATGTTGGCGCAGCAGCAATCGCCGGGAAGAGATCCGGGTAGGACCGGACTGCGTGGAAGTGATTCCCGCGGCCGGAGTTTCGCCGGTATTCCACGCACATCCGTACTGGGTGAAGGTGGTGACCGGGAAGGAACGGGTCCTGCTGGTTTCCAGCGGCAAGTGGGTGGAAGTGGGGAGTTTCCTCGCGCCCGTGGAACGTCGGGAACTTGCGGTGACACTTGAAGGCTTGCTCGCGGCCAGCAATGGCAGCAACCGATGACGTCAAGGGTCTAGGCAATGAAGCAAAGCAGCGTGTGGGGCGCGAAGTTGAAACACGGTTTGGCAGCGGCAGCGATGATGCTGTCGGCGCAGGCAGCATGGGCGCAGACCGCCGATCCCAAGGAATGGCAGCTCAATATGGGCAAGGGCGTCACCCATACCTCGCGTATGGCGTGGGACGCACATATGGTGGCCTTGTGGGTATGTACCGTCATCGGCGTGCTGGTGTTCGGCGCGATGGCCTACGCCATGTTCAAGTTCCGCAGGTCCAAGGGCGCGGTGGCCAAGCAGTTCAGCCACAACACCAAGGCGGAAATCATCTGGACCGTCATCCCCATCATCATCCTGGTGGTGATGGCCTGGCCGGCCACGGCCAAGCTGATCGC
The DNA here is from genome assembly GCF_056861425.1 of Stenotrophomonas sp. 21LCFQ19. Taxonomy (NCBI): domain Bacteria; kingdom Pseudomonadati; phylum Pseudomonadota; class Gammaproteobacteria; order Lysobacterales; family Lysobacteraceae; genus Stenotrophomonas; species Stenotrophomonas sp. 21LCFQ19. The sequence continues at coordinate 173,148 of NZ_JBSPUF010000009.1, read as the reverse complement.
CATGTACGACACCCGCGATTCCGAGATGACGGTGAAGATCACCGGCTATCAGTGGATGTGGAAGTACGAATACCTGGGTGAAAACGTCGCCTTCACCAGCCGCCTGGACCGCAAGTCCGACGAAGTGCGGCAGAGCGGCAGCGTGCCGACCATGGCCAGCGATCCGCACTACCTGCTCGACGTGGACAACCCGCTGGTGCTGCCGGTGGATACCAAGGTGCGTTTCGTCATCACCTCCGACGACGTGATCCATGCGTGGTGGGTGCCGGCGCTGGGCTGGAAGCAGGACGCCGTGCCGGGCTTCATCAACGAGCGCTGGACCAACATCGAAACCGAAGGCGTGTACCGCGGCCAATGCGCGGAACTGTGCGGCAAGGACCATGGCTTCATGCCGATCGTGGTCAAGGCCGTGTCCAAGGACGAGTTCAAGTCCTGGCTGGCCTCGCGCAAGCCGGCGCCTGCCGCGCCTGCAGAAGCCGCGCCCGCGCCTGCCGCCGAACCGGCACCCGCCGCGGCGCCCGAAGCAACGCAACCGGAAGCAAGCCCCGCCGCACCTACGGCGGCCGCTGCCTGATACCACTGCGTGCCGGTGCCACCGGCGCGATGCCTGAAAACGCATAACGAGGTGTAGTTGCAATGGCGAATACCGCAGTGGACCACTCCGATCACCACGGGCACCAACAGGGCTTCTTCGAGCGCTGGTTCTTCTCCACCAATCACAAGGACATCGGCACGCTGTACCTGCTTTTCAGCTTCACGATGTTCATCATCGGTGCGGCGATGAGCGTGGTGATCCGCTTGGAGCTGGCGCAACCCGGCCTGCAGTTCGTCAAGCCCGAGTTCTTCAACCAGATGACCACCGTGCATGCACTGGTGATGATCTTCGGTGGCGTGATGCCGGCCTTCGTCGGCCTCGCCAATTGGATGATCCCGCTGCAGATCGGCGCGCCCGACATGGCGCTGCCGCGCATGAACAACTGGTCGTTCTGGTTGCTGCCGGTGGCCTTCGGCATGCTGCTGGTGACCCTGTTCCTGCCTGGTGGTGCACCGGCCGGTGGCTGGACGCTGTATCCGCCGCTGTCGCTGCAGGGCGGCTACAACGTTGCCTTCAGCGTGTTCGCCATCCACGTCGCCGGTGTCAGCTCGATCATGGGCGCGATCAACATCATCGCCACCGTGCTCAACATGCGCGCACCGGGAATCGACCTGCTGAAGATGCCGATCTTCTGCTGGACCTGGCTGATCACCGCCTTCCTGCTGATCGCGGTGATGCCGGTGCTGGCTGGCGCGGTGACCATGTTGCTGACCGACAAGTTCTTCGGCACCAGCTTCTTCAACGCCGCCGGTGGCGGTGACCCGGTGATGTTCCAGCACATCTTCTGGTTCTTCGGGCACCCCGAGGTCTACATCATGATCCTGCCGGCGTTCGGCGTGGTCAGCGAAATCCTGCCGACCTTCAGTCGCAAGCCGCTGTTCGGTTACCAGGCGATGGTCTATGCCACCGCCGCCATCGCCTTCCTGTCGTTCATCGTGTGGGCCCACCACATGTTCACGGTGGGCATGCCGTTGGGTGGCGAGATCTACTTCATGTTTGCCACGATGCTGATCTCGATCCCGACCGGGGTGAAGGTGTTCAACTGGGTCAGCACGATGTGGGAGGGCTCGCTGACGTTTGAAACGCCGATGCTGTTCTCCATCGCCTTCGTCATCCTCTTCACCATCGGTGGTTTCTCCGGCCTGATGCTAGCCATCGTGCCGGCCGACTACCAGTACCACGACACCTATTTCGTGGTGGCGCACTTCCACTACGTGCTGGTGACCGGCGCGGTATTGGCGCTGATTGCCGCGGTCTACTACTGGTGGCCGAAGTGGACAGGCCGCATGTACAACGAGTTCTGGGGCAAGTTCCATTTCTGGTGGACGATGGTGTTCGTCAACCTGCTGTTCTTCCCGCAGCACTTCCTCGGCCTGGCCGGCATGCCGCGGCGCATCCCGGACTACAACCCGGTGTTCGCCGACTGGAACCTGATCAGCTCGATTGGCGCATTCGGCATGTTCGCCACGCCGTTCATGATGGCGGCGATCCTGCTGTCCTCGCTGCGCAACGGCAAGCGTGCCGAAGCGCGTGCCTGGGAAAGCGCCAAGGGCCTGGAGTGGACCATTCCGTCGCCGGCGCCCGCGCATACCTTTACCGTGCCGCCGGTGATCAAGCCGGGCGACCTTGCGCATGACGACGTGACCCATTGAGGAATCCTGCGATGAGCAGCAACGAGCAATGGCAGGCTGAGGAACTGGAACTGCGCAGGCGTCGTTCGCGGCGCACCGCGCTGGTGGTCGGCCTGATCGCGGTCGCGGTCTACGTCGGCTTCATCCTGTCCGGGGTGCTGGCGAGTTGACCGCGCCGGCGCCCGCACCCAAGCCCAATGCCGGCCTTGGCCGGCTGATTGGCGTGGCGTTGGCGGTATTCGTGCTGACCTTCTCGCTGGTGCCGCTGTACCGCATCGCCTGCGAGAAAGTATTCGGCGTGCGCCTGGAGCGCGGCGCGACCACGCACGAAGCCAATGCACATGCGACCACCGGCAAGCGCACCGTGCGGGTGGAGTTTGATGGCGGCGTCAATTCCAAGCTGCCGTGGGCCTTCCATCCGGAAAAGCTGACGATGGACGTGGTGCCGGGCGAGTTGAACGAAGCCCTGTATTACGCCCGCAACGACAGTGACCGCGCGCTGGTTGGCAGTGCGGTGCCGTCGGTGGCACCGGCCCGTGCCTCGGGCTATTTCAACAAGACCGAATGTTTCTGCTTCACCGCGCAGACCCTGCAGGCCGGTGAGAAACGCGACATGCCGGTACGTTTCATCGTCGACCCGGACCTGCCGGCCGACGTCAACACGATCACCCTGTCCTACACCTTCTACAAGAATGATGCGCTGACCGAACGGCTGACCCCGGCATCTGCCGCGGCGGCCGCACACGCAGCTCCCTGATCACGGACCCGGAAGCAACGCCATGGCCCATAACACCCCTGATCCCAATGTCTACTTCGTGCCAAGCAGCAGCAAATGGCCGTTTGTAGGATCGATCGCGATGCTGGTGATGATGGTCGGGGTAGCCAGTTGGCTCAACGACGCCAGCTGGGGCCGCGCGGCCTTCTTCATCGGCGTGGCGATGATGGTGTTCACCCTGTTCCTGTGGTTCGGCGATGTCATCCGCGAATCCGAGGGTGGCAACTACAACCGCCAGGTGGATGGCTCGTTCCGGATGGGGATGATCTGGTTCATCTTCTCCGAGGTGATGTTCTTCGCTGCCTTCTTCGGCGCGCTGTTCTACACCCGCAACATGGGCCTGCCGTGGCTCGGTGGTGAAGGCCATGGCGTGCTCACCAACGAATACCTGTGGGATGGCTATTCCGCTGCTTGGCCGACCAACGGCCCGGCCGATATTGGTGGTGCCTTCCAGACCATTCCGGCCTGGGGCCTGCCGCTGCTCAATACGCTGATCCTGCTGACCTCGGGCGTGACCCTGACCATCGCCCATCACGCACTGAAGGCGGGCAACCGCAAGCAGCTGCTGATCTGGCTGGGGGCGACAGTGCTGCTGGGCTGCGTGTTCCTGTTCTTCCAGGCCGAGGAATACATCCACGCCTACAAGGAATTGAACCTCACGTTGGGGTCTGGCATCTACGGCTCGACCTTCTTCATGCTGACCGGCTTCCACGGTGCGCATGTGCTGCTCGGGACCATCATGCTGATCGTGATGTGGTTCCGTGCGGCCAAGGGACACTTCACCCGCGACAATCACTTTGGATTCGAAGCGGCCGCGTGGTACTGGCACTTCGTCGACGTGGTGTGGCTGATGCTGTTCCTGTTTGTCTACGTGCTGTAACAAGTGTCGGCAGCCGCGCTGCAATGCAGAGCGGCTGCTGCGATGTTCAGCCGCCCACACCATGCGGCTTGATCCAGCCCATGTAGATGCTCAGGGCAACCAGCAGGATCAGCACCACTGACAGCGCGATACGCCGCGTCAACGCATTGACCGTCCGTTTGGTCTGGCCGCGATCGATCATCAGGTAATAGAGGCCGGCACCAAGATTCCAGACGATGACGATCAAGAACGCGATTACCAGCAAGGTCTTCAACGAATCATTCATGCGTGGCTCGAAGGGTGGAAGGGCAGTGCTATATCACCCGCTTGGCGGCAGCTTGTCATGACGCGACAGCACACAGCGTTTTTGGGCTGGGTAGTGGCGGTGCTGGTGGCCGCGTTGTTCTGCGCGCTGGGCGGCTGGCAGCTGCAGCGCATGCAGCAGAAAGAGGCCTTGCTTGCGCAGCTGCCGCCGAGTCGCGACGCCGCGCTCAGCCTGGCCCAGGCCGTCGCCGCCCCGGATTCCCTGCATTGGGTGCGTGACCAGCTGCAGTTCCTGCCCGGCAGCGTGCTGCTGGACAACCAACTGCGGGAAGGTCGCGCTGGCATCAAGGTCTACCAGCCTGCGCGCGCTGCCGACGGAGCCGTCGTGCTGGTCGATCTGGGCTGGCTTCCGCTGCCTGCTGACCGCAGCATGCCGACGATCAGCGCAGAGCAGGGCACCCAGACGTTGCAGGGACTGTGGGCGCCTGCGCCGGCAACCGGCATTGCCTTGGGCCCGGCATTGACTGCGGCCAGGCAACCGCAGACCTGGTTGGCGACACGGATCGACCTGCCGGCGATTGCCGCACAGCTCGGACTGGACGGCGTCGCGCTGGCGCCGAAGGTGCTGCGACTGGATCCAGCCCTACCGTTGGGCTATGCACGCGACCTGGACCTGCTGCCGAATACCTTGCCGCCTTCGCGGCATCTTGGGTATGCGGTGCAGTGGTTCGCGATGGCTTTGGCGGTGTTGTTGATTGCGCTGGTGTTGCAGTTCAAGAAGCGCAGGAAGTTGGGAGTTGGGAATGCGGCGTAGGTTGGAGCTGGTTGGAAGGCAAAGCCAAAGCCAAAGCCAAAGCCAAAGCACCCCTCCCCAACCCTCCCCTGCGCTACGCGCAAGGGAGGGGGCAGAGCGTTGCGCCGTCGCTTTGGTACTCGCTCCTGCCTTTGCCGTTGAATTTCCCCCTCCCTTTCACCGAAGGTGAAGGGGAGGGCCGGGGAGGGGTGCTTTCAGCCTTTGCTCCAGCCTTTGCTCCAGTTCCAGTTCCAGCTTTCGCTTGCAGCCACTCCCCATAGCCAGCTCGAAAAGAACCCAGCCATGAACGCACTCACCCCCGACCAGCTCGCCACCCGCAACCGCGGTCGCCGGGTATTGCTGTTGATCTTCGCCATGTTCTTCGGTTCGATGGCGCTGGCTGGCATCCTGCGCTTCTCGGGCTGGACGCCGCAGATCAACCGCCATCACGGTGAACTGCTGCAGCCGGCGCTGGACCTGCGCAGCGAGCAGCTGCACCTGGCCAGCGGCCAGGCCTATGACTGGAACCCGAGCGAGCGCCACTGGCGCATCCTGCTGGCACCGCCGGCTGACTGCGCGCCGGCCTGCGTCACTTTGTCGCAGCAATTGGACAAGGTGTGGCAGTTGTTCGGGCATAACGCGGATAATGTCGAGATATTGTGGCTGGGTACGCCGCCTGCGCAGGTGGCTGCGACGCCGGCACTGAAGGTGCTGCAGCCCCAGCCTGCGTTCCGGGGCAAGCTGCCGGGGGTTGATGACCCGGCCGGTATCCCGGTGTATGTGATTGATCCCAATGGCTTTGTGGTATTCCGCTATGCGCCGGGTTTTGAACCGGGTGGACTGCGGGCTGATCTATCCAAGCTGTTGAAACTGATGTGAGTTCCGTTCGATGAATGCCTCCGCGCGTCCGGCGCTGTACCGCAATTTCCACCGACTGGCGTGGTTCGCACTGATCATGACGGCGAGCACGATCATGTTCGGCTCCTTCGTGCGCCTGTCCGACGCCGGCCTGAGCTGCCCGGATTGGCCTACCTGCTATGGCCGCGTGACCTGGCCGCAGACGCAGATGGAAGCCGCCCAGCACGTGGCCAGCGAGATCCGCCCGCTGGAGACCCACAAGGCCTGGCGTGAACAGGTGCACCGTTTCCTGGCCGGCCTGCTTGGCGTCGAAGTGCTGACCCTGGCATTGCTGGCGGCACGCCGGCGCAAGCACGGCATTGCCCAGATCGTCACTGCCTCGGCGCTGGTGGCGCTCGCGATACCTCTCTATATGCGCGGCGAACACGTGGCTTCCAGCGTGCTCGCCATCGGTGGCGAAGCGATTCTGCTGCTGGCGGCGCTGCGCTGGTCCAACATTGATCTGGCGCGCGCGGCCGTGCTGACCTTGGCGGTGGTCGTGTTCCAGGCCCTGCTCGGCATGTGGACGGTCACCTGGCTGCTCAAGCCCATCGTGGTGATGGGCCATCTGCTTGGCGGCATGCTGATGTTCGGCATGCTGGTGTGGATGGCGTGGAAGGCAACGCACCTGCCGATCACCCTGGCCGAGGCGCCGCGCCTGCGCTGGTGGCTGCGTGGCGCTGTTGCCCTGGTCGTGCTGCAGATCGCGCTCGGCGGCTGGGTCAGCGCCAACTATGCGGCGCTGGCCTGCGGTGGTGGCAGTGCCTCGCTGGACAACTTCCCGCGCTGCGTCAGCCAATGGTGGCCGCAGCAGAACTACACGGAAGGTTTCACCCTGTGGCGCGGCATCGGCGTGGATTACGAAGGTGGCGTGCTCGATGGCGCCTCGCGTATCGCCATCCAGATGGCGCACCGGATGTTCGCGGTGCTGGTGGCCCTGTACCTGTTGGTGCTGTCGGTGCGCATGTTCCGCCTGCCGGGCATGCGTGGTTGGGCAAGCGCCGTGATCGTGCTGTTGCTGCTGCAGGTCACCCTGGGCGTGCTCAACGTCAAGCTGGCATTGCCGCTGGCCGTGGCGGTGATGCACAGCGGCGGTGCGGTTGCCCTGTTGTTTGTATTGGTCACGCTGCTGGCGCGGCTGCGCGCCCCGGAGTGAATGATGCGTACAACATGGCGTGACTACTGGGACCTGACCAAGCCGAAGGTGGTGGCACTGATTGTGTTCACCGCCCTGGTCGGCATGTGCCTGGCCATTCCGGGCCTGCCGACCACCGCGCAGGTGGTGACCGGCCTGCTCGGCTTCCTTGGCATCTGGCTGTCGGCCTCGGCCGCAGCGGCGATCAACCAGCTGCTGGATGCGCGCATCGACGCGCAGATGGCGCGTACCTCGTGGCGACCGCTGGTGGTCGGCAAGGTCTCGCCGCGGCAGGTGCTGGTGTTTGCCGGCGCGCTGACCGCGCTGTCGATGACCATCCTGGTGTTGTGGGTGAACGTGATCACCGCAGTGCTGACCTTCGCCTCGCTGATCGGCTATGCGGTGATCTACACCGTCTACCTGAAGCGGGCGACCTCGCAGAACATCGTCATTGGTGGCCTGGCAGGTGCAACGCCGCCGCTACTGGGCTGGGCAGCGATCACCGGCATGCAGGGCAGCTCGGACTGGGCCTACGCCTCGTTGCTGGTGCTGATCATCTTCATCTGGACCCCGCCGCACTTCTGGGCACTGGCGATCTTCCGCCGCGTTGACTACGCCAAGGCCGAGATCCCGATGTTGCCGGTGACCCACGGCGTGCCGCATACCCGCAAGCAGATCCTGGCGTACTCGGTGGTGCTGGCGGTGGTGACGCTGCTGCCGGTGGCCATCGACATGAGCGGCATGTTCTACCTGGGGGGCGCGACGGTATTGAACATCGTGTTCCTCTGGTACGCATGGAAGATGCAGAACCCGCCGGACGAGATGTTCAACATGAAGATGTTCGGCTATTCCATCGTGTATCTGATGGCGCTGTTCGCCTTCCTGCTGGTCGACCACTGGCTGTTGCCCTGGTTGTGATCGAGTAATGAAAAGGCCGGCGAATGCCGGCCTTTTCTTTTGCATGGCGGCATGCAGCTGTGCTCCCTCCCTTTGCCGCAGGCAAGGGGAGGGCTGGGGAGGGGTTGGCTTTGCTTTGCTTCATGTAGTGGGGGGGCGGGGGGGGGCGGGGGGGGGGCCCGGGGGGGCGGGGGCGGGGACTGGGAGGGGCAAC